>JAUIBR010000052.1 GCA_030427705.1 bacterium | reverse complement strand
AATTGGTGGTGAGTTGGATGAGACCGTCGACGGAATTGCGCATTCCGAGTCGATGGACCGGTGCGAAGCCGAAACTGCGCCCCTCTACAATGCTGCTGTTGAGGCAACGTTGGAGTTGACCGCATCTGTCCGCCTCGACGATGAAGAAAACGTTGCGGTCATCGAGATGCTCGATCGATGGGTGACATACGAAGAAGGATGCAACAGCGCAAACGACTATTGTGGCTCCAAATGGGTTGCGGTTGCGCGTGAAAAACAGACGCGACCATATCTCGACACCTATATCTCATGCGGTTCTTCGACAACAGGTGGTAGCCAACCAGTCTGGGTATGGCCGATGCTCATCGGCGTGTTTTGGACTCGGAGGCGCCGATGAAACGTTGGCTGCCTGTTTTGCTTTTGGTGGTAGGTTGCGGATCTGAAGAACCTCCAGGTTTCACCGACGTCATTGTCACCTGTGAAGTCCCCGAACCATTCAAAGCGTGTGGCGGAGACCTTCAAGGAACCTGGCAGGCGACCTCGTTATGCTCGCCACAATTGCTAGAGCAATCCATCGATTCGTGTAGTGGCGGCCGGGTGTTGATCGAGTTTGGTTTGGTTGGCGCTTGGACGTTCGATGACCTCAGCCGGCGCGACTTTTCGATTCGCCAGCGAAGTCGAGCAATCTTCCCTCAATCATGCCTGGCCGACATTGCACCAGACCGCGGGTCATTTGAAAACTGCCAGGACGTGGACGTCTTGGAAGCGGCGCCCATTTGTAGCAGTCGAGGCGACAATTGCCTGTGCAGCGGCACACAGCTGTACCCGCCAACGGAAGAGCAATCGACGTACACCGTTAATGACAGCATGTTCGTTCACGATACCGGGACCGAGTTTGAGTATTGCCAGCGAGGCGACGTACTCGACATCAAGCTTGAACAAGAAGTCGATGGGCAGACGCTCACCCTCATTTCACGCTGGCAACGCTAGGTCGGCTTGAAACCGTGCGCCAGCCCGCATAGACTCCTCGCGTTGGGAATGGATTCCCGCATCCGAACGGTTGTTCGTCGTGCTCACAATCCGTGAGCCGAGCAAGGAAGCATCGAGCCATCCATGAAAAAAATCCTGAAGTGGACAATCATCCTTGTGCTTGTGCTGGCGGTCGTTGGCGCAGGCGGACTTGCGGGCATTTTCTACTACTTCGGGCGCGACCTTCCTCAGATGATGAAGCGCGATGACTTTGACCCACCACAGATGTCGAGAATCTATTCGGCCGACGGTGAGGTCATCGGCGAGTTCTTCACCCCAGGCGCAAAACGAACGGTGGTCCCAGAAGACAAAATCCCGGTTCACCTGAAGCATGCATTCATGGCGGCCGAGGACGCAGACTTCATGATTCATGAAGGCATCGACTACCTCGGCATGGTCCGCGCGTTCTATTACGCCGTTCGCTACGACGCGGGCGTCAAAGGAACGTCAACGATTACACAACAGGTCGTTAAGAACCTAATCCTGACGCCGGAGCGCAGCATCGCTCGCAAGGTCCGCGAGATTATCCTGGCCCGAGAGATCGAGAAGAATCTGTCCAAAGAAGACATTCTGTATCTCTATCTAAACACAATCTACCTTGGGCACGGCGTCAACGGCGTCGAAGAAGCTAGCTGGAATTACTTCGGTAAACCCGTATCCGAAGTGACATTGGCCGAGGCGGCATTGCTCGCGGGGCTGACCCAGTCACCGGAGCGCCTTACCCCGTTCCGTCATGAAGAGCGCGCCAAGAAGCGTCGTTCCTACGTGCTGAAACAACTTTGGCAGAAAGGCTTCATCACCGAGGCCGAGTATCGCGAAGCCGAGGAAACCAAAATCTCGGTTGTCCCCTACTCTGAAACGTTCCCACACCTCGATGCTGCACCACATTTTGTGGAGCATGTGCGCAAGAACCTCGTCGAAAAGTACGGCGAAGAGAAGCTCCTTGGTGGTGGTCTGAGAGTCCACACGACACTCATCATCGAAAACCAAAAGGACGCCAACCGCGCGGTACACGAAGGCTTGCGAACATACGACGAGCGGCAGACGCTCTACCGGCCAAAGCGCAAACTCAAAGAAGACAAGATTGCCGACTTCCGAAAGAAGATTCAGAAGTCCGTGAAGAAGCGAGGCATCAAGAACGGCCGTATGTATGACGCCGTGGTCACGAAGGTCGACGGCATGAAAGTGACTGTCGGCGTTGGGGACACCGACGCTAAATTGCAGATCATTCCGAAGGCCCGTATCATGGGCGAGGAATGCGGAGACAAAGGACTTGAAGAGATTCTTCAACGCGGACACGTCATCCGAAGCCAAATTCAAGACGCCAACAATCCTGAAGGTGTCTATGTCCGCTTCGCACCAGGGCCTGAGGCCGCATTGGTCTCAATCAACCCGGCCAATCGGCACGTCGTCGCGATGGTGGGTGGCTTCGATTTCGAATCGAACAAGTACGACCACTCGACGCAAGCCAAACGCCAGACAGGCTCGACGTTCAAGCCGTTTGTCTACGGCGCGGCGCTCGAGAGCAAGACCATCACGCCAGCATCCATCTACCTGGACAGCCCCGCGGTGTTCAAACTGACCGGCGGCAAATCGTGGTCGCCAAAGAACTCAGACGGCAAATGGCGCGGCCCCATCCGAATCCGAGAGGCACTGGGTGCAAGCCGCAATGTCGTCGCCGTCCGCATCCTAAAGGACCTTGGCCTGGACAAAGCACAGGACTTTGCCAACCGACTCGGCATCAAAACCCAGATGGTCGACAACTTCACGATGGTCATGGGTAGTACTGAGCTCTCCGCGATGGAAATCACCAACGCCTATGCGACGCTGGCGAGCGGAGGAATGTACGCAGAACCAGTTTTCGTGACGCGTATTGAATCGCTGCGTGGAGAAGCCGAAGAATTCAAGATCCGCCCTGAGCGTGTAATCAGCGAAGAAGTCGCTTTCCTCACAACCAGCCTAATGACCTCAGTCATCGCCGGATACACCGATGCATCCGGCACGAGGCGTGGTGGAACGGCGTCGTCTCTGGCTGCCCTGGGACGCCCTGCGGCGGGCAAGACAGGAACAACCAACGAAGCTCGCGACGCCTGGTTCATCGGTTTCGTTCCCCAATTGGTCACGGGTGTCTGGGTTGGCCACAGTGACAACAAGTCGCTCGGCCGCAAAGAATATGGCGGAAAGGTCGCTGGCCCAATCTGGTTGAACTACATGTCGAATGCGCTCGAAGGCACCGACCCGCAAGAGTTTGCGCCGCCTGCGACCGGCATCGTGACCGCAAACATCGACCCGAAGACGGGTAAGTTGGCCCGCGAAGGCGGTATCGAAGAGTACTTCTTATCTGGAAGTGCGCCGACCGAGTACGCCCCAACGACAGACGGCACGTCGTCGAGCGATTTCCTTATCGGTCAGTTCGGCGAGTAGGCGGCCGAATTAGGCAGCCCAGCGGACGCGTGACGCGGTTTCAACGCGAGCCACGAATTCATCCAACCAAACTTTGTCGTCAGCAACGACGTCTGCTTTGTAGCTGAACACGTACCGACTGCCGAATTCGCCGTTGTCCATCGTCATCACCTGACGTTCCAGCAAGATCATGCGGAACTTGGCTGACTGGCGGCAATCCGCGACCAGCACTTGAATCTGAACTTCTTTGCCCAACGCCATCTGGTCGTCGGAAAGAAACACAAATCCGCCATTGTTAAGGTGAGCCGAGAGTTCTGCTTCGTCCATGAAGCGACACATCAGGGTACGCATAATAAGCTCCTAGCCATCCGTGGCTTTGCTTGCTCTAAGTTGTTTTCGGTGGTTTACCTACATGCAGTATTCAACAGGCTCTTGGACCCCGCAAATTTTTGGCTGAGCTTTTTCCATATCCCGTTCTTTTGGGCATCGCGGTCTTGGCTGGGGTCGTCGCAGGTATCATCAACACCCTCGCAGGCTCTGGGTCGTTAATCACCCTCCCCGCCCTGATGATGCTTGGCCTTCCGCCTACTGTGGCGAACGGTACCAACCGCGTTGGCATCGTGGTTCAGAACACCGTTGGCTTGTTGACCCTCAAACAAGGTGGCCAGCTGAATTTGGATGGTTGGCAGAAGTTTGTTGTGCCGGTCGTGGCCGGCGCAATCGTCGGAGCGTTAGTCGCGGTGCAGCTCAGCGAGACGGCGATGAAAGCGGTCATCGGCGCGGTGATGGTGCTGATGCTCTTCATCGTATTGCTGAAGCCCAAACAGTGGCTTCGCGATTCGACGGAAGCCAAGCCATTTGGCCTTGGGCTGGCCATCGCGTTTTTCGGTGTGGGGCTCTACGGCGGGTTCATCCAAGCCGGTGTGGGCGTGCTCTTCTTGGTCGCGATGGTGGTCGGTGCGGGCTACGACTCGGTCTCCGCGAACGCGGTGAAACTGTTCATCACGCTAATCTTCACCATTGCGGCTGTGCCAGTGTTTGCCATGAACGACCAGGTGGATTGGGCGCTCGGTGGATTGATGGCGATAGGACAGGCAGTGGGTGCGTTCATCGGCGGGCGGTTTGCTGTCAAGGCAGACAACGCGAAGGTGTGGATTCGCCGCGTTTTGGTCGTGGTCGCGACAGCCTCCGCCGCCAAGATTTTCTATGACTTGGTGTTCTAGCCGAGCTTGATTCCAAGCTCCTCACGAAGCTGCAAGTACTGCTCAGATACCGACCACTTCACTAGCTCAAGCATACGCTCGTCGATCGTGCGTTGTGAGATTGGGTCTGGGTCTTCTTCCATGTACTCACGAGCTGCACCGAGGTCGTCGCAGAAAATGAGACCGACACGGTTGGCGGTATCTTCGACACACTCAATCCAGCCCGGGATGTCCGTTTCGCGGCCAGAAATCTTGTCGACCGCACGTTTCAACCCATCGAGGTCCTTACCTTTGACCTTCTTCTTGATGGCCTTGAGCGCGCTCTCCATCTCTTTCGACTTCTCGAAGTTGAGATTGTTCTGAACGTACGCCGCACCCAGGATCATGAAGACTTGAAGGTCACTCGCACGTCGCACGGCCGCCAGATAGAACGGCGCGAGGAACAGGAAGAGCTGCTTACCGACGATGTACGCGGTGTACTCTTCACGGCCAGAACCCAAGATGTCATCACCGGCAATCATGCCCTCAGGCACAAGCGCACCATTCACCAAGCCTTGCTGCTCGGGCTTTCGCCAGAGTTCGGGCAGGTTCTGATAGCCCAGCGTGTTTCCGATGCTCTTGTAGATGCGGTTGAAGGCCAGCGGTTCGTCCAGCTTCACACGGTCTTTGCGCTTCAGGCCGTGCTTGGAGTGCGACTCGCCAGCCCATTCCTGCAATCCAACCTTGAGGTAGCGGAAGACCTCAGAGAGCGCGACGTCCATGGTGCGTGGGAAGATGAAGCGATTATAGATATCCGGCGTCATTGGACGGTTTACACTGCGGAAGAGCGCAGTATCGAAACGGTCCAGGAACGCCTTTGCCTTCTCGTCGAGCGGATGCCCAAGGTATCCGGCGGCGCGGAACATACACCAAGCGCTGTCGGGCTCTTTCTGGCGAAGAAACACGCGGCCCATGCGGTCGAGCGCGTCCACGCGGGATGAGTCCAGCTCGAAGATTGCACGCAAGTGTTTCAGCGCTTCATCCAGATGGTGCTGGTTGTCCTCCGCAAGATCGGCGACCGCCTCGTGGAACTCGATGGAGTTCGGCACACGGTCCGAAGCTTGGCCAAATGCAAAGATGGCGTCGCTCTCGCGCTTGAGATTGTTCTTGTAGTTCTCGCCCAGATTCTTCCAGAGGACCGCCATGAGGTTGGGGTCTTCGTTGCCTGCTTCGACGTTCGCCGTGATCAGCTGAACGTAGGCCGCCTCAAGCTCTTCCCAGTCCTTGGCGTCAACCAGGAGGGACGTGACTGCTTTGAACGCGTCCAGTCGCGATGGGTCAAGTTGCAGCGCGAGTTTGAACCCAGCGAGCGCCTTGTCTGGCTCCCACAGTTCATCGCGCGCAACAAGCGATGATTTGATGATGTAGTCGGCCTTCTCGGCCGAATCGTCGGCCAACTGGCTGAGCGTGAAATAGGCGCGGCTGACCCGACGGAAGTCACCGATCTCGCTACCAACGTCTGCCAGACGCTGCAGCGCGACTTTGTTCTCTTTGTGTTCGACGACCGCTTGTTCGTACGTGTCCAGACCGCGGCCAGGATCGTTCAAGGCGTATGCCCAGTCATCACCCAAAGCCACGAGTGCGTCCGAGCGCGCAATCGGGTCTTCCATCGTTCGAATCAGTTTTTGACGCACCCGAACCACGTCGATGGGCTCACCAATCTGCGCAACGACACGCAATAGGCCATTTAGCGCCTGGGCGTGTCCCGGAACCATGTCCAGTGACTTTTCATAGGCCGCGCGGGCTTTGCCCCATTTCTCGACGCCTTCATAAAACGCGCCCAATCGCCTGTAGATCGCACCTACTTCTTCGGAGGGAAGCGCGCGTTTGTGGTGAAGCAACAAGGCCTGCACGACCTCAAGACCTTTTTCTGAGCGCTCGTGGTGGAAGAGCAATTCCGAGTACGGCTGCAGGATAGCGAGCTCACGCGGGTCGAGTTCGAACCCGCGCGCGTACGCGTCCATCGCTTCATCTTCGTGATCCAAGGCTCGATTCATATCGCCGAGTTTCCCGTAGAGCCACAGGTTGTCGTCGATGTAGCGAGTCGAATCAGGCCAGCGCGAAATCTGTTCGAGCAGCATCAATGCATGGTCGAGATTCCCGGCGCCGACGAATTCGTCGTAGCGCTCGCGCACCTTGTTGAGATCAACCAAATCAATGGATGATTCCGACTGAGAATTAGCTTCCTCAACGGACATGTCAGTCCTTAACGATGAAAGGCGGTGTTACTTGGCTTTGAGCTGTACCATTGTAGTTTTGCCCGGCTTGACGTCAACGGTCTTGGAAGCCTTCGTCTCGCCATTTTGCCGCAACTCAAATTTGTGTCGTCCGGAGTCGATCCGCATCTCGTAGCGCAGTTTGTCGCCCTTCTTGCGTCCATCGACGTAGAGAGCACCCCAGGGCATGACCACGACTTTGGCAGTTCCCTTTTCGACCTTTTTCTCGGGTGCCGGCTTCTTCGTGGGTTTCGCCGCCGGCTTCTTCTCGGCGGTTTTCTCCACGGGTTTGGGATCGGGCAGCTTGGCAACCTGCTCTTCAACACTAGGTTTGGGTGCGTCGACCGCAGGCGGCTCGTCTTCGGTCGTGCCCGCATCGGGAGCAGGTTCGTCGGAAGCTGGTTCCTCGACAGGCTCAGCCACAACTTCGGGCTGGGGATCGTTTGTTTCTTCGACGAGCGCGACGCCCTGATCTGCTTCGGCGACGTGTTCCGATTTCATCGCGTAGATCATGAGACCCACAATCGCAATCAGCGCGGCGGCCGCGATCAAAATGACCATGGGCAGGTGGCTCGCTCGCTCCGGTGGTCTCTCGCGATCAGGTAGATCGGAGGTCGCCGTTGCTGTCTGCGTGTCGCCCTGAATTGGAACCGTAAACCCAGGCGAATCTGGCAACGCGGACGTCTCGGTGAACATGGCTGGACGTCCGGTTGGTGGCGCGACGGCACCTGTCACCTCGGGCTCTTCACTGGGTGTCGGTGCCGCGCTTGGGGTCTCGTCGACCACGGGTGCAGGTACTTCCGGCTCCGTATCCGTAATCTCGGGCGGTTCGATAGCAGCTGTGGCCTCAAACGGTAGTTCAGACCCACCTGATACCGTCTGGATGTCGTCACTCTGAAGCTCCGCAGTGTTGGCAAAGGCCTCACTGGACGTGACCCGCAGCGGGACCGTGCCCTCTTCAGGCGATGCAAACGGGGACGTGTCGACCTCTTGATCCGACGCCTCCAAAGCTTCGTACATTGCATCCACAAATTCCGTACACGTTTCGTACCGATCGGTGGGTGCACGCGAGGTTCCGCGCAACAGTGCCTCTTCGAAGGCCTCATTCACCTCAGCGCGTGGATTGTAGATGCGAATCGGCTTGGGCGTTTCCGTTAGATGCCGGGTAGCAACGTCGATCGGGGAGCTGCCTTTGTACGGAGGACGTCCAGTGAGCATCGCATACACGCACATCGCCAACGAATACTGGTCGCTGCGTCCATCAACGTTTCCATCGCGCACTTGTTCAGGCGACATATACGACGGCGTTCCCACGATCGCCCCGGACATCGTCAGCTGTTTGAACGTCGACCGCACATTATCAGCCATCGCCTTGGCAATCCCAAAGTCGATAACCTTCACGTATCGGTTGTCGCGCCCACGCGTCGTAATCATGACGTTGTGCGGCTTCACATCCCGGTGAACGATTCCCTGCGCATGGGCATCATCCAAACTGGCGGCCATCTGGCGTGCGATATGTAGCGCTTCAGACACCGGTAGCGGTGAATCTTCGATCAATGACCGCAGGTCACGTCCCTCCAGATACTCCATCGCCAGAAAGAGCAGCTCTTCTTCCTCGTCCTGCCCAAAATCGTAGATGACGATCGTATTCGGATGCGCAAGCTTCGAGGTCGCGCGTGCCTCAACTTTGAACCGCGCAATCACACGGTCGGACGTTCCATGTTGTGGCGCCAATAGTTTCACCGCACATCTGCGCCCCACCGATAGCTGTTCGGCAAGAAACACCGCGCCGTATCCGCCCCGACCCAACAGCTGCTGCAGCTGGAACCGACCGGCCAGGTTATGCCCTTCAAGTTGTGAGAGATCTCGTTCCAAGTCCCCACCGTGTACGACTGAGAAAAACCTAACATGCCGGCCACTTGCCGACTAGGTTCACTCCGCCGCAATCGGTGCGAATTGCCCGCCCGCGTAATAGAGGAACATCGACCAGCGACCGATGGCTTGGACCGTTGGTATCGTCACATCCCCACGTACGAATCCGTTGCTGTCGGTCCGAAGGTCGGCGAGTTTCGTCATTCGAGACGGATTTCGGCTGCCAACCGCGCCCAAATGCACCTCGACGGTCTCGCCGATGATGGGACGGCCGTCCGGGTCCGTCAGTCGGCCTTCCACGGAGACAACTCCGCCACGCTTCACGCGCCGAGTAGCTTGTAGGAACTGCAAGCGGGGAACCTGACGCGTATCGGCCGTCTCGGGCGGCGTGTCGTTTGTATCTGTCCCATTGGACGCCGCGCCGTCCGTTCCGCCGGCATTATTCGTACCCTGACTGCCGTTCGCAGCGTTGCCATTGCCACCGTTCGCCCCACCCTCCGACGGCGGTTTCCACCCATTTTGCACCATGCGCTCCTGCTCTTCGAGGAAGCGCTCAGGCTGAGGCAGGGAATCGCCCGGTGAGTGGATATCACGGTCGTCGTTCGCGGCCGCGTTCATCTGGTCGGCGGCGCCACCCAGGTCGATCCGACGCCAGCCACTGCCAGGCCAATAGACTTCAACAAACGCATGAGCCTCGTTGTAGACATAGTGTGTACGGAACCCCAGAGCCTGGGCCGTCACCATGAATGCGAGGCTTCGATGACGGCAAACGCCAATCTGATTTGAAGCGATGGATTCGTAGAGGTCGCCGGTGTTTAGTTCATCAGGAAATGGCTTGGCTTCGAAGTCCCGAAAATACTCGACCATCTTCTTGATGGCCGGCCCCGGGCCTAATCGTCGGTCGACGCCAATCTGCTTGAGGACGCGGTCGGCAACCCGAGATGCCTCGGTCGGCAAACGCGATTCGTTCTGGGGATTTACGTCGGACCAGGTGACTCCATCCATCGTGCCGTTGAAGTAGAAAGTGGGCACTGCGACCTGCATATTCACGCGCAGGAGGCCGTCGTGAGGGGTGCGGATCATGAAGTTTCCAGCGTCGTCCCGAAACACTTCGACTGGAACCGGCGGTTCAGTGCGAACATCCAGGACACGTTGGTCCGGTGACACACTGGCCACAGGCATGAAACGGTTTGCCTCCGAGCGAAACATGAACGTTCCCCAAAACGTCTCGGATGGTTGTTCGCCTAACCCCTGCAAAGGCTCCGGTCGACGGCGGCCAGGCTCAAGCTGAGCCATGTATGTGCCATTGCTGTAGACCACACGATTTTGTGCGACCACACGCTTGTACGGGATAACGCTGGGCTCAAAGCTTGCGAAGTAGTTCAGGTTGTCGACACGATCCGTGTTCTTATCGAGCGTGTTTGCACGCCCAAACGGACTGAGCTCACCATAAGGCTCCTGCAGTCGTGCATCTTTGAGCGGACCGTCAGCCCCATACACCAGCTCGTTCTGCCCTTTCTCCATGGACAAAGACGGCGGCGCGCCCGGAACCCGAGGATTGCGAGTTGCTTGCTGCTGGGTCTGGCCCTCTGCCTGGAGATTTCCTTCAAAGAACTCGTGCAGCACGTAGGGACCATCAGAGGACTGCTGCGCGACCGCGAGTACGCCAACGCACAGTACAAAAATCCCCAGAATTGGTGCTGCCAATCGTTTCATCGTCAACGGCTAACAAACGGAACGCGCAATTCAATCCGCCTTGAGGGTGGAATGATCATCTGTGACCGGCCAACCCTCCAAAACAAGCGGATACGACGCGCCAACCTGCGCGTACATATCTTTCGCTTGGTCTAGACAAGTCTTGGCCTCCGGACGTTCCATTTGCAAGAGCAACCGCCCTCGCGCTTCGGTGCACTTTGCAACCGTCACAGGGTCCGAAACATCGGACACGACCTCGATCGCACGTTCTGCCTCACGAAGCGCACGACGCGGTGCCTCACGTAACATCTCGACGCAGGCAAACAGACGATAAACTTCGCTGGCCAAGTGTGGGCTCATGCTTCGAATCGCCCGCGAGAGGACTTTTCGGATGTTCTTCAAACGCACCATCGATTGGCGGAAACTATCTTCCTGCAACGCGCGCTCGCGATCTGCCTGTGCAGCCAGTGCCTGCCCCAGCGCAACGTTGGCCGAGATCGCGCTGTTCGGGTCGTGATGGTCGTGCATTTTCTCCATCGACAATTCCAGCTGGCCCACTGCGACTTCAGGCCGCCCCCGTGCAATGTGCAACTGTGCCCGCATGTGGGCCAGACTGCCGAATGCAGCGTTCTGGCCAAACCAAGTCATCGACTCGTCTGCGGCATCGAGGAACTGCTCGGCACGATCGAGATTTCCGCGCAAAAGCTCAACCTGCGCCATCACTTCATACGCCAACAATCCCGCCAAGCGGTCACCGCGGTAGATATGAATAATGCGTCTAGCGACCTCCATCGCTTCGCCTATCCGGCCCGTTCTCACGGCAGACCAGGCGAGCCAGTGGTAGTTTCGGCGGGCGTCAAACGCCTCGGCGGTTTCCGCCTGCGCCGACCGCTCAATCGCGTTCTTGAAGGCCTGATACGCCTCCGGATACTCACCAAAACGATACCGAACGATGCCCTCGTGTAACCAAGTCTGCGCGGCCCAATCTGAGTCCTCACAAATTTCGAAGAACCGGTGGGCGTCTTCAACCCACTCCAGGCAGCGATCTCGGCTCCCCATATCACCGGCGATGCTCTGGTACTCCGCGGTCTTCAGGCGAGACATGCCGAGCACCATGGCGCTGCCATGCTTCTCTCCTAGTCTGGCCAGCTTCGCCTCAAAGTGCGCACCACAACTGGAGTCCAGCCAGTTGTTTGCGTCGGCGGCGAAGTAGAAGAGATCTGCTTGGAGATCGATGGCTTCATCCACGGGGTCAGCGGACGGCATATCGCCGCCATTACTGGACCAACGACTCGATGCCGTCAAAAAACGGGTTGGCCAATCCCCGATTCGGTCCAACGTCGTGCAGCGATATCGCTCGCCGATGGACTCGAGCGCGTTGGAGAGCGCCACGACGGCTTTTGGTGCATTGCCAGCCTGCAACCAGGCTTTGGCTTCCAACAACCGGATTTGCGGCCGACCCTTTGCGTCCTCTTCGGCCCACTGTGAGTACAGTTCCGCCGCGTCCGCATGTTGGCCGGCGAGGTGCTCAACACGAGCTAGCTCGGACGCCGGCCGAATCATCGAGTATTCGGGCAGCTGGTCTTGATGCTCTAGCAACCAACGCCAGAGCTTTGCGGCGCGATGGTAAGCGTAGCGCTCCTCTGCGTCCGTTGCGGCATCGACTGCGCTCTCAATTGCCGTCGCAACTCGTCCCGCGCGCAATGCGTACTCAAAGCGCAGATCGTGCCGATTCGGTACCTTGACCCCATAGGCATCGGCGATACGTCCCGCCAAACGGGCATGATCCCGGTCAGCCAGGTCGTCGAGCAATTGCTCCCGGAGAACTTCCTGACTCAACGAGACGAGATCATCGTCCAACATGCGGACTAGCCGCGATGCTTTCAGTGCATCCAGCGCTTCGTCGATCGCCCGTTCAGTCCCCTCCTGAGGAAGGACAACGGAGGCGAGTTCGTCTTCGGCCGCCTCGTGCAGGATGTCCATTGGCAACGGCCCTGAAGCGACCGCCAGCAGATTGAGCAGCGTCGTATCGCGTCGACCCAATCCGCGCAGGCGCTTCTTGAACACCTGCTTCAACATCTTCCGTGAGTTCGGTTTCTGGTCACCAATATCGGCCACCAACTCCCCGATCGCATCGTCGATATTCTCGTGTTCGTGCCGGAGTTCACGAAGCAACAACGGGTTGATCCACTTCTGTTGCAACAACGACGAGATATGCATCGGATTGATCTGCAACGAAGACAGCCGTGCAAACTCCTGCGCTTCCTCGTGGCTGTATCCGCGAATTCGAATGCGCGTGAGGTCCAACAGCGCAAGGTCCAGGTCGCGATGCAAGAGGTGACCGTCACTGCGCTTCACGTCATCCTGCCACGTTCCGATAACCAGGCATCGAATACCGTCGGTGTGGCTAAACAAGTCGATTAGCAGCGATGCGGTATCCCAACTGGCCCACTGCAGATCCTGCAGATAAAGCAGGATTGGGCGTTGTGCCGATATGCGCGCCAGCACCTTACGCAGTCCAGCAATGGCGTGAAGACGGCCCTGCGAGCTCTCGATGGGTTCGGCGGTTGGGGAAAGTTGCGGCAAGATTCGACCGACGGCTTCGCGGTAGGGGCGAATCTCTTCCAAGACCCCGGCTGGCAGATCGTCGATGAGCTCTGCCAACTGATCGGCGATTTCCTGCCAACCCTGATAGGCCACCGACTCGCGGTTGTAGCAACGGCCTCGCAGGATCAACCAGCCTTTGCGGGACAGGAAGTGAGACAGCGCGCCCAGAATCTGCGTTTTTCCGATTCCAGTCTCTCCGTCGAGCAACACCAGCCGCATCTGCTTTTCGTCTGAGCAAGACTCAGCATGGTGCTTGAGGCCCTCGATAATATTCTCGCGGCCAACGAAGTTCTCGGGCTCGGGAATTGCCGAGGGTGGAAGCATCACAGGGCGTGCGTCGTCGCCTGCGACCACCTCAGCGATTCGCCGAAGCGTCGGCCGAAGCGTCTTGTCGGGGTCCAACAACGCGTCGACGATGCTCGCCCAAGACGCAGGGCATTCCTTCACCAAATCTGCGAGCGGTGGGGGTCGAAGCTTCCCGTCGACCATCTCCATCGCGTCATATGGCGTTTGGCCACTGATCGCCTCGAAGAGCACGCACCCCAGGGCATAGAGGTCACCCGACGCAGTTGCCCCTTCGTCAAATGCTTCCGGGGGTAGGAACGGCAGGTTTTCCGGGGCTTGAAACAGCGGCACCTCAGACTCGTCGTCGCCAACAAAAACGAGCTCCGGAACGATGCCATAATCTGTCAGCTTAACGTTGCCTTCTGAATCCACCAGGATGTTCGACGGGCGCAAACTCCCATGAACCTTCTGGAACCTGTGAAGGTACTCAAGCCCAGCTGTAATCTGGGGAACAACGCGCTCTAGCCGAAGAAAGATCACATCGAGGACCGTCGTGCGCTCCCGCTCGTCCATGAATTCCTGCAGGACCGCATCCGGCGACTCACCTGCAGCTACGCTGACGTCCTCGGTCGATAGGTCGAGCTCATCCGTGCTTACGTCGAAGTCATTTGAGGTGGATGCGTCTGCGCTGATCGGTTCAGATTCGGGCTCTCGCGGGACTTCGTCGGACTCCAATTCAATGGAAGGGATATCCCCGGATGGGATTTCACCCGATGGTATCTCACCGGTCTGAACCTTGCGCTCGTCGAGCGTCTGTTCTTCCTCTTCCGTGACCGGCGTCCGAAGGTACGACAATAGGTCGGCCCCTTCGATGTATGCCTCGGTAAAGGCCAGCGCGGCGGCCCCGATACGCTCTTCCAACGAGATATTGGTGTCGCTCTTCGGGTCGATTAGGTAGTGCAGTTGCACCAACGCCGGGTTTTGCAGACGAGCGAGCGCCTCGAAGTGAAGCTTGAAGGAGTCGGGGTTTTTAGGGCGAGTTCGGACAAACAACTTCAGGACGACCGGCTCCCCGGTGGATTCGTCGAGAACTTCGTGTGCCTCGCCCAAAACGCCGCGACCGAGCTCACGCACGAACTGGAATCGTGGCTGCGCGTCCCGCACGTTACTCTGTGAATCGTCTTCCATTAGAAGCTAAATGCGGAGATTCCTTCTCCAATCGACCAAGCCTTCGGATGCATATTCTGCAGTATGCCATCTTTTAGCAGTGCGACGCTAACTGTCATTTCTCCGCATTTTACCAAGACGTAGCCGTAATCAACGTCACAAACGTCTTCGGGCTGAAGTTCAAGGTCTTCGCGCCGGAAAAAACGGTCGGTCCTGTCCTTACTTAACGTCACGATTGCCTTTGTGGCATGCGGCCCAATCCATAATGCAGCCGCTGTCGTAATCTTGGGGATGATCATCTTCACACGTAGGAACGGCAGACCGCACGATTCCGGGGAAGGCTCGTCGACGGGGTTGAGGTCGGCGTTGATGATATTGATCGTCTTGGTATTTGGCGCGATCAGCCGATAACCCTCAAAGAAGTCATCAGGCAAACCCCAACGTTCTCTCACAAACGTCAGATACCGGTCCGAATCTTCTGGTGACACAAAGTTCATGAAGCCTCCGGTACGCGAAACATCGCGACGAAAAAGCCGCCGGTATCATTGTGGTGCGGCCATACGCGCATGCACGATGACATGTGCGGGTCGTATTCTCGATCGTTCCAGGTCGTCAGCCCCGGCGACGATACAAACCCATCGATACGCGCATCAACCCACTCCGGCTCGAAATCCAGAGTATCCAGAACATCCTGAACAACATCTTCATTCTCTTCCGGCGCGTAGGTACAGGTCGCGTAGACAACCAGACCGCCCGGGCGCACCAAACGAAATGCCTTTGCGAGAATGGCGCGCTGTGTCCCACCAAGTTTCGCAATGGAATCGAGCGCAGAAACTTTCAACGCGCTTGGGTTCTTGCGGCTCGTCCCCTCACAACTACATGGTACGTCCGCCAAAATTGCGTCGAACGGACCGCTGCGGTCTGGGATGTTTCCTGCGTCTTCACACGTCACTACGATATTCGTCAGGCCGAGTCTGTCTGCGGTATTGCGCACAGCCCGGAGTCGCTGATACGACCTATCATTTGCGACAACTGTGCCAGTATTTGACAAAGTTACGCAGAGCTGTGCCGACTTATTTCCCGGCGCAGCGCACATGTCCAAAACCCTGTCACCTTCCGACATATTCATCATGTGGACCGGCACCAGCGCGGCCTCTTCCTGGACCTGATACAGGCCGGCGATAAACTCGATTCGATTGCCGACACTGAGTGTTTCGGGAAGGATAAACGCATCCGGATGCCACCCCAGCTCACGAACCTCGATATCGGCCTGGGCCAGGCTCGCCACGACGTCATCCCGCGACACCCGCAGTGTGTTCGCCCACGCGCAGGTTGGAAGCGGCCTTTCAAGCGCATCCATGAAAGCGTTCCAATCGTCAACGATCGGCTTGTAGCGCTCTAAAACTTCAAACATCAAAGAACCCAGTAGACTTCAGAAGGGGCCGTACTTTTGTGCACGCAAGCCCCACAATCGCGGTGTAGTCATCGCCGCGACAGTACTCAAACAACCCAATCCCGGCCGATTCTATTTTGTAAGACCCAGCGCAATCCAAGGGTTGGTCCAGCGAGACGTACTGCGCGGCTTCGTCGCGGGTCAGCTCGCGCATCTTCATTTCGAAAACGGTGACCTCCGTCGCCCGTTTCCCGCCACCAACGATAGACATAGCCGTAATGAGCTGATGGACCTGACCTTGAAGCTGCATCAGTTGCTCCGTAGCCCTCGCTTCTGTTCCTGGCTTTGAGAACACCACATCGCCGAGCGCAATCACCTGGTCGATTCCAAGCACCCACGCATCAGGATGGCGCTCCGACACCGCTAGCGCTTTCTCAAGGGCCAAGCGTGTGGCGAGTGACATCGGCGCTTCGCCGTCCTGTCGAGACTCATCGATATCGGGAGCATCCTGTTCAAAAGCAATACCAAGCCTCTGAAGCATGTCACGCTTGTACGAAGAGCCAGATGCGAGTACCAACTTGCCGCTCAAATTGCCTCCAAGGCGATGCCAGAATAGATTGATGTTTTACAGGAGCGGATGTGTCTGACCGCGAACAAACATTGGAAAAACTTCGAAGCGTTCACGATTTCCCGGGACCGTATTTGTTCAAGGTCATCGGTCCAAATGCTTCTGAGTTTGTAGCTTCGGTAGTTCAATCCATCGTGAACGTTGTTGGTGCTGATGTGACACCCAGCGTTGACACCCGCGAATCCTCGGCCGGAAACCATCTTTCGGTCAGCGTGACCATCGAAGTACAAAACGCCGAACAGGTCCTCGATATCTACGATATCTTATCGTCACTCGAGGGCGCGAAGTTCGTGTTCTAGAGTAGCTCGACTTCCTCTTCTTCTTCAGCGGGTGGGCTCGTCTCTTCAGCAGGCGCTGCGGGCTCTTGTGCCGATTCCGAAGGCGCGGGCGTCGCGTCAGCTGTCGGCTCTGAATTGAGGACAAACTCATCGACGACCCAGAGCGTGGCGCCGACCGCAAGCGCGCCAATCGCGGAGAAATACAACACGTTGGCAACCGATTGTTCGCCCCGCCCCGCTTCAAGTAACCCAGCGTCAACGCCGCCGTTGGCGGCCTGCTGCCGTTCGGCTTCGTCGAACGTGCTTTGTGCCTGGGAACCCGCAATCGCGCCGCCAATCCCGAGCGCGAGCGCGGCGCCGCCCAGCCCGTAGGCTGTGAGCTTCATCCAACTTGAGGACGCTTCGGCATTGTGCAGGTCGTTGAGCGGCACAATCATCGTGACGGATTCTTCGCCCTTCACGTCGATCTCGGTCGTAACTTCCGCACGACCCGTCGTGACTTTGACCGTTTGCGGCCCGGATTGCACATCCACTGTCGCGCCAGATTCGTCGAACACCTGATCGATATCCGTACCGATTTGCAAGCGCCCACCTCGGTCCGTCATCAGGATGAATCGCCCTTTGACGATCATGGCCTCTAGCGTCTCATTGATCGTCTTCTTCTCCGCCTTACCAAGCGTGACGTTTACGGTCTTGTCTTTGGCAGCCTTGCCCTTGAGCGTCAGCTTGTAAGTGCCAGGGTTGAGATTCAATGCACACGGCGTTTCGCAGCGCGAATCGGGCTCTTCATCCACGTATACCTGGCGGCCGGGCTTTGCCGTTTCCATCTGAAGCGTCGCCAATCGCGCAGCAATCTCTTGCTGAATCTCGATGACCATATTGACGACTTCATCTGCATTCTTGGCATCCGGCATCTCGCTCAGATACTGCTGAAAGTACTTCTCGGCCTGAGCCAAGTTGTCCGCAGATTTGTAGGCCTGTCCGATATTGTAGAGCAGCTCGCTGCGACCTGAGAAACCATACGCCTCCACGAAGAGCTCCGCGGCCTGCGCATACTCTTCGTTTTGGTACGCCTCTCGGCCTTCCCGGAACTTCTCTTTCGCCGCATTTAGGTCGGTCTGCGCGAAGGCGGCCTGCGGAACAGCGATGGTGGAGAAACACACCAACAAGGCGAGCAGACTCAATACGGCCGGTCTAAATAGATGTTTCATAGATCAAACGGATTGATGATTTCTTCTTTCTTTTCGGGCTTCGGCGTTGGCTTGGGCTTGGGCTTGGGCTTCGGCTTCGGCTTGGGCTTGGGCTTGGGCTTCGTCGGGGTCGGTTTGGCCTGAGGCTCAGGCTCAGGCTCGGGCTTGGGTTTCGCCGCGGGCTCGGGCTCAATTGGCTCGAGCTTCACCACCTGGGTTTTGGTCTTATCCGCGACGATATCGAACGAGGCGGTCTTAAAGCCTTCTGCTTTGACCTCTGCTGCGAGTGGCTCTTCTGAGATTGCGATGGCAAATGTCGCCCCGGACGTGCCGATCCGTTGACCCTCGACAAAGACTTCAGCGTCTTTGGGCTCGGTCTCAATCGTGATTCGCGCCGTACCGTCGTCGAGCTCTGCACCAGAATCTGTGCCAGCATCCGGTTCAGCGGCCACCTCTTCAGGGTCTTCTGTCGGTTCTGCAACCCCAGCGTCTGGCGCCTCTTCCGGCACTTCCTCACCAGCACCAGCATCAGGCTCGACGGCGGTCGCTTCAACTTGTTCAGGAGCCTCTTCCGGTGCGGGCGAAGCGTTTTTGTAGACCAATTGATACGCAATCATCATCGCCATCATGCCCAACACCAAAAGGATGGCGAGCACTGGAACGATCGGAAACTTGCCCTTTTCTTGGATCGCCTGGAACTGCCCGGTACTGGACGCGGTATCAACAGACGCACGCATAGCGTCGTTGGGAACCGTCTCCTGAACTGCCTGAAACTGGCCAGTTCCAAAGCCCGCCGGTATCTGCTGTGGCCCACCAGCGACGCCAAAGGGTTGAGATACATCAGCGGCAGCCATCGCGGCACCGCGCGCATGCAACGCAGCCATATCAGGAAGCTTCGCCTCGACGGTCGCGCCATCCCAATCCTGGCTGGGCGATTGTAGCGGCATCGTTGGTGGCATCGGAGGCGGGTTCTTAAACAGTCCAACCGGGCTCGGGCGATCCACCGTGGGTTTGTCGCTCTCCAGCGTCCCGGCACCGTTGGTGTTCACGCCATTGAATGACGGCGTCTTCGGGGACTCGAAGTTTGGCTTCGCCTTCTTCTTATTGCGCTGCAATAGGTGCGTGAAGTTGTCTTCAACCCAAGCGCTCAGGCGGTTGATACTGTATCCGGGCGAGATATTGTGCAGCGCGCGATCGAGATCGACCTTGGCCGAGTAGCCATCTTGATAGCGCTTCGACGGGTCGCGCTGAAGCAACATCATCGTGATCTGATTCAACTCTTCTGGCACCGCGGGGTTCAGGGCCTTTGGGGGCACCACGTCTTTGTGCAAGATGTTGTTGTAGATCTGGAACTCGTTGTCGCCCTCGAACGGCAATTTGTTCGTGAGCATATTGTACAGAATCAGACCGGCGCTGAAGAGGTCGGCGCGGCCGTCAATCTCGCGAGCCATGGCCTGCTCGGGCGCCATGTACAACAACTTGCCTTTGATGACCCCCATCTGCGTGTTGGAGTCTTTGCCCTGTGCCTTAGCGACACCGAAGTCGATGATTTTGACGTCGCCTGCGAAGCTAATCAGCACGTTGTGCGGACTCACGTCACGGTGAACGATATGGAGGGGCCGCCCGTCTTCACTGGTGGCGCTGTGCGCGACGTGGAGCCCTGCGCAAATGCCGCTTGCGATAAAGGTCGCATGGGCAAAATTGATGTACTCATTTCGCTTCGAGAGCTCCTTGAGCATCCCTGCGAGGTCGACGCTGTGCACGTACTCCATCGCGATGTAATACGTCTCGTCGATCACGCCCAAATCGTAGACCTGGGCAATATTCGCGTGATTCAGGCTGACGATGATCCGGGCCTCATCGATGAGCATCGAGATGAACTCTTCGTTCTCGGCGAGGTGCGGAAGAATCTTTTTGATGGCGACCGTCTTCTCGAATCCACCAATCCCAGGCATCGTCGCACGATAAACCTCGGCCATACCGCCACGAGCGATAAGCTCGTGCAGCGTGTACTGCCCAAAGGATTGTGGAAACTTCGGCGCCATTTAGTCGGTCCAATCCACTTCGATTAGGTTGTCATCGCTTTCGAGCAGCAGGAACCACTCGTCGACTCGAGAGTTATAGAAGTACAGGTTGTAGGTGCCCGAGGCGTCCTGCGCCGACACGATCAGGTCGTTGTTGATGGTCGCGATTGCCGAGTTCACATCGGTGACTCCCGGTGGTGCGTGCTCACCAAAGCCCAGCACCGAGCTAAACGACGTGCGCCCGCCGTCTTCGGCGTCGCCAATCCACGCGTAGCGGCTGTACTTGAGTCGTGCGTTCGATGGGTTGCTCGTCTCGATATTCACGCGGGTTGCGAACGTCCCGCCGTCGATCGTCCAAAGGTCCGAACAATTCGTGCAACCGTTCTGCGCACCATCAAAGAGCAATCGCCCTTGGTCGTAGTCCAAGCCACCAAGCTGCGGCAGGCGGGTGTAGTAATCTTGCAGCATGACCGTGGTGT
Source organism: bacterium (assembly GCA_030427705.1). Taxonomy (GTDB): domain Bacteria; phylum Myxococcota_A; class Bradymonadia; order Bradymonadales; family Bradymonadaceae; genus JAUIBR01. The sequence continues at coordinate 22,628 of JAUIBR010000052.1, read as the reverse complement.
CGCCAAACGTGAGGTCGACGACAGAAATCTTCCAATCCGACGTCTGGTCGATTGCAGTCGTTACGAAGAACTGTGCCAGCTCGGGTGGATTCACCGCGCTCGGATCTGCAGCGCGAATCGGAACGCCGATGTCGTACGTCAATGACGTGCCCATTAACCGGTCCGTCCACGTTAACGACGTTGCCGTATCGGGCGGCCCATCCAAGGTCATAACGTACTGAGCGCCAGACCAGAGTCGGGGTTGATGCGGGTCCGTTGCCGTCAAAGGCTGGGTCGCCTCACGAACCAGATTGAACTCGGCAAGCTCAACCGTGCGGCCATTCGCCGTTTCGCGGACGAATGAAATGAACCCGGCGTTTGGAATCTGAAGTTGGTCTTGGCGGGAGCCGTCGACACCTTCCAGGCTGTCGAAATATCCGTCTTCGTCATCGTCAATGTCGTAGGCGTTTCGCGCGTTGTCGTTATCTGTATCCAGGGCGTAACGGTCGGCCGCATCGGGAATCCCATCGTTGTCGTCATCGGTATCCGTGGTATTCGGTTCACCGTCGTTGTCGGAGTCCTGGGAAAGGTCGATGTCGTTACCCATCATGTCCTGAATCACGTCCGCACCGTCCGAAATCTCATCACCGTCGTCATCGGGATCGCAAACATCCCCAAGCAGGTCGTCATCCGTGGCGTCTTGACCTTCATTGTCATCGATTGGGCAATTATCCCGAACGTCCGGAATTGAGTCACCGTCGCGATTGAAGGAGTTCGCAGCTGTCAGACACGGAAGCGAAACGATCGAGACGTTCAGCTCATCAGAGTCCGCTGCCGGCCGTGAGAGCACGACAAATCCCGGACCGCCGTGAAGCGAGACGTAACGTCGGTCAACGCTGGTGTCCAAGAGGTCAAAATCAATCGCGCGGGTGAAATCGTTATTGGGGAAATCGTAGACCCAGGCTTGCCCAGTCTGTCGCTCCCAAAGCCACAGCGTATCGCCAGGACCGGGGATCATGATTGGGTCGAATGGGTCGGTGACGTCGGGAAGGTCGATGCCTCGCAGATTCACGGATGTGTTCCCAGGCTCCATCTGAATCAGGTAGCCGCTCTGAGTAAGGTTTCGTCCTTGCGAATAGAAATACCCTCGCCCGGTTGAATCCGTCGCTGCATACCATGCACGCCGGTTTCCGGTTCCAGTCGTGGATTGAACAAATTCCTGACGCTCTTCATCGAAGTAAAACACGCGCCAGCGGGTCGTCGTTGGGTCGTCGAATCCATGCAGCCACAGGCGGCCATCGGAAGTACGCAACATCGTTGGGTCAGAAACCGTGCGTTGGAACGAGCGTTCTACCGCGATTTCCCGGGCGTTGATGACGATGAAGCGTCCTTCTTGGAAGTCGTCATCGATCGTCGCACCAGGTGTCAGGACGAATCCATTGCCGTTATGCGCAACGCCGAAGTCCACGCTTGGGTAAGGCAGTGATTGTGCGCCCATTTCCAACGTCTGTGCGTTCAGGTCGAGCCACCACACCTCGTCAACCAGCTCGCCGGCAGCATCGCGGCCGCCCACCAATGGGATGCGCCCTCGCACCGCATAGTCTGGTAACGAAAACTCGCTTGTGCCGAACGTGAATGGACCAAAGTCAGCGCGCCCGTTATCGGCACCCGCATAGCAGACGCGATTGGTGTCACAGAGGTCACCAACGCCGTCGGCGTCCAAGTCTTCTTGGTCGAGGTTCGCCATCCCGGGACAGTTATCCAGCAAGTCGCTGGTCGCGTCTTGGTCTTCATCGGTCAGACACGCCGAAGCGCGCATTCCATCCGGGCCAACCGCTTCCAAACACGACAGGTCAGTTCGCCCTTCGATATCGCAACCGGTCTCACATGCGGCTGCGCAACGTAGCTCGCCATTCCATTCGATGCAGACGCCTTCCTCGCACTCAGCGGCAGCGCAGTCCGCGGAGCAATAACCGTCCGCGCAGACCTTTCCCTCGCCACAATCAGCGTCGTCCGTGCAATCCGCCCCGATTGGCAATTCCGTTGGCCCCATATCGACCATGTCGACGTCCATATCGGGATCCACGATGCCATCACCACCAACATCGTTGGTCATATCTGAGACGTTATTCACGTTGTTTTCGTTGTTCGATTGCGACGGATCGGATTCGTCGAATTGGTCGAAATCGAGCGAACAACCGCTTAGAAAACATATCGATACGATGCTGCAAATCGTCGCAGCACGTGCGCCTAGGTAACGGAAAACCATCGGGGACAACACCGTCAGAGGACGTTTATTTGGGGACTTAGTCGTGGCGATGGTACCACGGCGTTTGAGCGCGACGCAACTAATGGCGACGTGCTTATGAATGAGAAAATCGCAACGGTTTTGCTTTCCTGACGATGATGGATTTGAGGCACTAACCGTTGGAGACCCAATGCGGATTCAAAGGACAATTCGAAGGTGGTGGAACGCCCCCACTGTCAGCACTGACGAACCCCCAGCCATTGCGCTTCTGGTCGTGTTTGGACGTACGACGAAAACAGGAGTCGCGCTCGCATTTTGCGAGCTTGAGCTCGTGCTCGAAGCAGCGCGGTCAGCAAGACATATTGCGGCTGTCGACTGGGTGTTATGCGGCGACGAGATGGGCGAAGTGGGACCACAACACGCTCCGTTTATCGACGAACTCGCAAGAATTGTATCGCCCGGCGTGGTCTACATGGAAACCCAACCGCAATCCCCGTTGATGTTCGAATTGAAACGGCGAGGCGTCAGAGTGCGCGTTGCGACTCACCGCGAATCAGGCTCTCGATCAGCTGCTTAACTTCGGGCCGAGTCCAGTCATAAGCGTTCACGAATCGCGCGACGATCCGCCCGTCTTGGTCGATGATATAGGTCTCCGGGATGAACTCCGTCCCGTAACGTTTTGCCGTCTCGGACTTGGGATCCCACAGCACCGTCATCGAGCTATGCTCACCAGGCAAGAAGGTCTGCATGAAGCCGTCCATGTCTGCCTTTTCGGCATCATGGCTGATGGCAACCATCACCAGACCCTGGTTCTTATACTGTCGAACCAAGCTCTCCATCGATGGCATTTCTTCCCGGCATGGGGCGCAGAAGCTTGCCCAGAAATTCAGGAAAACGACCTTGCCGCGATATTCCGACAAACGGTGCATTTGGCCCGCTGAATCCGGGAGCTCGAATTGCGGTGCGGGACGCCCTACCCACTCACCATTGAGCTTGCCGATCGCTGCCAGGGCTGCAGGATTTTCTTCGACGCCCCAGTTCATGAAAAGCACGGCCAAAGCGGCGGCGAAGGCCACAGCAAAAGCGATTGTGCGATAGCTCACCATGAATTCCTCAATCGACGTGTGGTGCGAAAAGCGGCCTCGTCGTCGCTGCCAGATTGTGCTCGCTCAGCCTCCCAATCCTCGGTGAACCGAGTCTGCAGCGCTTCCTGCAGGTCTGGGGAGTCGAAACGGAAAAATGGGTTAAATTCGCGTTCTTCACCGAGCGTTCGAAGCCGCAAGGTTGAGTCCCCTTGCGCCTGTTCCAAGGCGGCCGCTGCTGCGTTCAGGCCAGGCTGAAGATGCAACGCGAACTCCAAATTCCGCACTGCATAGTCGTGACCGGGATAATACGTCACATCATCAGCGAGCGGCGCGAATACATCTCGATACGTTGTGTAGAACTGGCTCGGGTCGCCGCCGAATTTGCAGTGACCGGCCCCCGACGCAAATATGCAATCGCCTGAGATCAGATGGGTGTCATGGAGCAAGCTGACATGACCACCCGTGTGCCCCGGCGTATCCAATACAGCCAAAGAAGCACCGCCAATCGACACCGTGTCACCATCCGAAACGAGCCGGTCTGGCTCAGCATCCACAAGGTTGCGGATGTAGTCGATATCGCCTGCAGCAACTACCAACTCAGCGTCTGGGAACATGCCCAGCACAGCATCATCGCCACCCACGTGGTCGGGGTGGAAATGCGTATTGAAGACGATGTTCAACGTCGCCCCGCTCGCCTCGACCGCAGCCTTTGCCACGTCGGGGTCGATGGGATCGATCAACATCGCCTGACCGTCGTCAACCAGGAGATAGAAGTAGTTGTCGGAAACGGTGCTCTTGAGCACTTCAATCTTCATCGGCGCCTCTTTCGGCGTTTGCCCTTGCCGGGATAGACCACAATCTTCTGGCCTGGCTGCAACATATTCTTCTTGCGGACTGCACGGTTCCACCGTCGCAAATCCTCAACCGTAACGCGGTACTTGCGGGCGATAATCCACAAAGATTCGCCGCTTTTGACGCGATGGTAGTATCGACGGCTCTTCTTCTTTGTTTTCGTGAGCATCTTCTTATGCTCAGCGGAACCGGCGACAACCACAGAAACCGCATCTGGTGGTAGCAGTTCGATGTTGTCACCTTCGGAATCAACGTAGAGCTGCAACACCATTCCGCGCTGTAACTTGGCGTTTCCATCGAGGTAGTTCCACATCAGGATATCAGAGGGTTTGATACCGACGGCTCGAGCAAGCGCCGCAAGCGAATCGCCGTCCTCGACGTGATAAAATCGCCGCGTCTTTCCTTCAACGGAAGGCAATGCCTTCGGCACAACCATCGAAGTCTTGCCAGACGACTTCTTCCGTTTCCAAGTTCCACGCTTGTCTTCCGGGATGACCAATGGCGTGCCGTACGCGACGCGCTCCTTGGACTTCAGCCCGTTGGCGACCCTAAGCACACGCGGCGGAATCTGATGCCTGATGGCAACATCTTCCAAAGTCTCACCGAACTTTGTGACGTAGGTGGTGTGATTGCCAGGCTTGAAGTCGTCGTAGGCCTTCACGAACTTCTCAAGGCTGCCCTTCGGGATGCGAAGTTTGTAGGGCGAACCGGGAGGCGTCTGGGCTCTGAGTAGTTCGGGGTTCAGCTCGCGAAGCTCTTTGACCGTCGTGCCCGCTGCCTTCGCGAACACCGTCAGTCCAGTTGATGCGGGTACTTCGACCTCTTCGTATTCGAAAGGCTTCACCTTGTCGGTCGAGAATCCAAGCGCATTTGCATTCTTCGTGACCAAGCCCGCCGCCAATACCTTTGGCACATAACGTCGAGTCTCGTCATACATCCCGCCGTGCCGGCTGATGAACCAATAGTCGTTCGAGTTGTAGCGTTTGATGGTCTTGCCAACCAAGCCCGGACCACCGTTGTATGCCGCCAGCGCCAATGGCCATGAGCCAAAACGTTCATAGAGGAATTTGAGGTAGTCACATGCCGCCTGCGTCGCTTTGATGGGGTCTCGCCGCTCATCGACGTAGGGGTTAATGGTTAGCCCCATTTCGGAGCCCGTCGTCGGGATAAACTGCCAGACGCCCACCGCTGCTGCGGGTGAAGTTGCACGCGGACTAAATCCGGACTCGATCATCGCGACATAGATGAGGTCTTCCGGAAGCCCCTCTTCCCTTAGCTTTGCACGGATAAGCGGCTCGTACTTGCCCATCCGACGAATCCAGCTCGCCAAAATGGGCTTACCGCGACCATCGAAGAAATCGAGATACGCGCGGACTCCAGGCTGTTTGTGCTCCTGAAGACCCAAAACGACCGTCTTATCGAAGAGCTCACGAATCGAAGGTTCGGCTAGCATTGCTGCGCCAACCGGCCCTTTGGCTTTTTCGAGACGGTATTCTTGTCTCAGGTTGGCGAGCACACCTGCTTGTGGTGCCAGAAGATGGGGCCGCCATCCGTCTTTCGAAATGGCCTTGGTCGGCGCGATTTCGGACGCTTCTAGTTTCTTGAGCGCCTCAACATCCTGATATTCCTTTTGGCCCTCCGCATCAGGCGTGGTGGGGACCTCTTCGTCCTGGCCGTTCTGCTCGGAGCCATTGGCGTTGTTTGCATCGGTTTCCTGCGACCACGCAGGCATCGCGATGAGTAATAGGAGAATAGTCAGTACTACGCGCAACATCAGTTCGAGACCGCCGGAACTCCAGTCGTTGTCAGGATGGCTTTCAAGTCTTCGTCGTCGAATCGCAGACCCGCGCCGAAGAAGTACTCTGTTCTATCGGCATTGAAGACGTCGTCAACCCCGCCCGCGATGTAGAGGACTTCCAAGAAGTGATACGCCGCAAAAGCGCGCAACCGTGGGTTTACGTCGAGACCGAAGTCGAACAGGTCCGCTTGGATCTCAAGGCTCTCGTCAGGGAGGAAGAGCAGGTTTGTTCCAACCCCGCCTGTGGACTCAATGAGACCAAAGCGGAACGTCGTCGCAAACCAGGAGTTCAGTCGGAAAATCCGGGCGAACTGCACCGAGAACTTGAAGGAGTCGGTCGTCTGGACCGTGGTCTCGCGATACAAGTTGTCAGGGTCGTCGAGGTTGGTGGTGTTCACATCCGTGGTCACGATCGTGGTCTTTCCGCGGTAATCGTCGACCAACTCAATCAGGTAATATTTCTGGTCATTTGGCTGGAGTCGCAACCCGACAACATTCTTAAACTGGCCGCTGTTCATGTGGTATTCGCTGCGCAGCTCGATAATCGTTCGCAAACGGCTGACGCGACCCAGGTAATCGCTAGCGTCGTTCAAGATCTCTTCAGTGCGTTGCGCAATCGCCGGATTGTTCACCAATTCACCAATCGTGCCCTCGCCCTCGTTGATCTTGTCGGTGATGTCCTGAATGTTCTGAAGACTGTAGTTCAACGAATCCAGCGTGGATTGTAGTCGAGACAGAGTGCCTTTGAGCGTGCCCAGCCCCGATTGCAGGTCGGATGACGACTGACCGACGATGTATCGAACTTCCTGAACGACGGCTTCGGTGTCGCGCAGAATATTGCTGATCGACTCTTTGCTGGTGCCGCTCAAGTCTTCCAGGTCGTAACTGATGTCTTCGACGTTCGTCAGAATGCGGTCTAGCTTCGGGCTATTGGTGGAAACAAACCCATTGAGCGTATCGACCATGTCGCGCAGGTCGGACAGCAGCTGTTTCATGCTCTCTTTGCCCTGCTCAGAGCCAAAGACCTCGGCCAACGACTTGGTGACGTCGTTGATATTCGAGGCAATCTCGTTGAACTTCGACATCATCTCGTCGATATCGGTCGCCGTGATGACATTCTTGATTTCATCACCATCTTGAAGCTCACGCCCTTCTACGCCGGGGGTCAGCTCAAGGAATTTATCGCCGATGAAGCTGACCTGCTTGACCTGCACGGTCGCGCCATTGCGATACGTGCCGTTGGGTTGTTCGACCCCTTCAAAGAGCTTGAGGTCCCCTCGAACTGAGATGATGACTTTGGCTTTCCCATTTTCGAGATTGATGGTCTCGATGCGGCCAACCGTAATACCTGCGATGCCGACAAATGACTTCTCGGCCAGGCCAGTCGCGTCGTTCAATACCGCATAGACGCGCTTTTCGTCCGAAGAACTCGAACCCGTGTCCAAGACAGAGAGCATGAAGATCGTTGAAGCGACGCCAACGATCACAAGCATGCCCACCTTGAAGGGAGTTATGAGATTCTCGACTTTCATCTAACGCGAAGCGCTCACCACAGAACTAAGGTCAAAAGGTAATCAAAAAACAAAATCGCAATGCTGCTGCTTACCACGGATGACGTGGTCGCCTCGCCCACGCCCTTAGCGCCGCCGGATGCGTAGAAGCCTTTGTAACAACCAATGATAGTGATTGCTAGGCCGAACACCCCGCCTTTTAGCGCTGACGCAAACAGATCGTAGCCATCAACGAAGACACGAATCTTCGCGACGAAGATCCCGGGGTCGATTCCCATCTGATGCACCGAGAGCATGTACGCCGCGACGATCCCAACGAAATTGAAGATCAGCGTCAAAATCGGGACCGTCACTGCCCCAGCAAACACGCGGGGAACGACAAGATACTGAATGGGATTCACGGCCATGACGCTCATCGCGTCGATCTGCTCCGTCACCCGCATCGTCCCGATTTCCGTGGTGATCGAACTTCCCGTTCGACCCGCGACCATCAATCCCGTAAGCACCGGACCAAGCTCGCGGGCTAGCGACACGGCAACCGTCCCACCCACTAGAGTTTGCGCGTTGAAGAGACCAAAAGCGATGATCGCCTGGTAGGCCAAAACAAGGCCGGTGAACATGCCCGTGAAGACGGTGATGAACAGACTGCCGACGCCAACTTGCTCGAGCGCTTGCATGAAAATGCGTGGGCGATACGGCGGACGCACAAGCCAGACGAGGGTCTGCGCGCCCATGATCGCAAGCTGACCCAGCTGTTCTACGCCCCCAATCACCGCCTCGCCGATTACTTCGACGGGGCGTTTCAGCGTGTCCACACGCATTTGACCTCGTTCTGGTCGAAAACTTCACGGTGCCCTAAGCTGGTAGCATATTGAAAGCACGCTCGGAAGCCACGCGGGAATGAAGCGAGGCATAAGTGACGTTTTCGGGTCGGTCGCACAAGGCTGCAAGGAGTCACTTGGCATGACCAAAAGGATGCCACACCTACTGGGAGGGTTCTTCGCACTGGCGGTTTTCATCGTCCCGCTGCTGTTGTGCGCGCAGGGACGCGAGCTTGAACGCCGCGACCTCGTAAAGATCTGCGAATTCTCCAGTGTGAAAACCGACGAGGGCTACGCCGAGAAACGCAAGACCTGGGTTGCCCAAACTCACCGCGTGCGAGTCAGCGCGCCAACGAAGGTGAGTTTCGAGTATGACGAGGTCCTTGGGCTGGCCGTGTTCACGCTGCCCGAACGCGTGTTGTTGGCCGACGGCGCGTTTTTGCAAGTGCATGGAGAACGAACGCTTCGGTTCGAGATGCCGGAGGTCAAAGCCATCGACCTCGCCGCAGGATTTCTCACCCAGACCATTCACTTCGATCTAGAGGTGATTTCGGTCGCACATTCAGACTACGACCATGAGCTCTGCGAGCATCACGGCGCGGCGGTCGCACTTCAGGTGCAGGTTGTCGCCGCCGAGATTCGCGAAGCCGCGGGACGCACGAAAGGCCGATTTGTCACGAATTTGGGCAGCCAGATTCGAATGCTGAAATCGCTGGGTGTCGCATCATATCTGGGCGACTCCACTCCATCCGTCACTGTGAGCGCACTGGCCTGGTCCGAGAGTCCGGTCATGAAAACCGCGGCGAACGACCCATCCATTGAAACGTCACGAGATATGCTGACGCAACAGCTGCAGAACCAGATGTTTGGTTGCTATGTCAAAGGACTGTCGAAGAACGCCCGACTTCAGGGTGCTGTGGTTGTTCAAATCGTGCCTGGAAATCCCTCCAAATCACTTGTGTTGATGTCGTCCGTTGCCGACGCGGGCGTGAAGTCCTGCGTCCTGAGCAAGGCTCAGTCGCTTGCAGGGACATTAAGCGGTGCGCCGAATGGACACTGGCGAGCGACCCTGATTTTCAAACTGAATCAACGGCCTGGCTAACTATTTGAGGCCGTGCTTCTTGAGAAGTTCGCGCAAGTGGTAGCGCGTCAGACCCGCATGTTTGCTGGCCTGCGAGATGTTCCCGTCAAACTCACCCATCAGCTTCGTAAGATAGTCGGCCTCAAACTGGTCGATCATCTCTTGTTTGCCGTCTTTGTATGGTTTGGTCAGGTCAGCATGAATCACGCTGATGTTTGGATCGTCGCTCGCTGCCGCGTTCGAACGTGAAGGCGTCGATGGTGCCATGTTGATGGGCGAGGCCGACAACGAGTTGGAAAGATGCAAGTCATGCCGCTCGATTGAGCTGCCACTCGAGAGGCTGGCTGCCCGCTCAATCACATTCTTCAATTCACGGACGTTGCCTGGCCATGAATAGGCCATCAGCATTTCCATCGCGTCTGCGGTCAATCGCATCTTTGGCAGGTCAGGACGGCGCTCCGCCATCATGGTCAGGAATGACTCGACAAGCAGCGGGATGTCATCCGTGCGCTCTTTCAACGAAGGCAGGTAGATATTGATGACACCAAGGCGGAAATACAGGTCCTCGCGGAACGTGCCTTCATTCACCATCTCGCGAAGGTCACGGTTGGTCGCGGCGATCACGCGGACATCGGTCCGAATGGTTTGATTGCCTCCGACCCGCTTGAACTCGCGGTTTTCGAGAACACGCAACAGTTTTGGCTGCAACGAGATATCGAGCTCGCCGATCTCGTCCATGAACAGCGTGCCGCCGTTTGCCTGCTCGAAAGCGCCCTTGTGCTGGCTGACCGCCCCAGTGAAGGCACCCTTCTCGTGGCCAAACACATAGGATTCCATCAAGTCCTTGGGGATCGATGAGCAATCGAGAACGACATAGGGCTTGCTGGAGCGACGTGACGCGTCGTGGATTGCACGGGCGATGCGCTCCTTACCCGTTCCGGTCTCACCGCCGATCAGACAGGTCAGCTCAGACGGAGCAACCTTCGCCAAGGTGGCGAACACCTCGCGCATCGGCACGGAACCGCCGATCACCCCTTGGAAGTGTTCATCTTCGCTGAGCGGGATCTCGACAACTTCGTCGGATGGTTGGAGCTTGAACGTCGTGTTTCCGGCTCGGAACGTCGCGTTCGGCGCCAGATAGACTTCACGTACCCGGCAGCCTCCCAACAAGGTCCCGTTGGTGGATCCCAAGTCTCGTAACAAGAAACCGTCTTCTTCGGCCCGAAGCTCGAAGTGGGTGCTGCTGATCGAATTGTCGCTGACGGTGATGTCATTGACGGTAGAGCGACCGACGTAGTTTTTGCTCTTATTGATCTCGTAAGCCTTCCCCTTGTCGTCACCCTCGACGACGACCAGTTTAGCTTTTCGCAGCTGTCTTGATGTCGGACGGTCGTCAACGAAGACTGTCCGTAAACCCATCTTTTCGTTGCCCATCTTTTCAGCTCTCGGCGTGTGTGAATCGCGGCGAGCCTAACACCCAACTCGCCAAGTGGAAACTAAAACTTCCACCCCCAAGACCACCAATGTGAACGGAAAATTGCCTGACTTGTTAGTCAGTACTCACTGACCGAATAGTCATTCATTTTCCGACCGGCTTAATGACCGACGCGTCATTCATTTTTTCCTGACTGAATGGTCGTTTTTTTCCCAGTAAAATTGCGGATTTGTTCTTGCTTGAGGGATCACATTTCGATACACACCCGCCCTAAGTTAGTGGTTACTTGACAAAGAAGGGCCGAAACGGGCGCAAATGCGCACAAAATCTAAAGAAGGCACACGATGGCAGTCCAAAATCAGCAAAAATTCGCAGTTTTGCCAGCCTACGCATCCCTCACAGATTCGTATTCGGAACTACTCAAGTCGCGCGGAATCTTGGTCATTTCTGACCGCCCTGCCCCATCAGCACTACAGATTGGATATGAAGTCGTTTCCCTGTTCGACGCCGAACTTGGGAAAGCAGGCTGGATTCTCCCAACTGAAGACCAATGGCAGCTGGCGTCCAGTCGCTACCCAGACCGCACCATTAACCCCAATGAATTGATTAACGGATTGTTTTTGACGGATGAGGCGGTCGCACACGGATGTGTTCCCGCCGCAGTCGCTGAATTAGAGCGCTCACGTACCCACGACGCGCTCCCAACAGTGACGCCGGCCTTGGCCGAAGCACCACATTCCACGACAGGAAACGCTATGTCTCAGCAGATCATCGACGGAAATCAAGCTATCGCCATCATTGGCGTCGGCGCGGTCATGCCCGGCGCGAACAACGCGAAGGACTATTGGAACAACATCGTCACTGCAACGAACTCCATCATCGAAGTTCCCGCAGACCGATGGGATCCGAACCTGTTCTGGAGCGCGGACCGCGCAGCCCCCGACAAGACCTACAGCAAGATTGGTGGCTTCATCACGGACTACAGCTTCGACCGAAAGCAGTTCCGCCTTCCACCGACGGTCGTCGCAAAGACCGACATCGCGCAACTGACCTGCCTGACCGCAGTGCAAGAAGCGCTGGAAGACGCTGGTTACGCTGAAAAAGACTTTAACCGCGACCGATGCGCGACTGTGCTGGGCAATTCGCTCGGCGGTGACCTGCGTGACTTTACGACGATGCGCGTCCTCTACGCCGAAGTTGAAGCCAAGCTTCGCTCACGATTGCTCGAAGCATCGCTGGGCGACCTCAAACCCGCGGACATTGAAGACCTCGTCGAAACCATCAGCAAATCCGTGAAGAGTGACCTTGCACCAATCTCGGAAGACTCGATGCCTGGCGAGCTGCCAAATGTCATCGCGGGACGTGTCGCAAGCTTGTTCGACCTTCGCGGACCAAACTTCGTGGTCGACGCGGCATGTGCTTCATCGCTCGCAGCGATCGACACTGCAATCCGTGGATTGCGCGCAAACCAATACGATATGTGTGTTTGTGGCGGAGTGGACCGCGCGATGGGACCACCAAGCTACGTGAAATTCTCGAAAATCGGCGCGCTGTCGCCAGACGGCTCGCGCCCATTCGACGCAAACGCCAACGGATTCGTCATGGGCGAAGGCGCAGGCGTGATGGTCCTGAAGCGACTCTCCGATGCCATCACCGACGGCGACAATATCTACGCCGTGATCCATGGCGTCGGCTCATCGAGCGATGGCAAAGGCAAGGGCATCACCGCACCAAATCCTCGTGGACAGACGTTGGCATTCCGACGCGCATACGAAGAAGCAGGCTACGGTCCGAAGTCCGTATCCTTGTTCGAAGCCCACGGAACGTCGACACCGGTTGGCGACCCGACAGAAGTCGGCTCGATGCTTGACGGACTGAACCTCGACGACAGCCCATGGGCGACCGACCACGTCGGTCTCGGCTCAGTGAAGTCGATGATTGGCCACCTCAAATCGGCCGCGGGCGCAGCGAGCGTCATCAAGATTGCAATGGCGCTGAAAACCAAGGTTCTGCCGCCGTCGCTCAACATGAACGAGCTCAATCCGCAGATCGACTTCTCAGGCACGCCAATTTCGGTCCAGACCACGACTGAGGCCTGGGAAACTGGCGGCGCACCGCGACGCGCAGGCGTTAGTGCGTTCGGTTTCGGTGGCACGAACTTCCACGTCGCGATGGAAGAATACGAGCCTGGCGCTGCACCAAAGAAGAAGACCTGGAATGGCGCCGACGTCGAAGCTGAGAAGGCACCTCAAGGTGGCGTTCTGACGTTTGCCGCTGACACGTTCGACGGCCTGGCACCTCAACTCGAAGCGTTCCGTGCAGACTACGCCAAACAAGGCGAGTCGTTCGCAGGCAAAGCAGGTCGCCAGAGCTTGGAGTTGCTGGCACAGAACAACGGCACCCACCGGTTGAGCATCAGCTTCGCAGACACCGAGGAGCTCGAAGTCCGCTTGGAAAAAGCAGCGAAAGCACTTCAAAAGAACAAAGGCTGGAAGGTTCTGGCAAACCAGGGCGTCTTCTACAGCGACACCGCACAGCCAGGAAAACTAGGCATGCTCTTCCCAGGACAGGGAAGCCAATACCTGCAGATGGCAAAAGCGCTGGCCGAGCAATTCGAAGTCGTGAAAGCCACGTTCGACGAAGCTGACGCCGTGATGCAGCCCATCATTGGCAAGCCGCTCAGCTCCGTCATTTTCCCGAACTACGACGAAGTCGCTGAAGAAGACGCGTTCCTGGCGTTGAGCCAGACGGAAATCACGCAACCAGCTGTCTTGACCGTCGATATCGCGATTCTCCGTCTGCTCCAGTCGTTTGGCCTTGAGCCAGACATGGTTGCCGGTCACAGCCTCGGCGAGTACGGCGCATGCGTTGCAGCTGGCGTGATGAACTTCGCCGACGCACTGCGCACTGTCGCAGCACGTGGAACCGAGATGGCGAAAGCCGCTCCGAAAGACGGTGACAATGGACTCATGGTTGGCGTTGCCGCTGGTGTCGACCAGGTTGAACCTGTGCTTGCACAAATCGACGGCTACGTCGTCTGTGCAAACAAGAACTGCCCAACCCAGACCATCATCGCGGGCAAGACAGAACCTGCCCAAAAAGCGATCGAAGCGTTTACTAACTTAGGCCTCGACACCGTAATTTTGCCAGTTAGCCACGCGTTCCACTCCGAGGTGGTTGCGGCCGCGAGCGAGCCGCTCCGTAAGCACCTGGAAAACATGGGTATTAACGAGCCAAACACGCCAATCCTGACGAACGTCACCGGCGACTTCTATCCTTATAATGTCGAAGAAATCCGAAACTTGCTGTCAAAACAAGTTGCGGCGCCGGTCGAATTCATAGAGTTGATTGAGCGCATGTTTGATAGCGGCGTCCGCACGTTTGTGGAGGTTGGCCCAAAGCGAGCGCAGACATCGTTCGTGAAGAGTATTTTGGAAGGCCGCCCGCACAACGCCACGCACACGAACCACCCAAAACGGGGAGATATCGGTTCGTTGTTTGATGCCATCGCCCTCTTGTGGGCGAACGGCGCGTGGAACCGGACGCAAGAAATGACGACCACAGCTGATGATACCGTGGTCGAATTGAGTGAGATGCCAATGGCTAAATCGAACGCACCATCGTTGGACCGCGCGTCCATCCTCGCCCATATGACCCAGGTCCTCTGCGAGAAGACCGGTTACGACGCTGACGAAATCGAGTCCGACTTCGAACTCGAAGCTGACCTCGGCATCGACACCGTCAAGCAGGCTGAAATCATGTCGGCTGTTCGCGAGCATTACGGCTTCGCAAAAGATGATGCGTTCCGATTGGCTGACTACCCAACCTTGGACGGCCTCACTGACTACGTAATTGAAAAGCTCCCATCAGACGTTCCTGCACAAGCAGCGCCTGCGCCTGTACCTGCAGCTCAGCCGGTTGTTGAACCCGTTGTTGAAGCCGTGCCTGCTGCAACCGCAGGTCTGGATGTTGAAGAAGTCCGTGCGCAGATCATCACGGTGCTTTGCGAGCAAACTGGGTACGATGCTGACGAAATCGAAGTCGACTTCGAGCTTGAAGCCGACCTTGGCATCGACACCGTCAAGCAAGCTGAAATCATGTCGGCTGTGCGCGAAATCTACACGCTGTCCAAAGACGAGTCGTTCCGACTCGCCGACTACCCAACGTTGGCGCACCTGGCTGACTACGTCATCGAGCGCAAAGGCGGTGAGGCTCCGGTAGCTGGGGCTCCGGTAGCGGTAGCGGAAGCACCTGCCCCTGCGCCAGTCGTGGAAGCGGCACCTGCTCCTGCACCTACGGCCTCTAGCGCGTCATTGGATGCTGCCGAGGTATTGGTCCAGATGACCCAGGTTCTATGCGAAAAAACTGGTTACGACGCCGACGAGATCGAGCCTGACTTCGAGCTTGAAGCAGACCTGGGCATCGACACGGTGAAACAAGCCGAGATCATGTCGGCTGTCCGCGAAATCTACGGTTTGGCAAAAGACGACGCATTCCGATTGGCTGATTTCCCGACGCTGAACGCACTGGCTCAGTATGTGATGGACCGCGCCGAGGGCACGACCTCGCAACCCGCAGCAGCGATTGAAACCCCGGCTCCTGCGGTCGCAGCGCCAGAACAGCCAGAGGCTCCAGCAAAACCTGCACAGCCTGAGCAGCCAAAAACGATTGGTCGTCCAATGACGGCAAACTTCGGAACCCCGGCCGTCACTGGATGTGCACTGGGTATCCCGGGTGCCGCGACCATCTTCGAAGAAGATGCGATCGACCGCATCCTATCTGGCGAAAACATGATTGGCGCCATTGCAACGACGACCAAAGAGAAGATCGTCGGCAAGCACATCACGCGTTTGGTGAAGCTCCAAGGCGGCGGTGGCGAGATGCAAGAAGTCACCGACGTGGGCGAGGTCGTCAAGCTCGCTGGAACGCCTGGTGAATTCGACATCAGCGAATGGGACCTCCCAGACCGCGTAACCGCAGCATTGGACGAAACCGGTCAGATGGCCATCGCCGCTGGACTGATGGCACTCAAAGATGCTGGCCTTCCGTTGGTGCCTCGCTACCGCACGACACGTAGCGGCAAGCAGGTCACGATTGGCTGGCAGCTTCCACAAGACATCGCAGACGAAACAGCTGTCATCTTTGCGTCGGCGTTCTCGGGCATTGACTACGTCGCGACGGAAGTTCGCCGTGCCGAAGAAGAAGAATACAACTTCGACCACCGCTTCCTGTTGAAGTCGCTTGGAATGGCGAACGCACGTTTCGCTGAGCTCGTCGGTGCACGCGGTCCAAACCTTCGTATGAACAACGCTTGCGCGTCGACGACCGCCGCAATTGCGTTGGCTGAGGATTGGATCAAGCTTGGCCGTTGCAAGCGCGCAGTGATTCTGGGCGCTGACAACGCGAGTGGCGAAAAGCTGCTGGAATGGGTCGGTTCAGGATTCCTGGCAACCGGCGCCGCATCGACGGAAGCAAACGTCGAAGATGCCGCCCTCCCCTTCGACAAGCGACGTGACGGAATGCTCATCGGTATGGGCGCAGTCGCACTCGTTATCGAAGCTGAAGGCCTAGCTGAAGCCCGCGGAATGGAACCCGTCGCTGACCTCTTGGGAACGCGATTCGTGAACAGCGCGCTTCACCCGACCCGATTGGACGTCGACCACATCGCAGGCGAAGTGGACGCCTTTGTCACGGGCATCGAGGCAAACCACAACGTGAACCGGCACGAGATTGCTGCGGAGACCACGTTCATCAGCCACGAAACCTACACGCCAGCACGCGGCGGTAGCGCAGCTGCTGAAATCGAATCGATTCGTCGCACATTCGGCGAAGCGGCCAACAAGATCGTCGTCGCAAACACGAAAGGCTTCACGGGCCACGCAATGGGTGCAGGCATCGAGGATGTCGTTGCTGTCGCAGCGCTGAATCGTCAGAAGCTGCCACCAATTGCCAACTTTAAAGAGCCAGACCCAGAGCTTGGTGACCTGAACTTGAGCCAAGGCGGCGAGCAGCACTTGCGCTACGCGCTTCGTCTGGCTGCAGGCTTCGGAAGCCAGCTTGCATTGGCGATGTTCCGATTCCGCACTGACCGTTTGGACCGCGTCGTCGACCAGGGTCGATACGACCATTGGCTGCGCGATGTGAGCGGCTTCGACACACCACGATTGGTCGTGGAGCACCGCACGCTTCGCCTGCGAAATGACGGCGCACCTGCACAGGTCGCACCGAAAGTTGAGCCGAAGAAGCCAGCAACCAAGCCTGTTGCGGCTAAGCCTGCTCCAGCACCCGCACCTGTTGCTGCTCCAGCAGTTCAGTCCGACTTCTCGCCGCGCGCAGTTGTCGCACGTGCAGGTCGCGCAGTCCGCATGGACCGCGACGCGCTCGTCCAGCAATGCAGCGGCAAGCGCATCGCAATCGCTGCCGGCCCAATGTTGATTGTCGACATGTTCCGTCGCGCGCTTGAGCGCTGCGGTGCTGAAGTCTTCGTCTTTAAAGGCGAGCGAGACCCGATGGATTCGGACCTCGGCTTCTGCGATTTCGAATCGGTTGAGTCCACCGCAGCAGCGCTTGGTGCTGCACCATACGACGGATTCATCAACCTGCTTGGCTTCGGTCGTGACGGCGAAACGATTGAAGACGTTGAACGTGCAGCCATCCGCTCGTACAAATTTGCAAAGACCGTTCAGCCTCAGATTAACAACGGTGCGTTCTTCATCAGCCTTACAGGCATGGGTGGACGCCTTGGTTTGGATCGCAGTGAAGGGCCATTGCTTTCATGTGGCGCTGTCGGTGGCCTCACCAAGTCGCTGGCTCGCGAGAGCGAAGAAGCGCTGGTCCGCCACATCGACATTCCTCGCGAAGCACTCGACAAGAACGCAGTCCTTCAGGCCCTTTCTGAACTATTGATCGACGACGGTTCGGTCGAAGTCGGGCTCGTCGGCGGTGTTCGCTACACGGCGGATACGCTGGCGGTCTCGGACCTTGCAGGCAATCAGCAGTCGGCCCTTCCTACCGAAGGCGACGTCATCCTGGTTACCGGCGGCGCGAAAGGCATCACGGCGGAAGTCGTGAAAGACCTCTGCAAGACCGGCGCTCGGTTTGCTCTGGTTGGACGCACGAAGCTCACACTCGACGCCGACGCAACCATCGACTTCGATGCTGAGAAAGCGCGCATCAAGGAAGAGCTCAAGGCAGCCGGTGAGCGTGTGACGCCAATGGCGGTCGAAAACAAGCTGAAGTCGCTGCGGTCACAGTTTGAGATTCGCGAGAACATGAAGTCCATGTTGTCGCTTGGCGCGCAAGACGTGCAGTACTTCGATTGCGACCTGACGAATACAGGGTCAATCGCTGACCTGGTGAAAGCGGTTCGCTCTGCCCTAGGACCCATCAACGGCGTCATTCACGGCGCGGGTGTTGAGATTTCTCGCCTGCTCGCCGAAAAATCGCTTGCTGAGTTCAACCTGGTCTTCGGCTCGAAAGCCACCGCGGCTATCGCGCTGTGGAACGCTGTTGCTGCCGATAAGCCCAAGTTCTTCGTGAACTTCGGAAGTGTCGCAGGTCGCTTTGGCAACCTCGGTCAGATTGACTACTCGGCAGCAAATGACGTGCTCAACAAACTCAGCGCACGCATCAACGCGACCACAGAAACCCGAGCCATCACCATCGATTGGACGGCTTGGGACGAAGTCGGAATGGCGACGAATGGTTCTATGAAGACCATCTTGGAAGCACGTGGCGTAGAGATGCTGCCACCGGCGCTCGGCGCACCAATGGTAGGTCAACTGCTTGAAGCCGGTTTCATTGGAGAGGCGTTGGTCGCGGGTGCACTTGGCGATATGGCCAAGGCTTCGGTTACGCGCGATTCCGAGACCGAATTTATCGACCGCATCGTTGAGCGCTCGGAAAACAGCGTGGTTTTGGAGCGTGAGTTCAACCTCTCGCTCGACCGCTTCATGCGTGACCATATCTACGAAGGTAACCCGGTCGTTCCCGGCGTGATGGGCACGGAGTTTATGGCACGCGCTGCAAAGTTGCTCGGCGCCGACACGACATCCGCGAAAGACGTGAAATACTCACGCGCTGCAAAATTGCACCACGGCGAGCCACTGATGATGCGCGCGATCGCAGAACGCGATGGCAACGATGTCATCACGCGTGTCGAGTCGCACCGGGTGTCAAAGACAGGCCGTGAGCTTAACGAAACGCATTACGAAGCACGCTTCACGGGCACAAACCCGGAGCGAGTTGGAACACTGTTGCACCTTTCGCACGCACTCGCTGGCCCTGAACGACAGGAAATCTACGAGCGTTACTTCCACACCGGTGTCTTCCAGGTTTTGGAAGCGGCACCGCATGTCGGCGAGGACTTCGTCGTCGCGATGGGCCGCGTCCCGACTCGCCCGCTGTGTGATGCAACGCCGACCGAGAACATGCTTAGCCTGCCGACGGTTCGCGAAATGGCGTTCCAGGCTGCCGGCCTCTGGGGAATGTACTACCAACAACGCAGCTTCCTGCCGCTGGGCATCGGCGCATATCGCCAACACGGTACCGTTCAACCCGGCTCGGCGATCTGCATTCGCTGCCACCTTCGTGATGACGCGCAGGAAGGCACGATCGCGTTTGATGTCGAAGCTCTTACACCGGAAGGTGGATTGCTGTTGGTGCTCGAGAACGTCGTTCTGGTCGCGCATCGCGCACTTCTGGAGGACGAGACGTTCAACACGTTCCCGAAATGCATGCATCATCGCCGTCAAATGTCGGCACAGATGGCGCGCTCGGTGCTAGAGGCCCGGCGCCAATCGCTTGAGGACATCCTCGACCCGTCTGAGCGTGCGGACTACGACCGACTTATCAGTGACCGTCGTCGCGACGAATGGGTTGCAGCACGTTATGCGCTGAAGTCCTTGGTCGCAGACCAGGTTCGTGATGGCTCCGGCGTTCACGTTCCACTGTCCAAGATCGTGGTGAAAAAGAACGAAGAACGAGCACCAAGCATCGTCGTGGATGGCGTGCCCTTTGGTGGCACGGTTTCGGTGACGCACTCCCACGGAATCGCAGTGGTCACGCTGTCGCATGACACACTCGTGTATGTCGGCATCGACCGAGAGAAGGTCGAGGACCGGTCCGATACCTTTATCCGTGACTACTTTACACCCGCAGAGATGGCGCTTGCGCCACAACTCACAAAATCTGAGCGTGCCTCGCTGCTGTGGTGTGTTAAAGAGTCGGTCACAAAAGCTCTACGTCGAGGCCTGAACCTCTCGATGTCTGAAATTGAAGTCACGTCCATCACCATTGATGAAGATATTCGATGCGACGTGAAGCTGTCTGGAGAAGCAATGAGTACGTTCAATGCAATTAACGGTAAATCGACAGAAATCGTAGCGAAGCTCGAATCGGGATTCGCAGAAGCGATGACGACGATCAAGACCGTGCACGAGGTCGCAAAAGATGCGGGGCCTCGCCTTTCCAAGAATGAGGTCGTGGCAGTGCTCGCGCTCCTTTCCGAGAAAGGTCTTATCCCGCAGTACGACGACCACCCGCTATTCGAAGGATTGAATAATGTATCTGGTAACGCTCGATAACGAAGAGGTTGGTGTCCAACTCCGCGAGAAGGCTCGCGGTGTTTGGGAAGCCGAGCTCAACGATGGCTCCCAAATGGAGCTTGAGCTCAAGGGCCGCGACGACGACGGCAACTTCGTGATCCGCATCAATGGTGCGGACCACAAAGTGTCACTACGTCAAAACGGTGCGCTTGAGCTGGTCGACGGCGATACGGCGCACGCGTTCGAGATTGCACATGCAGCCGACGTCGTGCTCGACGAGCTTGGAGCTCGTACCGCCGACCGACAAGTCGACACCACGCTGCGCAGCCCCATCACCGGGATTGTGCTCGAAATTTTGGTTGAACCCGGTCAGCAGGTCGAACCTGGTGCGCCGATGATCGTCGTTGAGGCGATGAAAATGGAAAATACGTTGGGCGCACCATGTGCTGGTCGCGTCCAGACGGTTGAAGTTGAAGCTGGGACCACCGTCTTTGTGGGCGATGTCCTCGTTGAGCTTGAACAGTAGGAATTAGATATGGCTACCGAAGCAACAAACAACGCCGAAGAAACCGCAGCACAAGCTCAGACTGGCCCTGCCGCCGTGTCCGAAGCCCGCGCGGAAGTGCAAAAGAACTCTCGGCGTATCCCAGTCGCGCGTCGCCGCCTCGAGCTGCTTTTTGACTCGGGCACGATGGAAGAGATTGGCGCAGAAGTTCTGCACCAATGCCACGACTTCGGGCTTGAAAAGAAACGAGCACCGGGAGACGGCGTCATCACGGCTTGTGGCCTCGTAGACGGTCGTCCAGTCTATGCGTTTGCACAGGACAAGACGGTTCTGGGCGGAAGCCTTGGTGAAGCACACGCGATGAAGATTGCGCGGCTCCAGGATCTGGCGTTGAAAACGGGCTCACCGATGGTCGCGATCAACGACTCGGGTGGAGCTCGAATCCAGGAAGGCGTTCAGTCGCTGGCTGGATACGGCGAGATCTTCCGTCGCAACGTGAAGTCCAGTGGCGTGATTCCACAGATTAGCCTGATCGCCGGCCCATGCGCCGGTGGTGCGGTGTACTCCCCTGCCCTGACCGACTTCGTCGCGATGGTAGACGGAACGAGCTACATGTTCCTGACCGGTCCGAAGGTCATCAAGACCGTGACGTTTGAAGACATCACGGTTGAGGAACTTGGTGGCGGCCGCACGCACGCTGCGGGCACGGGCGTCGCAAACCTCCTATTCGAGAGCGACCGCGAAGCCATCAGCCAGATTCGGCGCCTGCTTAGCTACCTGCCTTCGAACAATAAAGAGATGCCTCCTGTGGTTGACTGCGATGACTCGCTGCAACGCATGGACACTGACTTCCATGGCATCGTACCTGCGGATCCTCGCAAGCCATACGACGTTCGCGACATGGTGAACCTCCTTGTGGATGGCGACTCGTTCTTTGAAGTCCACAGCAATTGGGCACAGAACGTCGTGGTCGGATTTGCGCGCATGGGCGGTCATTCGGTCGGCCTCGTCGCCAACCAGCCCCTGCACCTCGCGGGCGTTTTGGACATCGATGCGAGCCGCAAAGCTGCTCGATTCATCCGTACGTGCAACGCATTCAACGTCCCGATTGTCAGCCTTGTTGACGTTCCTGGTTTCCTTCCCGGAAAAGCTCAAGAGCATGGCGGCGTTATCGACCACGGCGCGAAACTGCTGTGGGCCTACTGCGAAGCGACGGTACCGAAACTCAGCGTCATCCTGCGAAAAGCATACGGTGGTGCGTACATCGTCATGAGCTCGAAGCATGTTGGTGGCGACATCAACCTCGCTTGGCCTTCGGCCGAGATTGCAGTCATGGGTGCAGCTGGTGCGGTTGAAGTTCTTAATCGACGCGAGATTGCCGCTGCAGAGGACGCTGACGCGAAGAAAGAAGAGTTGAAGGACGCGTACGAAACGAAGTTCCTTAACCCTGACCTCGCCGCTTCTCGTGGATACCTCGATGCCGTCATCGAGCCGCATGAGACCCGCCGCAAGTTGGTCCGCTTCCTTGAGCTGCTTCGCAACAAGGATGAGCAACTCCCAGAGAAGCGAAACGGCAATATGCCGACGTAACGCCCTTTGGGCTGGCGTCGGCTTCGCTGGCGTCGCTTCGCTGGCGTCGCCCTTCGGGCTGGCTTCGGCTTCGCCTGACATCGGTGAGATGTCTTGAGAAGGCCGACCCCTTTATCATGGGTTTACACACGTAGTCATAGCTACAGACCCATGACCAGAGGCCGACCATGAAGAAGAC
>JAUIBR010000102.1 GCA_030427705.1 bacterium | reverse complement strand
GGGTTTCCCACCACGTACGTCGTCTGCTTGGGAAAAAGCGGTGTCGTCGAATCAAACGAAAGATACGCGCGGTCCACAAACTTGGAGAGCATGCGATTGGTGAAACCCGGTTTGGCGTTCTGCTCCATCAAGGCCGTCTTTGTGCCAGCGGTTGCCGCCCAGGCAGTGAACGGACCCGCTGCATAACCGCCGACGGCAACCACGAGGTCAGGTTTGAGTTTATTGTGAAGCATCATCGCTTTCATGCCCGAGATTGGCAGCGACGAGAGGCCTTTCAGCTTCCCGAGGGCGCCACCAGCCATTAGCGGCTTCACGTTCAATAGCTCCAGCGGGTATCCGAGCTTCGGAATCGCGCGAGCTTCAATGCCCCGTTCCGCACCCACAAAGGTCACTTTGATGTCGGGGTCCATCTGCTGCATCGCCTCAGCGACGGCGACTCCCGGGAAAAGATGGCCGCCTGTGCCACCTCCAGCGATCACAACATGTTTGGTCACGGTGCTACCTTCTCGGAGATACAGCTGCCCATATGGCAGATTTTTCCTGATTCACATTCGGAGCTGTCTTCGCACTCCACGGTTCGGCGACAGACGTTTTCGCTTGAGCACGCCCAACCCTCGCCGCATTCGTCATCACCGGAGCAAACTGGCGCATTTCCTGCGGCACCGGATGGAGTGCCCTCGCCAGGCGGAGGTGCGTTGTAGACATCGTCGTACGAGCGGTCGAGGCCGGGGCTACCGGTATAGCATGCCGCTGTCAGGGCGATTGCCAGCGCTAACGATACACGTCGCGCAAATCTTTTCGCTTTCGTAGGATCGACTTTCGTTTGCGTTGCCATCTGCGTTCCTCTTGGCGTTT
Source organism: bacterium (assembly GCA_030427705.1). Lineage (GTDB taxonomy): Bacteria > Myxococcota_A > Bradymonadia > Bradymonadales > Bradymonadaceae > JAUIBR01. The sequence goes on along the minus strand of JAUIBR010000102.1, from coordinate 6,872 downwards.
CTCGCGATCCGGCCGCGCCGATTCCCATTCGTCCGGCGCGTTGCGAGAGATGTTCAGCAAAATCCCCGTGGCAAACAGCGCCATAATCATCGAACTACCGCCGAAGCTGATAAATGGCAGCGTCAGGCCCTTCGTTGGTAGCAGTCCCGTCACCACGCATAGGTTAGCACCACCCTGCAATCCAAAGAGAATTGTGATGCCAAATGCCAGATAGCGACCGAACTCATCGTTCGACTCGTACGCGATTTTCAGTCCGCGCCAGATAAGGGCTAGAAACATCGAAACCAAGATGATGATTCCCATCAAACCCAATTCTTCCGCGACGATCGTGCCAATGAAGTCGTTCCAAAGCTCGGGCACATACCCCAGCTTGCCCGCCCCGTTGCCCAGCCCTCGACCGCCTACGCCACCAGAGCCGATGGCGATCAGTGATTCGCTAATCTGGTAGCCGATATCGGTTCGGTACGACCAAGGATCCAAGAACGCCATGATTCGCTTCATGCGATAGGCGCTGCGGGTGATAGCAAAGAACGCCCCACACGCGCCAAGCACGGCGAAAATCATCAAGTAGGCGACCCTCGCCCCACTGACAAAGAGCATGACGCCCATCATGGTGATGAGGATAACGGACGACCCGAAGTCAGGTTGCATCATCAGGAACGCCACGCAGGTTCCGACCACCATCAGGTGTGGCACGAATCCAACCGAGAACCGTCCCATCTTTTCGCCTTTCTTACTCACCGAGTAGGCGAGGTACATGACGACGACAATCTTAACGACTTCCGCGGGCTGAAAGCTCATTCCCGCGATCGAGAACCAGCGTCGCGCGCCGTTCTGGACCGCGCCGATGCCGGGTATGAGGACGAGCACGAGCATGACGAAAGACACGCCCAAGATTGGATAAATGAATCGCTTGTACCAACGGTAGTCGACACGCAGGGCAACGAACATCATGACGACGCCCAGCATCACTTTTGTCAGCTGGCTCTTTACCAAATAGAGATGGTCACCAAGCTTCTGGGCAGCCATGACCGCGCTCGCCGAATAGAGCATGACGATGCCAAAGCCCACCAAAGACAACACGATGGCGAGCAAGGCCCAATCCCAAGGCTGCTCCTTCATTTTCGCCAGTTTCAGACGAGTTTGCGTTGTGATCGCAGTGAGTACATCGGCGCTCATGTGGCCCTCCATGGCCGTCCTGATGACTGTCGTTTAACCCATCCTTGGGTTGCACCGCATATTACCTCAACTTGAGGGAGGCGAGCGCGATGAGACAGAGCAGGAAGCTGATTATCCAAAAACGTACAATAATCTTGGGCTCAGGCCAACCTTTCATCTCGTAATGATGGTGGATCGGCGCCATTTTAAAGACTCTCTTGCCCGTCAGCTTGTACGAAGTGGTCTGCGTAATCACGGAAACGGCTTCCAAGAGGAAGATTCCGAAGATGATGGCGGATAGAAGTTCATGCTTGGTAACCAGGGCCATCGTGCCCAGAGCGCCGCCCAGCGAGAGGCTTCCGACGTCGCCCATGAAAATCTGGGCTGGAAATGTGTTGTACCAAAGAAACCCGATACCCGCGCCGACGACCGCTGAGCAGAAGATGGCGAGCTCCTGAACCCCTGGTACCTTGGGAATCATGAGGTATTGCGCCACATCGAAGTAGTACGTAACCAGCTCGCCATTCACGGTCGCGTCGTAGCTCAGCACCGTTGCCGATGAGTAAGCCAGAACCATGAACGTCCCCGCAGCAACGATCGTGGGTCCAATCGCGAGGCCGTCCAAGCCGTCTGTGAGGTTCACGGCATTTCCTGTACCGGTGACCAGGAACATACCGAACGGGATGTACGCCCACATGGGCACGCTTAACGAGAAGCGCTCGACACTCACAAATGGAAGATACATCTCCGTTTTGTATGTCAGGCCCTCGACCAAGCCGTTCGAGAACGCTGGGTCCCAGTAAAGTACAACCATGACGAGCCCAACGAGCCCAAACTCCAGTAGCAATCGAATCTTGCCGCTCAAGCCGGCAGACGACTTGCCCTTAAGCTTCATGAAGTCATCGATGAACCCAACCACACCGAAGCCGACAGTGATCGAGAGAATCACCCACACAAATGTGTTTGAAAGGTCGGACCAAAGGACGGTCGACAGAACCACTGCGAAGAGGATCAGCACCCCACCCATCGTTGGGGTCCCAGCCTTGCTGAAGTGGGATTCCGGACCATCGTCGCGAATGACTTGGCCAATCTGCTGCTTTTGCAGTCGGCGAATGAACCAAGGGTACAAGAACAGCGTGAGCAATAGCGCGGTCATCGCGGCGGCGATGACGCGGAAACTGACGTATCGAAATACGTTCAGTGCGCCAAAGTCGTCTTTAAGGGCGAAGAAGAGTTCAAAAAGCATGGGTGCCTCGCCTTAGTTAGGCTGTTCGCTGTAACGACGTAATTACTCTTTCCAATTGCGCGCCGCGGCTGGCCTTAAGGAAGACGACACCGGGCATTTGCGTGCGGAGATAGTCTGCCGCAGATTCGGGGTCAACCGCAGCGGTGGCTTTCGCGCCCTTGTCGGTCGCGGCAGAAGCCATGTCATCGGCAAACCGCCCCACAAACACAAATTCTTCCCCGGACTGGCTCGCTGCCATCTCTTGGGCGCACCTGACGTGGAGATCCCGTGCTTCCTCGCCAAGCTCTAGCATCTCGCCGATGACGGCATATCGTGTCTGTTCTGCGTACAGGTCTGAAAATGTGCGGAAACTGGCGGTCATGCTCGATGGATTTGCGTTGTAGGCGTCATCGATAATGTCCCACCCACCCGCTTGGACGCGGCGCCAGCGACCACCCGGAATCTTCATTCCGGCGAGCGAAGCGTTGAGTCCATCTTCGTTCGGCAATCGCCCGATTAGCGCATAAAATGCGGCGATCGCCGTAGCCAGGTTACCTGCGTTGTGGGCTCCGGTTAGAGGTGATCTCAGCCTGAGTGTTTTTCCGAACGCCTCAAGGTCTACGGATTGGCCGTTGGCATCTTGAGCAGTCAGGTTGGCGACAACCTCAGACCCGACTTCGATAACGTGCATGCCGTCAGGCAGATGCAACTGGCGTCGCTCCTCTGAAGGAACAACGGCGATGGCGTCGTTGGGCACGTGAAAAATCTCGGACTTCACACGCCTTACGCCATTCAAATCGCCAAGCGCCTCCAAGTGAGCCTCACCGATCGACGTGATGATACGCACTTCACCAGGCGCCATGCGCACCAGCTCGTCGATGTCACCGAAGTCGTTCGCGCCCATTTCAACGATTGCGAGCTCACATTCCAGTGGAATGGCGCATAAAGTCAGCGGCACGCCGATATGGTTGTTCAAGTTTCCGGCGGTCGCGTGCACATGCTCAAACTCCGTCCGAAACACGGCCGAACAAAGCTCCTTTGTCGTCGTCTTTCCGTTGGAACCCGTCAAGGCCACGGTTTTCATGCCTTCTTCGTGCGCCTGTTTCCAAACGGCCGCGCCAAGTCGTTGAAGGGCTGTCAGAGTATCCTCGACCACAATCTGTGGAATCGTTACGTCCTGTTCTGATGACACAATCGCAGCCGCTGCGCCGGATTCGGCTGCTTGCGAAACGAACGTGTTGCCATCGAATCGCGGCCCAACCAATGCGACGAACAGGGCATCTGGGGCGATTTTTCGGGTGTCGGTCGAGACAGAAGAAATCGCGCGGTCAGCGCCGACAAGTCGGCCATCGACAGTGTCGGCGATCGCACTCAGCGACCACTGTGAAATCCGCAGTTTCACAGGACCTCCATGGCGTTGCGCACTTCCTCGACATCGTCGAAATGTAGCCGTTGTCCTTCGACTTCCTGATAGGTTTCGTGGCCTTTGCCCGCCACCAACACCACGCCAGTTGGACCGGCAGCATGCAGTGCCAGGCGAATGGCCTCACGGCGGTCGACTTCCGCGATTATCTCGGCGGAACCCGTCATCCCCGCGAGGATATTGCCGATAATCAACCGAGGGTCTTCAGAACGAGGATTGTCGGTCGTCACAACCGCGACGTCCGCCGATTCGGACACGATGGAACCCATTTGCGGGCGCTTGTCTTGGTCGCGATCCCCACCAGCGCCAAACAGCACGACCAGTCGATTGGTCAAGGGGCGCAGTGTCGCGATGGTTCTGCTCAACGCATCTGGAGTGTGCGCGTAATCAACGAACACGGTTCGGGGCCCATCGACTCGCTGCATTCGGCCCGGGATGAAGAGCGTGTCGGCCTGCAATCCAGCGGTGATCTTTTCGGGTTCAATCTCAAGAACGTGGGCCGCAGCGGCCATGCACATCGCGTTTTCGGCGTTGAACGCCCCTAACAAAGGCAGGTTTACTTCCCATTCGTGGCTCCAAGGCGTCGAGGCCACAATGCGAGAGCCATCAAGCGATTCATCGACGATCTCGTAACTGATGTCAGCTTCGTCCTGCCCCACCGTCAGCACCTGAATGCCATCCGGAATCAGGCCTCGTAGCTGCCGCCCCGCCCCACCATCTACGTTGATGATGGCAACCGGCGATTTCCCGGCCGTTTTGGACCGTTCAAGATGGTCGGTAAACAGCGAGAACTTGGCGGCCTTGTAGTCGTCCATGGAGTCATGGAAATCCAGATGGTCTTGGCTCAGGTTCGTGAACACCGCGACATCAAACAACGTCCCTTCGAGTCGATGGGTGGCCAATCCGTGCGACGAGACCTCCATCGCAACCGAATCGACGCCATCGGAGATCATGTGTCGCAGCGTCTGCTGAATCACAGCACTCTCTGGAGTTGTGTTCGCAGCATCAATCGAGATGTCCGCCCATCGATAGGCGACCGTACCCATGATTCCAGGTGAGCGGCCTGCAGCCTTGAGGATCGACTCCAAGATATAGGTGCAGGTGGTCTTCCCGTTTGTTCCGGTCACTCCCACGATCTTGGCGTCGGTCGAAGGATGTTCGTAGACCAAAGCGGCGACGTGTCCCAACACGGCCCGGGTATCATCGGCGCGTAACGTCGGCAATTCAGTGTCGACATCCTGAGAGACCAAGAGTGCCGTGGCGCCGTTAGCGACAGCTTTATCAATATAGTCGTGGCCGTTTGCTGCTGCGCCCACGAGCGCCACAAAAAGGTCGCCCGGCTTGACCCGTCTCGAGTCGAATTGCACACCTTGGACCTCTGCATCGGCGCCGTGGTGGGTAATCCCCTCAATTGCTGCAATGTCGGAAAGGCGCGTCACTGCTTTGTCCCCATCGATGGCTCTTCGGCCATCAATGACTGTTTCGTCGCTGGAGACAACACCACGCTGAGCTCCGTTTCATCCGTCAATTCGCTGCCGGGCGTAGGATGCTGCGAGACGACGCGCCCCCAGCCCTCAACTTTCGGGGTCAATCCCCACTCACGGGCTTTCAAGATCGCCTTTCTGAGGCTCAGGCCTTGGAGATTTGGGACGGTGTCCGGCGTGTCCTCGATAACTTCGGGAGCCGCCGCGATGTATTGTTCGTCGAGTTCGATCGACTCCGGCTTGTCTTGGTCGGGCTCTTCTTCGACGTCGAGTTTGAATCGCTCGTTTTCAGGTAGGGGCATGGTCCCGCGCAGGGCCAGCGCCTGCGTCATAATGTCCACAAATGCAGGAGCCGAGACGACGCCGCCGTAGTGCGAACCGCGTGGTTCGTCGACCATTACGGCGACGATGACCTCTGGATCTTCGGCAGGTGCAAATCCGACAAAGCTCGCTACCCACATGTGCGGGTCGTAGCGCCGCGTCTCAGGATTGACCTTCTGTGCAGTTCCGGTTTTACCAGCGACCGTGAAGTGCTCAAGCGCGGCGCGGGTTCCCGTACCGCCTTCGGTTGTAACCAGCGACATCGCCCAGGTGGCCTTGCGCGCGGCATCCGCGGATACGACCTGTCGCACCAGTTGTGGCTTGGTTTCCGAAACGACATTGCCCTCTTTGTCGACAATCTTCTTTATCAGTCGTGGCTTCATCAACTTGCCGCCGTTGGCGAGCGCCGAGAGCCCCATGGTCACCTGCAGCGGCGTCGAGGTCAGGCCTTGACCGAATGCGATATTGGCAAACGACACTTCTGCCCAACGATCGGGCGGCCAGACCAATCCGGGCTGCTCACCGCGGACTCCAACGCCAGTGCTTCGGCCGAAACCAAACGCCTTGATGTATTTGTAAAACCGCTCTCGCCCCAGCGTCTGTGCAATCTTGTATGAGCAGATATTGGAGCTTTCTTTGATTGTTTCCGCGGCCGTCAGAATATCGGATGGGTGCGAATCACGAATCGTGTATCGCCCAATTTTGATGCGGCCCTTCTCACAATCAATACGGGTGTTGAGATTGACGGTCTTCTCTTCCAATGCGGCAGCAAGCAACATGGGCTTAAACGTCGAGCCGGGCTCAAATGTGTCCGTAACGTTTCGCATCCGCCAATCGGCCGATGTGAACGAACCAAAGCGGTTAGGGTCGAAGGACGGCGTGTTCGCCATGGCCAGAATCTCGCCGGTCTTCACGTCGACCGCGATGGCGTAGCCGCCCTTCGCGTTGAACTCTTCGACCTGTCGCTTGAGGGAGCGTTCGGCGACCGCCTGGATTCGCTCATCGATGGTCAGGACAACCGATTTACCTTCGAACTCATTGAATTCGGGCGTCGAGTCCGTCATCAGCGTGCGGCCCCGAGCGTCGCGGTAGCCCTTCAGCGCGTATTCACCACCCGACAGGTCTGCATTGAATCGACGTTCTAGCCCTTCCAAGCCCTTGCCATCGATCCCCACGAATCCCAGAAGTTGCCCCGCCCGTTCACGAAGTGGGTAGAAACGTTTGGACTCCGGCGTGATACCGACCCCACGTAATTTGAGCT
>JAUIBR010000101.1 GCA_030427705.1 bacterium | reverse complement strand
TGCCGCCGGTGCGATCGCTGGCATTGATTCCATTGAGGAAAATCAAAACACGCGGACCTTCGGTCGTGAGCGTATTGTTTGCGTAGTTGTAGTCGATGCTTTCAATCTCAACGCGTTTGATCCGGTCAGCCGCGTCGGCAAGTTCGGCGTTTCCGGTCGCTTCGATAATATCGAGCGGAACAGGAGGCAGCTCGACATCAGGAGCTTGCACATCATCAGGTGCTCCGTTCGGGTCCGTGCAATCGGCGTTTCCGGGACACAGCACGGCGCTATCAATCCCAAACGAAAGAGGCACGGATTCTCGGATGCTGATGTCGAATGGATCATCTTCATCGCTGAATAGACCACAGCCAGCCAAGGCAAGCGTGGAGGAGACGAGTAGGCATCGCATCAAAAAGCGCATCTAAATTCCTTTGAAGAGGTTTGCTGAGGCAATTCTTACAGAACGCCCCATTTGAAACAACGACGTTTCGCCGTTTCTATTCAATGGGTTCGTCGGAATCGGTTTTGGTTTTTTTGCGGGTCCATCGGCGTTTTTTGCCTTTGGATGAAGAGGCTTCGCTGATTTCTTCGTCCGTAACACCAATCTCTTCGGTGTAATCCGACAAGGTCTCCTCCTCGCCATCTTCCCGCCGACGCTTGAGTTTCACCCGGTTGCGAACATTGGGCTTTACCTTCTCGTCGTTCGGGACAAAACGAATCTCGGTGCGGATTTCGAAGGAGAGTGTCGTCAGAATCTTCGCAATCTCCCCACCGAAATCCATATTCTCGAGGAAAATTCGAATCTCACGCGACACGATGCGTAGGATCTCTTTGCGAGTTGCATCGGCCGACGTCAGCACAAATCCGACGGCTTCTTTTGGAATGTTCTTTTCGGTGACGCCTTTCAGGCCTTCATCACCGAGATTTGAGAGCCCGGAAATCACCGAACGCTTAATAATGCCGGGGATGAGAGCCTCCAGACCACGTAGCAGTTTGGACGCATCTTCGTCTTCGAGATCCCAATCTGCATCGAAATCTTCGAAGTCCGAGAAGTCATCTTCTTCGTCGGTCGCTTCGGACTCAATCGGTTCGTCTATCGGCTCTTCCGAGGCCATCGCTACCTCAAATCGGTTTCCATCGTCGCTTTACGGCCGGGTCCAACGGACACCAGGTTAACTTTAACGTCACACCGTTTGGCGATTTCTCGAACATAGTTCACGGCTGCTTCGGGCAGCTCGTCGAGTGTTCGACACTCAGTGATATCTTCAGACCAGCCGGGCATCGATTCATACACGGGGACGATGCCTTCCAACTGTTCGGAGTCCAGTGGCACTTCGTTGACCAAGTTGCCGTTGGCATCCTTGTACGCCACGCACATCTGAATCGTATCCAATCCTGACAGTACGTCGAGTTTTGTGATCGCCAGCGAGGTAAGGCCGTTCACCTGTACCGCGTAGCGCAGAGCTACTAGGTCAACCCAACCGCACCGTCGTGGACGACCGGTAGTTGAACCAAATTCGTGGCCCTTCTCGCGCAGTGCCTGTCCTAGCTCATCGTGGAGCTCAGTGGGGAATGGTCCGGCGCCGACGCGTGTGCAATACGCCTTCGAAACGCCAATCACTTCTTCGACGAAACGTGGACCGATTCCGGCTCCAACGCAGGCAGCACCCGAGACGGTGTGTGAAGATGTCACAAAGGGATATGTTCCAAGTCCGATGTCCAGCAGCGTTCCCTGCGCCCCTTCGAACAGCACGTTCTTTCCGCCGTTGATCGCCTCTCGAACCTCGGAGTTTGCTTCGCCGACGTACTGCCGGAGCGATTCACCGTAGCCGAGCATCTCGTCCATGATCGCGCTCATCTCAAAGCCTTCGGCTCCGTGTAGTTTCAAAAGCGCGTTCTTTTCAGGTAACACGTCTTCAAGTTTTGCTTGAAGCTTTTCTTTATCCAGAAGGTCACGAACGAAGACAGATCGACGAGCGACGCGGTCTTCGTAGCACGGGCCGATGCCGCGACCAGTCGTTCCGATCTTGTTTCCGCCACGGCTCAGTTCGCGCGCTTGGTCTAAGGCGCGGTGATACGGCATGATAACGCTGCACTCAGCCCCCACAAGCAACTGGCGGTCAGCCTGGATGATGCCTCTTTGCTTCAGTGGCTCGATTTCCTCAAGCAGCACTTTAGGGTCGACAACGACGCCGCCAGCCAAGACGCAACGCACTTCAGGGCGCAAAATGCCGGAAGGAATGTGATGCAAGACGGTCTTAACGCCATCGATAACCAGCGTGTGGCCCGCGTTGTTTCCGCCCTGAAAGCGAACGACTACATCTGAACGCTCGGCATAGATATCGACGATCTTGCCTTTTCCTTCATCGCCCCATTGGGCGCCGATCACAATTTGCACTGACATTTTAGTATTCCGAGTTTGAAAATACGGATTGCGCCGCCGCTAAGGAGGCGCCTGGCTCAAGTTGATAACCGAACTTCTGGAGTGCGCGCTCAAGTGCGCTCAACGCAAGAAGGATGTCGGGGTTGTCGTAGAATCCAAGATGACCGATCCGAATCAGGAACGGTTTTAGTGAATCCTGCCCGCCCGCGATAATGACACCCATCTCCCGCATCGCTTTGACGACATCGGGTGCGCTGATTGAGTCCGGCAATCGAACGGCGGTCACACTGTTGGCTGGAGTTTCTGCAAAAATCTCCAATCCGAGCGCCAACACGCCAGCTCGGGTTGCTTCCGCCAATCGCGTGTGTCGCGCAAACACTGCGGGGAGGCCTTCGTCTTGCATCATTTGCAGCGTCACGTGCAATGCCAGCGTCGGGCTAATCGATGATGTAAACGCAGTCTGGCCCTTGGCCTGTGATTTCAGTTCTTTGCGGAGATCGAAGTAGTACCGAGGATGATCGCTGTCTTCGATACGCGCAACGGCGCGTGGACCGACGCCAACAAACCCAAGGCCTGGCGGGACGCCAAATGCCTTTTGGGACCCCGAAACAAGGACATCAATACCGAGAGCGTCCATCGGGAGGTCATGGACGCCGACGGCGGTGATTCCATCGACAAACGTCAGAGCATCAGGTGCATGTTGTCGCGTCCGAGCGATAAGCTCCTCAACTGGGTGCATGACTCCTGTGCTGGTCTCAGATGCGCAAAAGGTCACGATACTCGCAGCGGGATTGGACTTGAGCACCTCCGTGAAGGCGTCGAGGTCGACCGCTTTGCCCCAATCGACGGGCACATCGACCACGTTCAGACCGTACGCAGCGCAAACTCCACTCCAGCGCTCTCCGAATTTGCCGCCTCCGATACAAATGGCGGTATCACCGCGTTTTGTGAAGTTCACAACCGCGGATTCAAACGCGCCTGTACCGCTACAACTCAGGGCCAAGACGGGGTGCTCCGTTTGAAACACCCACTGTAATCCAGCCGAAACTTCGCGCATGATCTGCGTAAATGCAGGTCCGCGATGGTGGATGATGCTTTTGGCCATTGCGAGTCGAGCAGACTCGGGAACGGGCGTAGGGCCCGGAGCGACAAGGTATTCTTCGTGCATGACTTTTTGGCCCCTTTGGACAGCCGCGCCATTGCTACATTCATGCACATCCAGTGTCAATCATTGCCGCAAATCACCCATTGCCCGTGTTGGGATGTCGGTTTGATGGCTCCCATCGCCTCGAGTTCGACAACCGCTGAGAATCGATTGTTCACGCCGCAGAGGTCCTCAATCGTGAACCGAGTCATTCCCATTCGTTTCAGGTGTGACAACACCGGGTGATCGAACATCATCAACTCAGTTTGTAGCGGCGCATCGACAATATGTTCTGGGCGCCACGCGGGCTCCGCGGCGCCGCTTCGGATCAAATCGAGGCATCCGAGCGCGCATTGATCCTCTGGAGAGCCGGGAACGGCGAACAGACGCTTTCCGGCGTTGCTTGTGATCTGAGCTGTCATCATCGTTCCGCCGCTTGTCTTCGCCCGCACGACGACCACCTTGTCGCATAAGGCGACCAGTAGTTGATTTCGCCGCCGAAAGTGGTGTTTGCGGACGGTTGTGCCAATCGGCAGTTCTGACAAAACCGCCCCGCCCTGCGCGAGCACCTTGGCGAACAACGGCCGATTGGAGGCCGGTGACATTCGATCGATGGATGACGGCAGCACAACAGTCGTGCGCCCGACCCGCATGGCCCCCCGATGACAAGCCGCGTCCATCCCTTTGGCTCCGCCCGAGACGACCTCCGCTCGCCCAGCAATCTGGGCGGCGAGTTCGGAGCCGATTCGTAAACCCTCCCCATCTGTATCTCTGGCGCCAACCATTGCGACGTGCTCTTTGCTCGAGAGCTCGCCCATCACATACAAAAATGGGGGTGCCTCAGACCACGATCTCAGGGAATGTGGATATTCACTGCATCCCTTGTGAATCAACCTGCTGTTCGGTGGCAACGCATCCAGCTCCGCTTCGAAGCGTTTAGCTGCGCAGCTTTCGTTAATCTCGGCTGTCTCGTCCGCGTCGCCACAGTCAATCCATGCGACCCATCGCATCGCAACCTGAAGCCGCGAGATTCCTTCCCAATTTTCAGACATAAAAAAACCCTCCTTTGGTTCAAGAGGGTTATCGAACGGACTGGTTCAGGCGTTGCGACTATTCTTCAACGCGAGCCAAAATCACCGTGATATTGTCGGCGCCACCGTTCGCATTCGCGCGCTTCACGAGGTCCTTGGCTAGAGTCTCAAGGTCGTCGTTTTTACCAAGCGCTTCCACGAGCTCGCGATCGTTGACCATGTCAGTGAGGCCGTCCGAGCAAAGAAGGAACAGGTCGCCTGGCTCGACTTCGCGGAAGTTCACATCGACTTCGACTTCGTCTTGGAGGCCACAAGCACGTGTGATGACGTTTTTGTATGGGAAGTGCTCGACGTCTGCTTCGGACAAGATGCCCATTCGAACGTACTCATTAGCAAGGCTGTGGTCTTCGGTTTGCTGGACCAACTCACCATTGCGGTATCGATACGCGCGAGAATCACCGATATGCGCCAAGTAGACGCCTTTCTCGGTGAAAAGGCCGAGCACGATGGTGGTTCCCATGCCTCGGTAGAGTTCGCTGTCGGAAGCAGCCTGGAAGACGGCGTGGTTGGCGGTTCGAATGGCGCGGACAAGCCTGTAGGCGTCCATCGTCATTTCACGATCCCCTTCCTTGAGTATGTCTTCCCCGCTTCCTTGAACGTCAGACTCCCGATAGAACTCAACGATCGCGTTGATTGCCATGGCACTGGCAACTTCGCCTGAACGGTGACCACCCATTCCGTCAGCGACGACACAAAGTGCTTCGCTTCCTTCAGACAGGTAGAAATCGTCTTCGTTATGTTCTCGGGCACTGCCGACGTCAGTCAGGCCGGCGCATACCAGCTTCATGCCTCACCCATGCAAACAGCTTCGAACAACATAGACCATCTTGGACTGGAGCAACATGACAAATTACGGCTCCTTTTAACGAGTATATGGTGGTTTTGAGAACCGGTAAAGAATACTGCTAGACAGCTTCGTCCGCAGAGTCGGTGTCGACCAATTTGTTGTATTCCTTGACCAATAGCCATGCAACGCCCATCCACGCCACAATCACCACCAGATTGAACATCGCGAACGCTTGAGGTTTCAACGCAAGTTGCGCAGTTCCGACGAAAATGAGCAGTGCGCTAATCACATCCCCCAGCCGGACGAAGAACGTGTCGATGGCTTGCTTCGCTTTGTATTTCTCTTCGCGACTCGTTGGTAGCCACAGCAGGGCTTTCGCGGTGTTCATCACCGAGTAGTCCGTCGCATTTTCGGCTGTTTTTGCCCAGCGGAGTACACCTAAACCGACACCAGCGGCCACCAGTCCGTATGCTCCGAAGCTCACGATGGGCAGCGCAAAAAGCACGCCTTTCATCCCGAGGTACTTAACCAATCGGCTGACAATGAAGGCTTGGATGACGACAGCGACGACATTCACGACCGAGAAAAACTTCCCATAAAACGCGCCAATGAAGGCGCCTTTATCCAGCGTTGGATCTGCGCTGAATGCATCGGCCGCCGCAGCAGTAACGGCCTTACTAAGGATGTATTCGCCTGTGGTATTCACGAGGTTAAGCAGGATGAGTAGGACCGCGATGAGAAGTAGATACTTGTTGGTCAGGACGAGTTTGAAACCACCACCGCTTGAGAGCTTCTCGTCAACGGATGTCTTGGGCTTTTCCGGAAGCTGTTCCAGTTTTCTATCGGCGAGCACGTAGACGCCCATGGTCAACAACAGGATGCCGGCACTGATCTGCATGAGCTCATAGGAGCCCATTATCTTCGCATCGTACAACCAACCCGCTACTGCCGAGCCGACAGGACTTCCAACCGTTGCTCCGATCGCGACCACGGGGAACAAGCGGTCTCCAATGGACTTGAGCACCATATCGTTAGCGTAGCTCCAAAACTGCGCGATCACGCTCAACGAAAAGATCCCCACCCAAACGTAGAAGATGAAGCCGATGTAATTCTGCAGGACTTCGGCGCTCGCCATCAGATAGAAGATCTCGATGCACGCGATAAAGAAGACCGTGAGGCCAAAGATCAGCTTCAGGCGCCCTACTTTGGAGCTGAACCATCCGTAGATCGGGACATAGACGACCAGGACTGCTGCTTGAAATCCGGCGGCATACGACTTCAACTCCGCAGCTTGTTCTCCACCGGCCAGAATCAGCGGCTCCCGAACGGTCTTGATGATGTAGTACGCCACCAAGATGAGGAAGAGGTTCAACAGCAACAACAGCGTTGCAAGAGACTCGCCCTCGCGCACGTCGCTGAAGAGTTGGAATACCTTTGAAAGCCCCTTCTCTATCGCGGATTGGTCACTCATGTGTCACCTCGTGGCGAGGTGATACCACGAAATGAACTGAGAGAAATGTGAAGTTCTGGGGAGTTTACAGGTTGTCGGTGTCGAAGTTGCGACGTTCGGCCGTCCACGTTGCACTGAACGGGCTGGAGGATTGCGCTCCTGTGTCGGTATTCTCCATATACCCGTTGTACGTGCCTTCCTCGATTAGGTCGACGAAGCCGTCGGAGTCGGTCTCGACGAGAACGCCTTCGCCGCCAAGGCGCAACCCGATATCAAACTCCAGGTTCTCGATGAGAAGTGATGCGAATCCGAAGAGCGTATCCACTGCCGATTGGCAGAAATTCTCGATTTGGGTCGCTTGAACGCATGCACCCAATGCACAAATCTCGCCGTCACTCCCTGTAATACTGGTAGCGAGATCCGGACAACCAATCCAGTAGGAGAACGCCTCGGTCAGAGAGGTTGCATTACCATTGGTCAACTCAGGGAGAATGACCTGGTTGAGAATGTAGATAATCAAACGTCCGTACCGGAGCGTCAGTGGGTGCGTGTCGATCTGCAGTTGGTTGTATGCGACCACTCGACCGTTCCACTCGCTGCTGAGCACACCGAGATCACCAAGTTCGCCGTTGGCATCCGCGATGATGTCGATAGCACCGCAATCTGCGGGGCTGTTTTCGTCGCAATTCCATCGCCAATAGAGGGTGATGCCCAACCAATTGTCGGTTCCACGGAACTCATAGGAAGAACTGAGCTTTCCGATCGTGAGTTCGCTGTGAATCTCCAAGTTCGCGATAATGTCGCGTAGGTCACTGCCTGCTTGGAACACCTTGCTCAGCGCGTCGTTGCCAGCGATGAAATCGTTAATCAAGTCAGCGAATTCATCGTCCAATCCAGTCAAGCTCAAGAAGGTATCGATGGCGCCCGAAATGATTCCACCAACGAGAGCTTCAACCAGGTTGATGATCTCGTTGTAGATTGCCTGGCCTGGGTTATTGAA
>JAUIBR010000051.1 GCA_030427705.1 bacterium | reverse complement strand
GGGTCAAGGGACTATCCCCGCGTGTGCGGGGGAACCGTCTGGTGGTGGTGGCGTGTGGTCTGAATAGAGGGACTATCCCCGCGTGTGCGGGGGAACCAGGTCACAATGCACTGATTTTGCCTGAATCGGGGGACTATCCCCGCGTGTGCGGGGGAACCACGTGAATGGCGTTCAGCGTCTAAGCGCTCCCGGGACTATCCCCGCGTGTGCGGGGGAACCGTCGCGCTGTCCCATTCGTTCGGGTCTTTCATGGGACTATCCCCGCGTGTGCGGGGGAACCTGACACATGACAACGTGGTCATTGAATGGAGTGGGACTATCCCCGCGTGTGCGGGGGAACCCTCGCCGAAATACAAAAAACCCGCTATCAGATGGGACTATCCCCGCGTGTGCGGGGGAACCGCCACCTCGCCAGACCATGCAGCGAACAATGAGGGACTATCCCCGCGTGTGCGGGGGAACCTTTCATCGTTTCACCTAATTGGGTAAGAATGGGGGACTATCCCCGCGTGTGCGGGGGAACCGATGCTCAACACCGATGGGCAACGCTTTCTTTGGGACTATCCCCGCGTGTGCGGGGGAACCGCCCTGGTCGACGCGCGCACAATGGGCGGATCGGGACTATCCCCGCGTGTGCGGGGGAACCTCACGTCGAACACGCGACGGATCTTCACGTTCGGGACTATCCCCGCGTGTGCGGGGGAACCTTGACCGGGATCACGGTCGTTGCGGCCGCCAAGGGACTATCCCCGCGTGTGCGGGGGAACCGAACTTGATTCCGCGTCTAGCGACCGCGGCAAGGGACTATCCCCGCGTGTGCGGGGGAACCCTTTCCACATATGAGCCCGACTTGGTGCTCCTGGGACTATCCCCGCGTGTGCGGGGGAACCGTGACGAGCTGCCGAGCTTGTCGAAGCTGGTCGGGACTATCCCCGCGTGTGCGGGGGAACCGCGGCAAGTGCATTGCGGAAACCGAGGTACTCGGGACTATCCCCGCGTGTGCGGGGGAACCCATACCAAGTTGGTTTGAAGTCAGCTAAATAAGGGACTATCCCCGCGTGTGCGGGGGAACCGAGAAGAAACTGCGCAAGCCAATAGACGACGCGGGACTATCCCCGCGTGTGCGGGGGAACCAAGCTGCGTCGGTACAACCGCCAGCGAAACGAGGGACTATCCCCGCGTGTGCGGGGGAACCGCCGGGGAGTGGCGTGAGCGGAAGCGGAGCTGGGGACTATCCCCGCGTGTGCGGGGGAACCGCCTTTCTGGTGTGGGCCTCCCACCTCTTGGCGGGACTATCCCCGCGTGTGCGGGGGAACCGTCCACGCAGCGTAGTAGTGATATTTGGTGTAGGGACTATCCCCGCGTGTGCGGGGGAACCTCTGAGACAAGATGTCACGGGCTTGGATGGAAGTGGAGTCAAAAGGTGGGGTTTAGTTACTCTTCTTCAGAGACAATGGAAGCAATTTGAGATGGTCGAAGGGGACTTCTGCTAAGCCATTGACCATCAATTGGAAGCAACTCCTTTTTTGGCCAACCAATCGTTGCCATATCTAGGCCTTCGACCTGATTGGTTTTTCGCCAAACGATGACAATGCCGCTCTCAGCATTCAAAAGGGAACTCCAACTTAATAGGACATTCCACATTCGTTCACGAACAGCTTGAGACATCCGTGGGGCAATGTACACGCCAGGCGCGACTTCGACCATAAGTGAAGCAATGAAGCCACGAAAACGTTCAGGAACGTTTCGGGTCGCCAGAAAGGTCATCGGCATTCAACAGTCCTTTGATATTGTCGATCATGTCGGGGATCGTTCCGTCGCGCCACATCCTCTCAGCGACTGTGCGGCGAACCAGACGTTCCAAATCGTGATGCGGTTCACGTTTAATTTTGGCCGTACATTCGAAAGCGATCGCTAGCGTCAATGAGGCGCGATAGAGATCCGCGATGTCGAGACAGAAGGCGTTACCACTAGATTCATGAATGAACCCCAACTGCGGAATTGCACCAGTGACGGCGACGGCGACCATTGCAGCAGACCGGACAGCAACGGAAGCGTGATTGATAGCGGAGTTGATGTCGTCATCACCGTCTGGGTTACTTCGGTCGAAACGTCGACCTTCCCACTTGACTCCAAATCGCTCAGCCAAATTCTTATACACAGCCTTCATTCGATGCCCCTCAACACCTCGCAGTGCATTGAGGTCTCGTTGAGGCAACAACTCCCCCAAGCGTACTTGGAACATTCGTCTGGCGACTTCGATGCGTTTACCCTCATCACTCCAAAGGAGCGCCTGTGCTCGCCCTAGCTCAGCATTGTCCGGACCAAATGGCATGCTTGCATAGAGTCGGACTCCCCGCTCACCCACTGCCACCATGCCCGTGCTGTGTCGAGCAAGCAATCGCATCACATCATGGGACACCGTTACACCCGGTCCGAGCAGGAAGAACGACACAGTCTGAAAGGGCAACTGATAGTTCCCGGCTTCTAGGATGGGCGAGCCCGCTGTTGCGAAGACGACATTTCCGGCTTCGACTGTGAGATTCCCACGTTCCAGCCACATCAATCCATGGCGGTCCTTGTGGGGAACCCTCGCGCCAGACAGGCCAAGTCTACCCTTAAGCATCAAGACGCTTCAGCTTGAGCATCCCAAAACCAAACGCTCGATGCCGCCCCAAACCACGGGCCAAGAACTCATGCACAAATTCGCTGTCTTCAACCTCAACCACCCCCTTGATGACTACGTCGGGCTTGGTCGTTAAGCTTGATTTGCGTGGATTCGCATGATTTCGACGTAACAACTTGGATAACTGAAACCGTTCCAGCTCGGTTGTCAGAATCTTGAACGGGCTTTCGGAGAACCGACGCTGTAACCAATCGAAATACACTTCTGCGCGTTCGATGCTCTCGTCTGGACGCTTCCAACACTCAGACAAAAAAGCATCCACCTCGGCACCTTTTTTGTGGTTCTGAGCTGGTTTGGCGAGCCGGACAACTGGACAAACTTGAACTTCGTAGGCAAGCCTCAATCCTTCCGGAAACTCTTGGGGCATCGGTTTTGAATGGAATCGTTCCCAATCGACTAGCCTATACGCCAACGGGGAAGCAAAGCCTTTGGCAATCTCTTGTAGTTGCTCAGAACCAACTTCTGAGTAAGCCAGCACCCGGACATCAGCACCATCGGTGCCCTCCACACTGAACACCGAAGGTGCGTTTTCACCAAATGTCTCGCCGAGTGCGCAATGTGCGAGGTATCCAGTGTCAACTGTTCGAAGTGGAAGTCGAAGGGCTTTTCCTAACTCAACAAGGTGTTTCGTCCGCAGCCACAATTGCACCATGTGTAAATCATTCGCCATTACCACACTCCTCACGAGACCACCGAACGTGACGAACCCATCTTTGGCCGACATGTATCTGATTGAGCCAATCACGGCGATCACTCAACTCCATCGTGTTCGGCGATTCAATGTCATAGGTAGGAATCCACGCACTCATCACTGACTCCGAGTTACGATGCACTGGAGCCGACTTGAGACCCGCCTCTAGATCCTGCACGAATGTTCCAAGGAAGATAGGTGCAGATGGCAAACAGGTCTTTCGACCAATGAATAGTGGGCGATAGGGTTGTATGAGAGCCTGCGCAACCTCTTCAACGTTTGGGACCTCAACAGCGACCGTATGCGCCGCGTCTGCCCAATACTCTCTGTTGCGGATGTGCGTTCCGGTGCTACTGCCTCCTGCTCGTTTCTCCAATCTTCCGCGCGTAGTCCAGGCTCGATCATGTAATAGGTGGTCTTGACCAAGGTCCACCGTTTGGTAATCGGTTATCCGGTCGCCAGGCACGTCAGCTCGACAAGCGATGTTCAGCGAATCTTGGAGTCGTTGAATTCTCTCCGGCTCGCGATGCGAAAATCCAAGGGCATTCGCCAATAGTCCAGTAATCATTGACACCGCCGGAAATGGTTGGACAACGCCTAAGCTATCCACCGCGATCCCACCAAAACTCAACAGTGGGGCTTCCAATCTCAGAATCACTCCTGGCATCATGCCTCCGTGATCTTTGATTTTGCCCAGTTAACGATGTTGTCGATGGGCTGTTGCTCACCAAACACTGGTGTCAGCTCAGAGACCGGGCCAGCCCCTGCGAAGACGCGTTCAAAGTGCTTGCCATACATTCCATCCATGTCACCAAGGAAATCACCAATAGCCTGATACGAGCTTTCTAGAAGAGAATTTCCTCGGACGGGACTTTGAAATGCGTTAGCGAGCGTTCTGGGTTGATGTTGACCCCATTCCAATCCGACGAACTGTGCATAGGAATATGGAGCTGTCGACCCCAGTTTTGCACCAGGCGAAACGGTTGCAATTAGCCGAATCAGATTACCTACGATCTGAGCTGCATCATCACGATCAGAATCTCGCCATTCCTCCCTTTTCGCACCAGTCAGGTTTGAGACAAGTAGTGGAACGTCGACAACAACATAACCATAGTACAAACCACTATTGAGCTCAGTACTGCCAATCATACCACTTCCAAGCTCACCGGTTTCTGCCACGAGATCGTCTATCGCAGCAAAATACTCGCTTTCAGATTCTTCGGCGTGGACTGTAAAGGCATGAGCCACATGAACGGCTGCATCACCACGTGACAGCAAGTCACTCGTAACCATTCGCCCAAACACAGCTGCGTCAAGTCCGGCTCCGAGTTTTAACCCTTTGAGATTTGCTTTGAACTCTTTGTCAAACAACTCTTTGAGCGCTTCCTTCACCGATTTCTGCTGCTCCTTGCTCAACACTTCACCACCAAGAGAACTGTCTTCGTCGAGGAGCCGACTCATGAGCTTGTCACACTCTGCCTTGACGAACATAACTTCCGGCTCGCCAAGGACCGTGATCTGATTTGTGCGAAGCTCATGCCCCTCCTCATCCGAGGTTTTGCCAACTACGGTTTCGATGAACTCTTTGAGCACTACATCTGTAAGCGCTTTCGGGCGTCCTTGTTCATATAGTGGTTTAGCCACCTTATCCTCAAAAGTCCGCCTGGACCGTACAGACCTAGGGAGACCAAGCTCCTGCAAAGAAGCCTCACCAAAGTGGGTTCTCCAATGACGTTTAAGACACTGAGAGCTCACACGAGTTCTCGAGGCACCACCAAAGGGGAGTCGTTTTGCAAAACCCGCGTCATCGCGGTTAAGCAAGACCCCTGGATAGGATGTGAGTGTGTGGATTTGTAAAAATGACATATTTTGTCTCCTTATTTATTCTTTTGAAATTCAACTCTAAAGTAATGACGCGCGATGTTCTGACGTACCGATTTCGCCAACTCTCCTTCTTGAAAGAGCACAATCCGAGCGACGTCTGTCAAATCCACGGGTGTCGCCTTAGAAGCCAGATATTGGCCCATACGACGCACCAAAGGGTTCAACGCATCTCCGCTGGCACTCAAGATTTGGTTCAAGCGAAGTTCGCTAAACCCTGAGTCTGAAAGAGCCGCGCCTAGATTCACACCCTTTCGGTGAAGCTCGAACGTGTTGGCGATAATGTTTAGCACCGCATTCCAATCACGTTCTTGTTGCTCCGTCGCTCTGAGTTCTTCTGGTATAGAACCCAACATTACCTTCCAATACGGCGCGCTATAGAGGGTAGAATCACCACGCCGTAGCACGGCCAAGTCCCCACTAGACATCATGTTTAGGTCGTTTATGACCTTCAAAACGACACTTGATATTGATTCAGTCTCAGTCATTTGTTTGCTCACCTACTGGGTCCAGGATTTTTTTGATTCGTGCTCCGAAGATGTTTTGAGCTGCGCTTCGCGCTTTCCATCCTCGAGCAGTTGATGTTGGTAAAGATCTTTCTGCGTCATCGAATACTTCGTTCGCAAACTGCTTCAAAGTGTTGCGCCAAGTGGCGTTGGCCTGTTTTTCATCTAACTCTGCAGTATCCCAAAGCGCTGGAAAGAAAGCGTCATCTACTTTGTTCTCAAAGACGTGTCCCCATTTCACGTAACGGTCAGACTCGACCTTTCCCCCTTCACCATTTGTCAGAAGCTGACGCAAAGACGGATACAAGACTTCCACCTTTGCCTGGCTGGCCAAGCTCGCCCACGTTTTGCTGCGTTTATGCAAGGGAGCTCCAATACCAAACAATGAGGATTTTCCGGCTGGTATGGGAATGTACCTTTCATGGAACCCATCTGTCTTTCCTTGCCCACGTGCCAATCCCACGCCATGTAGATATCCAGCGCGCTTTAGGATGGCAGGCTCATTCGAAACGGAGTGTCGGTAGTCATCGCCGCTCAACACTTCTCGCATGAGTTTGTAACTAAACCCATCGGCTGAGAGCGTCAGTGCCTTCGTGCTTTTTCCTTGAACGATTGGCGACCAAGGATCTTCGGTGACGCCATTGAGTTCTTTGGGGATGTCAATCCGTGGCCCGTTGGTATTCGTTCTCAAGCATGAAAGCCCGTCCACAAACCGGATTCGTCGGCATATTTCTACAAAAAGGGCGTGGCAATCTTGAATCGCGATGGACTCCGACTTCTCACCAGACCACGGTGGTAACCATAAGAGGCGCTGACCAACCTCATCCCCGAACCGAGAACGCAAGATCTGAACGGCAAATCTAAACCGACCACCCCACGACTTGCTTGGGGTCAATTCGACCATCGTTCGATTTGCGAAACCACCATTCATCCGAGCAATGCCGTAGTTACCGCGACCTAAAAATCCCTCTTGAGTTTGAAGATTAACAAGCGCGTAAATCCAATGTTCCGGATTTGGTCGCGCCATTCTGGCCATCTTCTGATCATGGTTTTTTGAAGTGATCAGTATATCGAGTACATCTGGGTAGCGAATATCATCACGCCACCCGTCGACAGTACCCTCTGGAACCGGTGACTGCAGAAATGCCGGTTCAGACAGGTCGGCATTCGTTAAGGCCCACGCTCCTACAATTCCGTTCGAAAGTTCTATCAAATCACGACGCCAAGCCTCTACGTCATCGGGCTCTTGGGGCAGCATTCCGGCAATTTGAGCAAGCAGGCAAAACCAAGCTTGCTTCTGATGTGATTGCAAATACTCAAATGACAAGATGTCATCGGTCTTCGACAATGCGAAGAAGATGTCAGTTAATGACATCATTTTTCGCCCTTCTCGAGTAAGCACTGTAAACAATGAATCCGCTAGTAGGTCGAATCTAATCACGCTCAATCCTCTCAAGCCCCAAATGTGTATAGCTAAACTCTTGCCCACCGATCTCAAATCGAAGGGATTGCCCTTGTGAAATTACGCGGAGACCAGAGGAATCTAATCGCTTTGCCCAATGCCCTGGAATCTTGATTTCTCTAAAGGTCGCACCCAACGGAGATTGTTGAGGAGTCTCAAACTGTACTCTGCGGTCTTCTTCACCGAGCCTTGTCGATAATCGCTCATCAATAGCCTCCGGGAATGTGCATTCCCAGTATGATTTTGCTCTATCGACAAGACCCATTTGCGCGATAGTTCGTTGAGCATAGTTCTGCCCATCAATGAACCTTGAATGCGCCTCAAATCGCGAATCCTCCTGGGCGAGACTAGCGAAAACCTCTGAATGAAGACCACGCTCGACCAACGTCCGGTTCATCTCAGGAATCTCCCATTCTCCAAGCTCCTGAACCAATCGTGCGGTGGCTTCGAGAATTCGGAGGTCCTCGTAGACCGTTCCGTAACCATGAGGCCCAATCGCTCTGCCCGAATCCTGAATGTAAGTTGCTAGGTCCTCATCCTGAGTAAGCACAACGGCCTTTGGTTCTTCGTAGCCAATTGGTCGTTGACGGGAGGGGTGTCGATGTAGTCGCCCAATCCGTTGAAGCAGTACGTCGACCGGTGCCAAATCCGTGATCAGGATGTCAGCGTCAATATCCAAGCTTTGCTCGACCGTTTGGGTGGCCACAATGATGATGCCTTCCGCAGCACCCTGTTTTCCGATTGCATCCTCAATTGCACGATCAAGCAACTTACGGTCATTTGCCGTAAACCGACTGTGATGCGCAACACGCTTGCCAGCAACTTCGAAACAATGGGCTGAACCCTGCAGTGCCTTTAGAGTATCCTGACAATCCTTGACAGTGTTTCTGATAATCAGAACGCGAGCATTATCATCAGCGCAACGTACGGCAAACTCCGCCAGTTTCTGAGTGTCAGCAGCAGCAGGTAATGACTCGATCTTGACGGATTTTTGATATCCGCTTGGATCGGTAGATTTTTCCTTTAACCCCGATGCGTCACGATAGCTTACCAATGGGTAACCCATGGAAATGCTGTCTGCGAGGGACCGTGTCTCATTTTCTGCCAAGAACTTCTGTCTCTGCTCGCCTCCCAGAGTTGCTGACATTAAGAATGCGTGACTTCCGCACTTCCAATGAAACTCCAACACTTCCTCGAGAATTCGGTTCATATATGCATCAGATGCATGCACCTCATCGACAACCAAGAGTAAGCGGGAAAGTGCCGATGCACGCATGTGAGAGTGGTTCACGGCGAGTGTAGAAAGCAGCGCTTGATCAATCGTGCCAACCACAATTGAACCACACATGTAACGCTTGCTAGTCTCGCCAGACCAGCCCCGATAGCGCATTGCGTCGTTGGCATCATCGGGCCAAAGCACCTCAAATCCAGGCAAACGAATCGCGGTTTTGTCATCTACGGTGATATATCCCGGAACCGCCAACACCACCGGTGGAGCATTGTCGTCAAACGCTTTCTGAGCGTCCCGCAATAGTCGTTTATGTATTTGAGTCGCTGCAGTACGGGTTGGAAGAGCGAAGTAGACACCATCCACCTCGCCTGCCCGATAAAGAGATAGGAATCTTGCAAACGCTGCCTCGGTCTTTCCAGAACCAGTGTCGGACTCGGCGATTACCAAACTCGGTGCTGAGTTCGTGCTTAGCGTTTCCACAGTTCGTTGAAAGGGATTTGGCGTGAAACCCGCGAACGCTTCAATAGTACTCGACGACTTACTGAGATTGGACTCGAGTCGAGACGCCAAACCGGTCTCTTTGAGAGCAGTGTAAGCCAGATCAGGTGCTGACTCCCCGCGTATTTCGCCTTCTTCATCGAATTGAAAGAATCGACGATCTGACCCAAGCCAATCGGCAAGCGTCAACATTCCATTGAACAAATGTTGCAAGTGGGGACGGCTTGATATGGGCGGCCCGACCTCCCATGCCTTCGGGAAGTGGCCACGGACGGAATCTGTCAGACTCTTCAATGCGAGAATTGGATCATAAGAGTCGCTCGACTGCCAGATTTCGGTACGGAGTGTACCAGGGTCTGGTCGTACTGGACGTCCATGATGTGCGAACGTTGCCAAGAGCCAATCATAGAGTTGATCATCTTCGAACCAACAGACCATATCTTGGACACCCAATGCACTCAGGATGTTGAACTTGAGTTCATCAGGCCCCTCTAGAATATTAATGATGGGACCGACGTGGCCAGCCGTTAACTTAGCATTGTCGTTTGAACGATTCTGGAAACCTCGATTGGTCTTTCCCGCATCATGAAGCGCAGCCAATACGGACAATCGATCGATGTCCACGTCTGTAAGTTCTCGACCTAATAGTGTTTCAAACCTCTTCCCAATCAACGTTTTTCGAATCAACAACTGGAAGGTAAACGCGACATCTAGCGAATGGGACAACAGGGAATGGGACCCCAACAACTCCCCATCCGCTTTGTCCAGCTTTGCCCACGGAACTCTGAGTTCATGCACCATGAAAGACCTCACGTTGCATCATTGAGACACGAGTGACCCCCACCGCCGCCAGTGTGCTCAAAGGATTGATGAATTTCTCAGCGATCTTTCGACAAACCTCCGCGTCCCACTCGGCAGTATGCCATTCTCCATCCCAGCCGTTTTCAGCCCCTATAACGGACAGTCGTCTGGGAGACTCAAACAATCCCAATGTGTCTAAAATGTGCACAATCGGAAAACGACGGCCATTCCGTTCAAAATGGGAGGATAAGTGAAGTAGGTCAAACTTGATGTTGTGCCCGACCAAAACGTTGGCCCGGAACAGATGGTTCAACTGGTCAATTGACGTCTCTTCTATTGGACCACTGAAAACCGTGCGGGTTTTTGACAACAATGCCAATTCAGAAATCCTTGCACCGCGCCTTGGGTCAAGTCCCGTCGTCTCCACATCCAGGAACAACACTGAGGCCAGTGCCCAAGCATCGTCCATATCGATACTACAGTTGATGTGACGCATCGCCCTTGCCATAAATAGAGAGGTTTCAATGCAAAATAGCTTAGCAATTGAAACCAGTCTACTCGCACCTTCGGCACGTTTCGTGCCGCCCGATGATTTTACAAGAACTTTGCCTACCAAACGTTCGCGAAGAAAACTCGCGAAGCGAAGAGACTCGCGAAGCGAAGAAAACTCGCCGAAGGCGAAGACCACTCGCCGAAGGCGAAGACCACTCGCGAAGCGAAGATAACTCGCCGAAGGCGAAGATAACTCGCCGAAGGCGAAAGAAAACAAAACCCCGAGGGCGAATGCCATCGGGGTTTTAGATTACTAGTCGAAGCGCGAACGCGCTGAGACTACCGGTAGAGGTCTTCTTCAAGCAACATAAGCCGCTTGTGCTCCGTTCGTGGGTCAAGCAGGTCATTCACCTTCATACCGACCGTGCTCAAGCTGAACAGGTAATCTTCGATGAAGATGCTTCGACGCACGCTGGTCCACCACTGGTAGTCTGAGTCCATGCACTCCCAGCTGGTTGCGCCGTAGTTCTTGCAGTAGTAGCGCGTGGCCAGGTCCGCGTGGTTGACGCGGCCGACTTCCTGGAAGCCCGTGTTTTCATCGACACGGTAGACGATGAGGCCCGAGAAGCTCTCGTTGTTGTTGTCTTCCCACTCGTGGATGTTCACAGGTACCGCCAAGAGCTGCTTGGTTGGGTGGTACGTGAACGCGTGGTGGTCCCACATTGCTTCCGACCATGACGACCAGCTGCCGGTCGAAAGCACGTGTTGCTGAACGCGGGTTGGGTTGTCCATATCGCTGACGTCAAAGATCTGAAGGTGGACACCTTGGACCTGGCCGTCTGCCGTCGCGTCCTGACCGATCGTCAGCAGATGGTCGTCACCCATGGGGTGCATGTAGCTTGAGAACCCGTTGATCTTCAGCTCGCCTTTCAGCTGAGGATTGGTTGGGTCCGACAGGTCGAAGGTGAAGAGTGGGTCGGTGCGCTCGAAGGTCACGATGTAACCTTTGTCGCCCATGAAACGCGCCGAGAAGACCTGCTCGCCAGGAGCCAGGTCGCGGACCGAACCGGTCTCGACCAATTCGCCTTGGTCGTTTTTCAGGATGGTCAGGTGGTTGCCACCGGTCTGCGTACCTTCGCCAGTCGTCTCGTCCCAAACCCACTGGTTGTCCGTGGTCGCAACACGAAGGTGACCATTGTACTCGCTCATCGAGAACTGGTTCAGCAACCAGCCGTCGACCTTGCCGCTTGCAGCGTAACGAGGTTTGTCGCCTGCGCCTTCGAGGTTGAACTGGTGGATGATCGTTTCGTTGCGGTTGTTACCCCAACCCCACCACCACCAATTGGAGCTCATCGAAACATAGAGATTGTCTTCCGATGCGTAAACCTGCCAACCATTGGCAACAATACCAGTCGTGGTGATTGGCGTTTTGTCGTCCAGGTCGAAGTGCGTGATGTTCAGCGCGCCGAGCTGTGCGAGCTGCTGCGGAAGGTAGAGTTCATCACATTGGTAGAGCGGCGTGCTCGCCAGAACATCTCCGCTGGAGTTGAGGATTCGCTTTGTTGGGAAGAAGTCCAAAACGTTCTGGCCTTGAACCAAACGCTCGACCTCAGCCTTCACGATTGGGCGAGCCTGGTCTTTGAGCTCGTTGATACGTGCTTCGTTTGCGTCGTACTCTTCCTGAGGAAGATTTAGCGAGTCGTCCCATGCGATGTCCCAGATATTGAATGGCATCTCGAAGCCGCCGTTCGAGACCATGTAGACGTCACCGTCGATCATGCGTGCATCAGCCATCCAAGCCTCGATGTCGAGGTGGCGCTCAAGTCGTGGGGCCGTTCGGTCCGACACGTCCAGAATCGCGACACGCGTGCCATTGAAGTAGTCGGTTGGCTCCCAGATGCCGTCGCCGTCATCGGTATCTTCCCAGATGCCCATGAATGCTGCGACTTTGTCGCCTTTCAGGAACAGCGCGGACGGGTAGCCTTCGTCAGCTAGCGTGATGCGGCCGACTTCTTCGGTCTCTTCAGCCGGCCACGACTTGGTGATGACCAGGTCGCGTCCATAGAGCGTGTAGATATAGTTGCCGTCCGTTTTCACGAAGTCAGCTTCATCGACGCCTTCTTCTTGGTTGTTCGTGGTCGTGTAGTCGTCAGGGGAGTCGGATGCGCGGTCTTGCGAAGGCGCGGAGTTGTTGGCGTTATTACCGCCGGCCGCTGCGTCTTCCAACCAGTATTGGGTTTCGTATTTGTTCTGGAGGATTTGCTCGGTCGCGACTTCGACCAAACGTTTTTCGACGGTCGCGCAGTCTTGTGCTGGCAACAGAGTATATTGGGTCGTCACGGCTGGGCGTGTTCCAGGGTCACCTGTTTTGGAGGTATCGCTGTCACCTGCGCAACCGGCGAGCAGGGTAGCGCCCGCGAAAGCAGTAAAGATGGCGCGGCGCCAAATAACAGGCGAAGCCGACGCCAGCGCGAAGCGCGACGCCAGCGCGAAGCGCGACGCCAGCGTAGTGTTCTGACTCTCAGATTTTTGAATCGTGTTCATTTTGGATCTCTCAGATTTTTGTCGTTCAATTTAGTTTCGATTCTCTTGAGAGCCGCATTCTGTGCACCGAAGCGACTTCTCGATGTCTGTTACGGGGGAGTGTAACTGCGAGTTGCGTGCCAAAACTCGCTACGCTCGTGTTCAGCTGAGTTGTATACAGGTCGCCAATCGAACACCGAGGGCCACATGCGTTTCAAACTTCTGCTGTTTCTGTTTCTGGTTGGATGTTCCGCGACACCAACGGCGGCTAAATCGGAGATTACCGAGCCAGCACCAGAATATGTGCCGCCCGAAGGACCACAGGAGCTCTTGGTCACGTCGTTGGGCGTTTGGACTGATGACGTATTGCTCTACGAGGAACGCGCGGTGCTGGCGGAGGCGTTGATTCAGCGTATCAACACCGGAGATATCGGGGCGTTCACTGCGGAACGCTACGCCGTGGCAAAAGCACGGTGGGACGGATTTCTGAGGGGTGAGTATCCCAACGGAAAACAATGCACGGATGTTCCAAGTCCAAACGCGACCGATCGAGCATTGCAGCCTGAAGCACCTGAATTGGACGCTCGGATTGATTGTAAAGAAGGATGCCGTCTTCGGGTAACTGTCTATGACCGCGACGAAAATCAGAACAAGCTAGCTGACCTTCTGCTCGATTTACCTCAAGATCAGAACCAGTGGGCTAATGCAATTCATCAGAATTCGTTCAAGCCTTATCCCAAAAGCAAAGGCGCAGGGGGCCTAGGGATTGGAGGATACAATGCATTCGATCTCAACGAGCCCAAAATCAGCCTAAAATTCGCTCAGCTTTCACCTAACTGGAACATTGAGACAAAACAACTGACTCCGCTCTTCCAGCCCCATGTAGACAAGTTTCTGGCATGTGGAGACTCAAACAAGCAAATCTGGCGTGATTGGTGGGCAAACAACCATATCTTGCAGGTTGACGCGACCGGACGCGTCACAAATTGCGAACAAGCAATTGAAGACCACCTCCCGCGGCCGACGTTTGCGTGTTTCTGCAACGTCATTGAATCATCAGTGAACTTTGGACCTGGTGACCAGAACCGGCGACTGCGAACGCAAATCGACATCCTGATGCCGAAGAGAGCCAACGATGGAATGTCTCCAGCCCCCAATAATGATGGGCTGCGCAGGTCAGCCTGGTTAAACAGCAGCGAGGCCTCCGGAGACGACCCGCTGAGCAAAGCCATTGGCGTCAACGCGTTGGCATACAATGCGTTCCAAGCCTGCTTCAAACATCTGCCGGGACGCGAGATGGAGGTCGAGGTGCCCGTCGAATTTGTGATCGACGCGCAAGGCACAACGGAATCCGTGGCCGCACAATGGCCGGGCGCGATCCCGCCTGACTTCGCACAATGCGCCACGCCTATTCTTAAGACCGCGGACTTCGCCTGCCCGATGAACAAGACCGCAACCCTCCAAACCACCCTCAAGGTGTCTGTATACAAGTAGCTCGGCTCAAGCCTCGCGTTACAGGTCTCGCGTCCATGAAAACGCGACCGCAGGGAGCTGTAACGCGACCGCAGGGAGCTGTAACGCGACCAACGGAAGCTGTAACGCGACCGCAGGGAGCTTATAGGGTGTATACAACCTGTTAAAGCTTTCTACCCCAAACGCAATCCTTTCTTTGGTCGACGCGACCTCAACTCGCTATTTTTCTTGAGTCTCGAGAAACCGAGGAGGGCAGATGAAGTGGAAGTGGGCTCTAGTATTTTTGGCATTGGCAGTGGGTTGTGGGGACCTCGCTGGCTCGGATAACTCGTCGAACAATTCGTCGGCGAACAATCAGAATGCGAACAACCAGAACGCAAACAACGCGAATAATGCAAACAGCGGTCAGCCAAACAGGTCGCAGTTGAGCGGGCAGGCGCTTTACGAACAACATTGTCAGGTCTGCCACGGACCGGAAGGTACCGGCGCGGCCGTTTGGACTGGCTCCATCCAAGGCTATCCAGATATCTCACCACTCGTCACCGATGGCCGTGGAACCATGGCCCCTGTCAATATCACGCCGGACGAGACTGCGTTGATCCAATCCTACTTGCTCAGTTTCGGCGAGGAAGATCTCACAGGACTCAACGGCGTCGCTGTATACCAGAAGAAGTGCGCGAGCTGTCATGGTATCGGCGCCGCGGGCACCGAGCTCGGATTTCCGATTCGTTTTGCGCATCCAGACTTCCTGAAATGGGTTGTGCGAAATGGGCGACCAGGCGTCGTCTACCCTGGCGAAATGCCAGCGTATACAGCCGATCAAATCTCGGATCAGCAGCTGGACGAAATGATCGAGTGGCTGCATTTAGCCGACCGCCCCACTACCGGCAAAGGCCTCTACGACGCATTCTGTGCAAATTGTCACGGAACTGATGCGCGTGGCGGTTACTCCCAAAAAAACCTCGCAAGCCGAGCGGAAGCCTGGGAGACAATCCGGGAAGGTGAAGGCAGCAACCCCGCCAGTCGTACCAGCTATATGCCCAGCTGGAACTCCATGGAGATCACCGACGCTGAAGTTCGACAGATTGAACAATACATGGGGTCGTTGCCTGACTAGAATGCGGGCATGCAAGAAGGCGACATTGTAAAACTCGTAGACGGTGCGTTCAAAGGACTTGAGGGCACCGTTCTTTTTGTGGAACGCGACGATGTGACTGTTCGCCTCAGCATCTTTGGGCGCGAAACAGATGTCGTTGTGAAGGCCCACCATATTCACGACCCGGATCGCGATCCGCGCGACAACTACCGCGAACAGATACAAAAGAGCATCGAGAATTGGTGGCGCCACCTTGAGATGACGTGGTGGCAATCTAACGACGCCCCAACCTGGTCCCAGTATAAGCAGGCACGCGACCAGATGCTGTCCGAAAAATCGGCCGAAATCGAACGTTTAAACACCGACTTCGAGGCCACCTTCACCAACGCTGTTTTTGACGACCAAGGCGCGCCTGCGCTACATGCCCTCTGGGATAACGATGTCAAAAAGTGGCTACTTTATAAGTACCAATGGATGGACATCGTTGCGGAGCGTCGAAAGAAGGTCGACAAAGACCGCGACTATGTGAACGTGCTTGAAGGTGCACGAATCGACGGCGAGTCAAAACGACTGAAGGCATTTATGGACGACTTTGATACACGGCATCCCATCAACGAGGCCGAGACCAAACAACGACGGGACAACGCGCTCAAAACCGCGATGGCGCGCTATGAAGCCATCAAACCGAAGTTCGAGACCGCCTTTAAGCTAAAGCTCCCAAAACAAACGGCGGTCTACTACGCGTTCTGGACCAGCCTGGACGCCATCGAACGTGAAGCTGCCGACTTCGTCTGGCGCTACCCCGCGGGCATCATGGATTGGTTTGTCGAAGGCTTCGAAGACAAGGAACCCAAAGACGGACTCGACGCTCGGCTGCACTATCGCTACCGCTCCGCACCTCCCGAGTTTGTATGCGTGATGACGGGTGACAGCGATGGTTTGAACTATGGGCTTGTATACGACGACCCGGCAGTTGAACCCGAGCTCGTCGCCGGATTCTATGCACGCGATGACCCCACGGTCTTCCTCTGCGACAAGACAATTCTAGGCGCATATCGTGACGTCTTGGAGCGGGTCGATGAAGACCTCAAATACGATTCAGGGCTTAGTGAAGACGAGCTGCTCGAGTACCGTGCGAAGTTCGCTCGGCTGCGCGATGCGGTGATGTACTTTGATACCAATGACCGACCTGAAATCGGTTCGGCTTACAGCGAGAAGTACAATATCTGGGTCGGGATGTTTGAGCGTGTGCAGACCAAAGACGGGCTCGGCGTCGCGACCGACGCCGTCATCCCGCTAACCGACCGCCCAACCGATGGTTATGCGCTGCACAGTCTCATGAAGGAAAATCAGGATCTGGTCTGGCAATGGGTAGACGAAGCCAACGACGCGCTCGACGATGGGAATCCATGGCCAGCGCTCGTGGTCGGACGCGATATGTTTGCGTGTGATTGGATCGACGAATATCAGGAAACTGCGGTCATGCTGATGGGCAAGGCGTACCGAGCCTTAGGGCGCGATGCGCTGGCCGAAATCGCCGAGTTACACCACAAGCATCGCGACCTGCGATCCGTCGACGTGTACTGAGCGCGCCTCCTAAGCCCCGCTATTGCGGGATCCGAAACGTCAGTCCTGCCCTGGCAAACCAATCACCAGGAAGTCCTTGAGAGCCGCCCACCAACGTCTGGTTCTCATCATCGAACTGCTCGACACGCCGCCAAACCACCCGGCCACCGCTAACAGTCAACCAAACCGAACTGAAGAGTCGCACGCCGCCATGAACACCAACCGTCGCTAATGAATGCGCGATGTGGTCCAGGTCGTTTCCGGCTTCTGGGTTCCTGATCGCATACTCATTGCCCGAAAGATCTGCCCTTATGCCTAATTCAAGGCGTTCAATGGGCATCCAACTCACTTTTGTAAACCCAGGAACAAACGCCTCTGCTCGAAACCACGAGGCCGGGGTCCAGTCCAAGTAAATCGCCGGAAGTGGAAGCAATGCCCCAAATGCGTAGCTTGCCATTGCTCCGACACCCAAAACGAACTGGTCGCCGAACGCCTTCGTCACCATACCCAGAGCCATGCCGCGCAGAAGTCCAGTGTCAAATCCCTCGAAATCACCTGCCAATCCCGCGGCAATTCTGACGGAAAACGACCAATCATCGGGCAGAAGTCTCACAAACAAGACCGGGATCTCGATTGACTGAAGGCTGCGAATACTCGTGAAGTCTTCCGGTTCCCGGTCGTACGCGATTGAGTCAATGTGATAGGCAATTCCTGGGATCAAAAACGTCTTTTGATTCAGTACCAGCGGTACGTTGATGACCGCGTCATAGGATGCAACCTGGGCCTCCAACCCCGAAGTGTCTGCTACTGTGTATGGAACGTACTGGGCTTGAACGTCTACGAGATCGGGAAAAAACGCTTCAACATTTGACGCTCCAAGAAGGAGGAGAATCGTGAAGAATAGAGAGTGTAACTTCATTTAAACACCTGTTTAAAACACGTGTTTAAACTGATAAGATTTGTCAGCAGAGTCAAGGATTACGAATGAACCGCTCGTCCGACCCCAAATTGACCTTATTGAATGCGACGATCCTTGAGATTGAAGCCAGTGGTATCGCTAAGACAACGGTTCGCTCGATAGCCGAGCGAAGTCGGATGAACGTAGCTTCCATCAACTACCACTTTGGATCGAAAACAATCCTGATAGAGGCGGCATTGGATCAGTCCA
The DNA here is from genome assembly GCA_030427705.1 of bacterium. Taxonomy (GTDB): domain Bacteria; phylum Myxococcota_A; class Bradymonadia; order Bradymonadales; family Bradymonadaceae; genus JAUIBR01. The sequence continues at coordinate 27,915 of JAUIBR010000051.1, read as the reverse complement.
TCAATCACATGATGGAGGACGCGCGAGCGATACTTGCAGATGGCTCGCTCGTTGACCTCGCTGTTTATCTGCTGGAGGGCGCCGCGCAGTATCCGCGCCTGATTCAGGCCCATCTCGAGAAACCGCTGCGACACCAAGATTACTCAGGGACCTTTCCAATCCGCTTTGGAGAATTGATTGGAGAGGTGTCGGATTTGTGCTCGAAACAACAGCCAGAATGCAATCCACACGATTGTGCGGTGGCACTGCTTTCGGCGATCTTTCTACCCGCGCTCTTACCAGGCCTTTTTCCGGACCTTTCCAGCAAGGACTCGCGTCTTCGCTATGCTCAGAGTTTGGTGAGGCCGAAGACCGAACCCTGATTACAGGAGCTCGGGACGCGAAGCGGAGTTTGTTGCCGCATTCGTCGTGCCCTTTCCGAATGCGCACTGCAGGGTTTCTCCGCAGGCAATCTGACCACCAGCAAGACCCAAACCGGCGCCTGGAATCTCGCGAACGAACGCGTCCATCGACTCAATCGTTGCCGGAGAATCAACCGTTCCACCCAATCCATCGCTGAAGAAGACCTCACCCGAGAAATATGCCGATTGCCCTCTTCCGGCTCGACCTGGTCCCGGATTGACTACGAGGTCCATCAGTAGGTCGCCATTAACGTCACCTGCGGTCACGTCTGGCTCGACGTCCTTTGCGGTGTCGACGGTACCAAGTTCGGTAGCGACGATTTCCGTTCCTTCACGCATCCACAACAAGTACTCCCACGTCCATGTGTCGGCTGATGGGTCCTGAACAGCACCGGTCACAACCTGCACGCCACCAACGCCGCAGAAATCAGCGACTGCCACGGGTACGTGCATGTCAAAGCAACCATCCGCACTACTATCGTCCAGTACGACCGGTGTCGTGCTGAAATCGCCTGGGAACAAAACCGTGTTGTATGCGCACGCATCCGCTTCATCGTTGGCAACAACGGTGAACTGCTCCAAGGGTTGAGCTGGTGCATTGACTTGAATGCGGTGTCGCACGCGACGTTTGGTCGCCCGCTCTCGTGCACCACGCCTCACAGCAATGTGGTGCCACGTCGGACGGAGGCGTGAGACCATGACGCCGGTTTGATTAACGTCATTTTCTGACACATTAATGGTTCCCTTGTTGGTTGCGGCCGCGTAGACAGCATCCAGGTCAAACTTCAGCTCATTTAGACCATTCGGCCCGATATGGGAGAACGTAAGGTTCGGAGCCGCCGACTCGGTAAGCCCGAATTCGCCTAGTGCAGCAGGGATATCGATGATTGCAGGACCTTCTATCTGGCCCTCGGCAATGGAATGCCACACATACCAGCGGCTAGTGTCAGCCACCGCATCATTCGATTCCACAAGGATCAGCGCGTCGCCAAACTGACCTGGAGTCGTTAGCTCATGAAAGAGCGCGACCGTGTTCGTAGAGCCTTCTGGCAGCTTGAAGTTCGCCAGATTGTCCCCGCCGTTGTAGGCGAGGGTGAAGGTGAAGAAGTCGGCGAGACCACCAAAGCGAAGTGAGGTTCCAGCCGGGTGCGTGGCAACGGTGACCGAATCGGTTTCGGTACGAATTCCGAGGTTCAAGCCACCTGTGTATGTGCGGCCTTGCGTCACGAAATCACCGTCCTGGTAGCCGCTCACGTCCGATCCAGCCACGAATGGCTGCGTGTAGAGCGGGTTGACCGATTGGGTCGTTGACGCTTCATGTGTGACTTCGCCACTGTAGCGACGCCCATTGATTTCAAAATCGACGGCGGTTCCAATCAGGAACTGTGCGGAACTTCCACCTGCCGCAGCGTACGACGTCATGTATTGATGCTCAGCGGAAGTGTAAATCACATCAGATGGCGAGCGAGTCAGTGCTTTGGATGGCCCAAACAGCGGCTCACGGAATCGACGAGCGATCTTGGCTTTGGGTCCGCGGAATCGATACGAGTAGGTCGCGCCGGTGCTCGAAATCACGCCTGCGGAGTTCACTGGGAACGAGCGAAGAATTGGCTCATCCGTCGTGGAATCGCCGGTCATCAAGAAGATGTCTAGCTCGGTCCCGGTGCCGTCCTGCATGGCAAAAACATGTCCGCCAGATTCATTGGCTTGTGGTGTCACGACAACCGTGCCGAGCACTGCACCTGCCTCACCACCATTCAGGATGACGCGGCGAAGCTCGGTTCCACCATTCGGGTCTTGGGTGCCGTACGTGTATGCGAACATGTCGGTCAACAAAGCTGGGACACGTGGGTCCGGCGAGCCCTTCCAACCGCGCAAGAGTCCAACCTTGATATTTCCAGCATCGACTTCGGCTCCAGAGACGCCAGTTGAAAGTGTGTCAAGTTGTGACACTAATTGCGTCTTGCCGCTTGATGAGATTGTGTGTGTCGTCACGAAGGTGGACTTGCCAAGCGCGTCACCGTGATAGAGCACCATCAACTCCGGTGCATCGCCGTCGATGAGCGTACCCGGGTCAACCAACTGCATGTCCAAGATCTGAACCACGTCAGGCAAGTTTTGGCTTTTGGAGCTCACAGCCACCGCAGTCCCCATCACGCCATCTTTGATGGGCATGACAACCGTCGACAACGACGATTCCTGTGGCGTGGCGTCGATCGCGTTCCAATACAGGACAACGTTCGAATCGTCCGTACCACCTTTGACACGGCCCATTCGCCAGTATTCGTCCCCACCCGTGTCGGTGGTGGTCAACTTGACGTCGTACTGCTTGACTGCGCCAGCCATGAAGTCGGGGCCAAACAGTGTAACCTGCTTGATGAGCGTGCCGTCACGCCCTGCCGCGAGGATATCCAAGTCGCCGTCTGCGTTGGCGTCCACGACCCAGGTCTGCGCTGGCGGTGAATTCAGGGCGAGCGGGTTTTCGCGTACTTGTTCTAGCTGCTCGTCGATCAGCTCATCCCATTCCTGCAACAGAAGGTCGGGACGCTTGCGAATGCGATGATTGATGTTTGCAGCGCCTGCCTCAAACACCACTTGCTCGCCGTTTCCGAAATACGCTTCCAACGAGTCTTTATGAACCGTACCCGTCTCATCGGCATTGAGAGTGAACGTCGCCGTCGTTTCGCCTGCGACAGCTTGCAAGGTACTCGTAACCTGAACGACAACCTCACCTCCTGGCAAAGTCACATTCAGTGGCGCCGTCACCTCGCCGCCGGGAGCATCGCCCTCGCACAACACATCAACCGTCACGGTGTTCGATTCACCCTGCGCCAGGGTGTATGGCGACCAGCCGGTGACCGCACACGAAAACTCCTGAGGACGCATATCCATATCGTCCACTGGCATGTCTTCACCAGTGTCCATGCCCATATCCGGCATGTTGTTGGCGTTGTTCGTGTTGTTTAATTTGTTGATATTATTGATGTTGTTCGCGTTGTTTTCGCCGGACTCGCCGCCACAGGCGACCATCCCGCAAACAAGCGAAAGTACAGTAAGGCGTCGGAGGATTTTCATGATGCTCCCAAAAAAATCAGATGGATCGCCAGATAGATAGTACGAATGCGGGTGATCGGCAAGAGGTTCCTAAGGAACACCTAGCGGCACGCCTCATAGTAGAGTAGATCGTAGCTCAACTTGATGAGGTGCAAGATGGCAAACATTGATTTCGGGACGGAAGTACAGACGATTCGTGGCGAAGACATTACGATGGAGACCTATAAGGGCAAGGTCTTGCTCATCGTGAACACCGCCAGCAAATGCGGTTTTACGCCACAGTTTGCCGGGCTCGAAGATCTGTATCAGCAGTACAAAGACGAAGACTTCGTGGTCCTGGGTTTCCCATGCAATCAGTTTGGGGCGCAGGATCCGGGCTCGAACGACGAAATCGCCGAGTTTTGCCAACTGAACTACGGCGTCTCGTTCCCAATGCATGCGAAGGTCGAGGTCAACGGCCCGGGCACACATTACCTGTACGCACAGCTCAAAGAAGCACAGCCAGGTGATGGCGACGGGGAAATTAAGTGGAACTTTGGTAAGTTCTTGGTCGGAAAAGACGGCGAGGTCGTGAAACGCTTTGCTGTTAATGTGAAGCCTTCCGAGATTAGCGACGATATTGAAGCACTGCTCTAATGGTCGAAGACGCTCAAAACCAGATTCTCGCGACATGCGAGGAGTTTGAACTGACAGTCGTCAGCTGCGAGATCGACCAAGACGTACTTGTGCTTGAGCTTGCGACTCTACCGTCGATTGACCAGTCCCAGGCATCCGCAGACGCTTTGAAAGCGCTCGGTTATCGGTGGGTCGCGTTCGAGGTTGCTCAATGACCACCGAGACCACCATCGATGCAATCTGCGCCGAGATGCGGCAGATGGGCTCGCTCGTTGTGGCGTTCTCGGGCGGCGTGGATTCGGCGGTGGTTGCTGCATTGGCGTTCCGAGCTCTCGGCGACAAAGCCTATGCCGTCACTGCGGTCAGCGAGACGTTGGCAGACCGCGAGCTTGAAGAAGCGGTCGAGATTGCCCGCGAAATCGGCATTGAACACAAGACGATGAGCTTCAGCGAGCTGGCCAGCGACGACTTCGTGCAGAACTCCAGCTCTCGATGTTTTTTCTGTCAGTCGATGCGGTTCGACCAGCTAGGCACGATGGCCCAGACGCTGGGCGTCGAGACCGTCGCGTCAGGCACCAATGCCGACGATATTGGCGACCACCGACCTGGCCTGAAGGCCATGGAGCAGCGCGCGGTCTACCAGCCATTATTGAAACACGGCGTCGACAAAGCAGGTGTTCGGGCGCTGGCCCAAGCGTTGGGATTGAGCGTCTGGGACAAACCCGCGGCCGCCTGCCTTTCGTCGCGAATCCCTCATGGTATCAGCGTTACCCATGAACGCCTTCGTCGTATTGAGCTCGCCGAAGATGTGCTCCACAGCTACGGATTCCGCCAGTTTCGCGTTCGGGACCACGCCGGTCTTGCCCGAATTGAGGTCGCACCAAACGAGATGGAGAAGCTTCTAAACCAGGATGTCCTGACGGCTGTCCGACGTGAGTTTGAAGCGGCCGGTTTCCGGCGAGTGACGGTGGATATGTCGGGTTACAAGACGGGGTCTTTGAATCCGGTCCGTTCCAATGTTCGAGGAGCAGCAGAGTAGTGTCAAAGCAGCTTGAAGAAATCCTACGCCGCTTCAAAGCCGGCGAAATCGACGAGTCGCAGGCCAAGCAGGCGATCGCTCGTCAGCCTTTTGAAGAACATCTGATCGGAAAGTTCGACCAGAACCGTGAAGTCCGCACCGGGATCCCCGAGGTGATTTTTGCCGAAGGCAAAGACCCTGCGCACGTCGCCGACATCTTCGAAACGTACCTGCAGCGCGACGAACAGCTGATTGCCTCGCGCGTGACGGAACCGATTCGAAAAGCGCTGGAGCCTATTGCGTCGAAACTTCATTTTTATGAACGAGCGCGCATAGTTAGCACCAAATCTGCACAAACTGACAAAACACTGAAGACGGCGCTCGTCGTCACCGCAGGCGCGCTGGATGTTCCCGTTGCCGAGGAAGCCGCGACCATGCTTGAGCTCTTTGGTTGCCCGACCGAGCGCTTGTACGACGTAGGCGTTGCCGGCGTGAACCGATTGGCTTCGCACCTACACGAGCTTGAACAAGCTGGCGTGTTGATTGTCTGCGCCGGCATGGACGGCGTGCTGCCTAGTCTAATCGGTGGTCTGGCCCGTCAGCCGGTCATCGCGGTACCCACGAACGTGGGCTACGGAACGGCATTTGAGGGACTTGCCCCACTTCTGACGATGCTGAATTCCTGTTCTCCAGGGGTTGCCGTCATGAATATCGATAATGGGTTTGGTGCGGCGGTTCACGCCGCAAAAATCCTGAAGATGTAGAACGCACCAAATCGCTCCTTGCCCGCATCATCTCTATGCGATAGACCAATCCACTCAGGATGAGCAGTCTCGTTGCTTGACGAAAATGCCACACAATCTGCGCTGGACTGAAAACACAATGGTGTCAAAGATTTACAGCGTGGATGGATCATTGTGGTCTGTCACAACTGAACTGGATGGATGAACCAAGCGAGGAAAAGCATGGATACCAAAAACGAAAAAATCCAAAGCGTGCACCCTGCTTTGCAGGCAATGCTACCTCGACTTGCGCAACTTGGAGGACGCGATTGGCGTCCGGTGTTCCAGGAGCGTGACGAGGCCGAACGCTTCATTAACAACTATGAGAAACGTGAAGTGGGTCCCGCCCTTCATGTGCACGGTGTATGGCGAATTGACCATGCCGACCTGACGAATAGCTCGCTCGTGGGCTGGTCGGTGACGGAGCACCTGAACTAGATAGCTAGTCTAACAATCAGCCGGTTTTACGACCGTCACGGAGTCGCCAAAGGACCGAATCCACGGCCAAACTTCGACATCCGTATTCACTTTAAAGTTGAGCTGCAGACGTCCGTCTCGCAGCTCTTTTATTCTCTGACTTGGGTGCCAGGTACGCTCTTTCACGTAGAGTTTTAGCCAGCGTTCGTTGTCAAAGAGCAGCTCGAACTCGATGCGATCTTCGGAGTCCGAGCGGTAGATACCGAAACTGCCTTCCGTGTAGTTGCCCGGGTCGTACTTCACTGTGGATGGATAGCTAAACCGCTCGTCAAGGACCTGCACGCTCTTGATTCGGTCAACAGCATAGATGCGCACGTCCTCGTAATCTTCGTTCTTCGCCATCAGGTAGAGCGCGCTTCGATGCACAGCCAATGTGTATGGCTCCAACGTTAGCGTGAGGTTCTTGAAGCTTACGCTTGAGTACGACACACGGATTTTCCGTGTGAATATCAACGCGTGGACCAGCTTCTTGAGCACGTTGCCCTGGTCTGAGTAGTCCTTGGGCGCATAAGGCAGTTGATAGAAAATGCGGTCGACGTTTCGAAGCAGGTGGTGAAGCGTGAACGGCTTGTCCTTGAGTCGGTCTTTGAACTCATCGACCAGGTCTGCGAACGAATCGCCAACATCCGTTCCGTCCACAAACCCCAAGAGAAGCTTCGCAAAGTGAAGTGCCGCGACTCGGGTCGCAAATCGCGCTTCAGTAGCATGTGATGACGGCATCTCGATCAGCTTGAGGTGCCGCACGCCATTGTATTCGACTTCCTGCAGACAAGACTCGCCGTCCGGTCCCATGAATGGCAGGAAGTTGTCTTGGAGGCGTTTTCGGTACTTACGGTACGCACGATCCTTGATATCGAGCGCGTCCATGAGTTCATCAACCTGCCATCCACGTGGATTCACGATTACACGGTGAACGATCCGAGCCAAATTTAGGTTGGTTTTCCCCGTAGTCATCTATGCCCCAATGGTTGGCATGTTCAATTTTTACACTGTGAGTGTAACACCAATTCATAGTTAATAAATAGGCTATTCAGCGGCACGAATTGTGCCGCTCGGACGGATTACGCTTTGCGCGGCCATTGCTTTGGCGGGGATTTCTCGGCTTTGCTTCGCTCGCCTCGAGTCTATTTCGTAGGGGATGCCAACCGAATGGGCGCAACGCAATCTCCGCCGGCGAGCAAAGCGAAGCCGTCAATTGACGTGAAACAATCCGCCCGGCGCAGCCCATAACGTTTGTCTTTCTTGAGGCTCAAGGTTACAAGACATCACTGTTTTCACATCCAAGAATGGCGCAATGATCCACCTGTTTAGAGAAGTTGAATCGACAAATGACCTCGCACTGGCTGCGGCACGCGAGGGCAGTAATCACGGCGATTGTTGGGTCGCTGATGCGCAAACCAAAGGTCGCGGACGCCGTGAGCTTGGCGGGGAACGCCGCACCTGGTTCTCCCCTTCCGGGCACAGCATCTACATGTCCGTGCTACTACGTCCGAAGATCGAGACGGCCAGGGCTGCGGGACTCACGTTGGCCGCAGGCATCGGGGTTTGCGAAGCCATCAAACACAACGCCGATATCGATATCTGGCTGAAATGGCCCAACGACATCTTCGTGGGCACACGAAAGTTGGGTGGCATCCTGACCGAAGCCGTGACGGGCGCTAGCGGCGAGCTAGAGGCTGTTGTGGCTGGTGTCGGGCTGAACATCAATGTGCCCGCGGATATGGTCCCTGAAGACCTCACAGAAATCATGACCAGCATGCGCATCGAATTGGACCAACCGCAGGACCGCATGGAGGTCATTTTCCCCCTTCGCGAGAGCATCGTTGCCTGGTGCGACGCATACGCCCACAAGGGTTGGGACGCTCTCAAACCCGGACTGGAACGTTATGACAAAAGCGAGGGGCTTGCCGTTGAGGTCAACGACCATGGCAAGCGTGCAGACGGAATTGCGCGTGGGATCGACAGCGAAGGCCGACTTCAGGTCGAACTGTCCGACGGAACGATCAAATCGCTGTCGACCGGCGAAGTCCAGATTGTTCCTAGGTGTTCCTAAGGACTTAAGTTCTTAAAGGACTTAAATAATTCTTAGGTCCTTTAGAACCTTAGGTCCTTAGGAATTTCTTAGGTCCTTTGGAACCTTAGGTCCTTAGGAACCCAAACTTCATTGAGATGTCCGCAGCGGTCGCCGAGTGTGTCAGCGCGCCTGACGAGATGTAGTCGAGGCCCACATCAGCGAGCTCAGGAAGCCGCTCGATCGTGATATTGCCGCTGGCTTCAATGGCCACACGGTCGCCCGCGAAATCGCGAATCTTGGCGACAGCGTCCCGCATGGTCAACGTGTCCATATTGTCCAACATGATGATGTCGGCACCGGCTTGTAGTGCGGCATCGAGTTGGTCGAGGCGTTCGACCTCGACCTCGATCTTGAGCGTGTGGGGCAGCTGCTTTCGAACCTGTTCGATGGCTGTAGCCACCCCGCCAGCTGCGGCGATGTGGTTGTCTTTGACCATCGCGCCGCCGCCCAAGCTGTAGCGATGGTTGGTACCGCCACCCATGACGACGCTGTACTTGTCCAGCTCTCGGTATCCGGGCAGCGTTTTGCGCGTATCGACGATGCGCGTTGGTGAATCGCCAAGAGCATTCACGTAGCTATGCGTGAGCGTCGCAACACCGGACATACGCTGCAGGAAGTTCAACGCCGTGCGCTCCGCCCGAAGCATCGAAATCGCATCTGCAGAACACTCGCCAAGCAACGTCCCCTTCGGACAAACATCGCCATCTTTGACGTGCATCGTCCACTTCACGTTTGGGTCGACGCGGTTGAACACCGCCAGAAACACAGGCATGCCGGCGATGACGATATCGTCTTTCGCGATCAGCTTTGTGGTGGCTTGTTGTCCAGAGAAGAAGACGTTCGAAGTGACGTCGAAGTTTAGGTCATCCTCGTCCAGCGCGAGGTCGATCAAACGCTGAATATGAGGGCTGATGAAGAGCTGCATTAGAATCCCATGGCGGCGGCTAAGTGTTCCTGGCAAAGAGCGGTCTCATCGCCCGACTCTTCCCTTGCCTTAGCACACTCCGCACAGGCTTCGGAGTCTTCATAGGTGTCTTTTGAACGATCTTTCGCGTCCAGTTCTTGCAACTTTTCGATGGGGCTCTTTGCCTCGAAATCATCGACGCTCCAACCCGTCTTTCTGGCGAGTTTGTGAGCGGCTTTTCGGGCGTCGTCTCTTTTGCTCATCTTCGCTTCGCTTCGCTGCGCTTGTTCTTGGTTTTTGGTTCTTGGTTCTTGGTTCTTGGTTTTCTAGTGCATACGACGCACCTAATGATCCCGTGACTACTGCGTTTCTAAGAACTCTAGTACGGCTGAGTTGAACTCCGCGGCCTTCTGACGCGTGACGCCGTGTCCGCAGTCGTCGTAGCGGATCATTTCGGCGTGGGGGATTAGCTGCTTTAGTCGGTCGCTTTGGTGCGGTTGAATCAGAACATCTTCTCCCGGCCGCACAATCAAAGTTGGGATATGAGAAATTTCTTTGAGACGATGTGCAGTATAGTGATGCGTGATCGCGTGAAGCTGCGCCAGGCGGGTTGTCTGAGGAGGAACATGCTCAAAATCCTCCTCTATTAGTTGTATTGCCTGCTCTCTGTTGTCCCGAATGAAGGACTGAGAAAACAGCAGATGCATCAGTGCATTCTTGCGTTGCCGCGGACTTCCCTGGTTCGCTGACATAAAGCTTTTTATGCCGTCACTCGTCGGAAGCATTGCACCAAGACCCCCTGCATGGGTAGCCGTCAAGGTGAGCGATTTTACTCGGTCCGGATGTCGAATCGCCAGGTTCTGCGCGATCATACCGCCCATGGAAATTGCGACAACATGCGCGCGTTTCCACCCCAGATCATCCATGACTCCGATCGAGTCTTCGACCATGTCCTTCATGAACAAGCGCGAGGTTTTTAGCTCTCCACTGGAACCCAAACCCGCATGATCAAACCAAGCCACAGGATGGTGTTTGGCGAACTCAGGGTAGTTGCGCTTCCACGCTTTGCCGCGCATGCCGAAGCCCATGATCAGCAAGATAGGGTCGTCGCCTTCGCCGGCCTGGCGATAGTGAATCAGATGTTTGGAGCGTTTTGAGTACATCACTTACCTCTGGCCGCAGATTCTACCATGCCGCGGATGTCTCGACACACTTCGCTGTAAACAATGGGGTCGACATCCTTCAGCGCCAACGGCTGATGCTTACCTTGCTCTCGAAAAACGATCATCTTCACGAACTGGTCTCGGTCTCTTTTATAGTCCGGAGCATAAATTCCGGGTCCAATGACAACCCTAGCCGTCTGTCCAACCAGATCGAAGGTCTTGTTGAAACAGTAGATGTAGCCATCGGCGTCGGGCCGATCCTTGACCCACTGCCGGTTGTTCAGATGCCCGCGCAGGAACCCCGGTTGGATCATAACGTCGCGCATGTCGTTTATCTCTTTTCGACTCGGGCCATCGACGTAGTCACGGGCCAGGTACAACTTGCGGTCCATCTGCCTGAACGCGCCGTTTAACTCGTAATCGGCGAGCGTCTGCGACCATTGAAGTCGATTCTGAGGGGGCACTTCTAATGGGTGCAGCACGCCGATCAACGCGTTATCGCCCAACGTAATCTCTTCGTCCGCGAAGTTCGCATAGGTCAGGTCGTCCGCGACTCGGAAGGTCTGCAAAACCCGGTACTCTTCATCGAATTCAGCCCAGATGATTCGCGCACAGATATGCCTCAGCAGCGGATGTTCAACCCACTTTGGCCGCCACTTTTTGTGCTTCCAACGCCGCCCCGAGACCATCGCTTGTTCAAGGCGTTTGGTTTGAACCTTGATGATGTCTTTGGCCTGCGTCGACAGCATCTTGTAGGCCTTCTTCGCACGAGCTGCCTGGTCCGCATCATCTGTCTTTCGCGGTCTGGGCAGGCTCTTGTAGACCTTGCCATCCTGGTCTTTGACGATGGGCTTCAGGTCGGCATCAAATCCCAGCCGGAACTCGCGTTCGCCGTAGCTGAAGGTTGCAGACCCGTTCTCATCCAAACCTAGATCGTCGATGAACCGGTCTTCGAGCGTGCGGGCGTCGATACCGCGATCTCGGGCCATCTTATCGATCTGGTTCTTCGCCTTGGTTTTGACGCCTTTGTACTTCGAGTTCCGGGCCAGCGTGCTCAGCATCGTCATGGCTGAGTCCGTCCCGATAAGCTCAAGTGCATCCATTGCGCGGTAGGCCAGTGCGTTTTTGCGCTGGCCAGGCCAAGAATCGATATACGGCATCAGGCGTTGCACAACCTCGTCATCACCGAATATCCCAAGGATATCCAGACACCAACTGTGCGCGCTCGGCAAGCCATGACGCGTCCAATCGATGAAAAGCTGCCACACAAACTCGCGCAGACTTTCGAATTCGGCGAGGTCCTTGAGGCCTTCGACAAACGCCTTGTCGTGGGTGTCTAACGTGATGGTCTTGAACTCATTCAGAACGCCATAAATCGCGTCTGTTCCAAGCTCGTATTCAAAGCCCGCGGTCAGCAACGGCTTGAGGTTTTTATGCGATACGAACCGCGGAAGCCCCTTTGGCTTCTTGGGTAGCGCCATATCGGCGAGCCAACGCGGGTATTCAGATTTAGGCAGGCTGGGGAGTTCGATCTCTTCGTGTTCGAGCACCTCATCGATCACCTTCTGTTGGATGTGATCCGATTGGCCTTCCAGACACGTTTCGATGAGCTCTTCGCCACCCTCGCCCTCGGCTATCGTACGTAACAGCTCAATGGCGGTGTCCCCAAATCGCCGGTGACTGACGTTTTCTATCAACCCGCGAGTCGCCTGTTCGCCTTCAGAAACCAACCACTCTTGCGCTTCGATCGAGCACTCGGGCTTGCCATACATATGCAAAAACGTTGGCACGATGCGAGGGCTATGGATGTTTCCTAAGATATGTGGCAGGTCCTCCATCGCACCCGCTGTTCGGATCTTCGAGACCAACTTGTAGATATGGTCGCAGGCATCCATGCCAAATCTTGACAACAATAAAACAATGGTCTTGCGATTCACCTCGGCCTTTAGTTTGCCGACGTAATGCATGAAGTCTTCGTCATCATCCAACGCCGACAACACCGGGAACGTCTGGGGCTGAATGCCACGCCGCATCTTGATCTCGAAATCCAGATACATGCGGCACAGGTCCTGATGGCGAGCGAGCGGCGCAAGGCGTGCGATGAGTGCTCGCGTGTTCATGTCGTCCAGGCGCGGTGAAGCAAACCGCGCGTCCAACAGGTTGCAAAGCTCCGCCCGTTCTTCACCCGACTCAACGGGCTCACCGACGTACGGAAGAAACGCCGTCCACCAACGCTCGGGCAGCGCGTCTAGAATCAAACGAATAGCTTCTCCCGTACCAAACAGGACGCCTAACGTTTTGGCCAGATAGACCTGAGTATAAAACCGGTTGCTCCGGTACTGAGCATCAAAGGCATCGTGCCATGCTGACAGACGTTGATGCGCCTCGCCGAAATCCAGATCGCCAAAGAAGCGTGTCTTACGCAGGATACTTGGGGTCGAGAGGGTCGCCGTGCTGTCCTGTAGACGTTCGACCAAGGTCCCCGCAATGAACCAAAAATGGGCCTCGCGTCGGCCGAGAACACCCTCGAACTCGAGCCAGTCTTCGCACCACGTGTCTTCGGTCCACTGATGATAATTGATGTGGACTTTGTCGGGCATGGAACGCGCATAAGTCAGCAGAGTCTCTGTGCGGTCGAACTCCCGTGGTTCGTCCTGTGCCCGTACTTTGCGCCCCATAATCTCGGTCAGTTCTCTCTCTGAGAACTTGTGATATTCCATGCCTGTTGAACCACGTGATGAATCTGCGCGAGTGCGGTAGCATCGCAAAAGACGAGGCTGTTGAACAGGGGCTCGCGCTTTGCGCTCGGGGCTCGCGCTTTGCGCTCGGGGCTCGGCTTTGCTTCGCTCGCCTCGGCGCTCAGTCGCTTCGCTCCTTCGGATTGATGAATCGAATGACAAGCAAAATTGCCATTATCGGGGCAGGGTTTGCCGGTATCGCTATCGCGATCGAGCTGCAGCAAGTTGGGATTTCTGATTTCACGATCTACGAGGCTGCCGACGAGATTGGCGGTACTTGGCGTGACAACACGTATCCCGGCGCGGCGTGCGATGTCCCATCCCACGTGTATTCGTTTAGTTTCGAACCCAATCCACGCTGGTCTCGCGCCTATAGCGGACAGTCCGAAATTCTGGCGTACATGAAGCGTGTCGTTCAGAAGTATGACCTAGAAAAACATATCGTCTTCGACACACAGATCATTGGAGCGGAACTCAACGAACGTGACGGTGAATGGACCATCTACACTGCGGATGGCGGCGAGATCGAGACTCGTGTGTTGATGTTGGGGGTTGGTGCATTGAACCATCCACGCATTCCCGATATCCCCGGACTGCAGGACTTTGATCGGCCGCATTGGCACTCCGCACGCTGGAATCACGACTTCGACCTCAAGGGCAAACGCGTTGGCGTCGTGGGCACCGGCGCAAGTGCAATCCAGTTCATCCCAGAGATCGCAAAAGAGGTTGAGCACCTCTATGTCTTCCAACGGACACCTCCGTGGTGTTTGCCGCGGCCCGATCGCGAGTATCGAAACGTCGAGAAAACGGTCTTCAAACATGTGCCTGGTGCGCGCTGGCTCTATCGCTCGGCGATCTACTGGAGCATGGAAGCGCGCGGAACTGGGTTCACGAAAGACAAACGCATCCTGAAGCTCTTCCAGGCTACCGGAAAAAGGCACCTGAAGAAGTCGGTCTCCGATCCGAAACTGCGCGAGATGCTGACGCCCGACTACGTCATGGGCTGCAAGCGCATCCTCTTTACGAACGACTTCTACCCTGCGATGGCGCGGGACAACGTCACCCTGATTCCTCATGCCGTCGATTCGTTTACGGAAGGTCAAATGCACGCCGCTGGTCAGACGATTGACGTCGACGCGGCCATCTTTGGGACAGGATTCCACGTCACCGACTTTCTTACGCGATTTGAAATTATCGGCCGCGGCGGCACGAATCTGAACGACGCATGGAAGGAAGGGGCCGAAGCGTATTACGGTGTCGCTGTTTCTGGTTTTCCGAATCTCTATATCTTTGCCGGGCCAAACACCGGCCTTGGCCACAACTCCATCATCTTCATGTTGGAATGTCAGGCGCATCTGATTCGGCAATGTGTGCAAACGCTGTTTGAAAACGACGCACGATTGATAGATGTGCGGCCGGCTGTCCAAGCCGAGTTCAATGACTCAATTCAGAAACGGCTCGAGAAATCCGTGTGGAACAGTGGCGGATGTCACAGCTGGTACGTCGATGACAGCGGGAAAAACACGACGTTGTGGCCGGGGTATACGTGGCAATATTGGTTGGAGACGCGGAAGATGGATGGGGATGCGTTTGTGATCAGTTATTAGTTCTTGGTTCTTGGTTTTTAGTTCTTGCTAAGCCGATAAATCCGGTTAGCCGATAAATCCGGTTAGCCGATAAATCCGGTTAGCCGATAAATCCGGTTAGCCGATAAATCCGGTTAGCCGATAAGTCCGGTTGGCCGATAAATCCGGTTAGCCGGTTAGCCGATAAATCCGGTTAGCCGGTTACCCCCGATAAATCCGGTTAGCCGATAAATCCGGTTAGCCGGTTAGCCGATAAATCCGGTTAACCGGTTACCCGAGAAATCCGGTTAGCCGATATGTTTGATTGGCCCAACAAAACGTGAAGTAGACGATGAGCAAGTTAGACCGGTTGATAAACAAACACGGGCTCGCCCAGATATTGGAAATGCCTACTCCGCTGGCGCGTGCTGTGTTTGGGGAGGCGCCGGTGAACGACCTTGGTGCGCCGCTCGACTACCAGACCCACATGTTTCTGCAGGTCAAAGAGAAGGTCGAGCCGACCGAACTTCCCGAAATGCCGTTGGCCAAGGCGCGCGAGGTTTACGACGACTTCACGTACTCGTTGAGCCCGGATGCTCGAGTTGCGGCGTCAAAAGACGTCCGCATTCAAACTCGTGCGGGAACTCTCCACGCCAGCGTCCACCGCCCAGGTCCTGGCAACCTACCTGCGCTGGTGTTCTTCCATGGTGGCGGGTTTGTCGTTGGTAGCGCGGCTGGATACGACCCCATCTGTCGTTATGTCGCCGCCAAGTCAGGTTGTGTGGTCATCAATGTGGACTACCGCCTTGCCCCCGAGCACCCGTTTCCATGCGGGATTGAAGACGCCATCGATGCATTTCTTTGGGTCCACAAACACGCGGACGAGCTGAACATCGACCGCAATCGGATCGCGGTCGGCGGCGACAGCGCCGGAGCAAAGCTATCGACGGTATGCTGCCAACAGTTGCTTCTGGCGGACCAACCCTTGCCGGCTTTCCAAATGCTGCTCTACCCAACGACACGCCATGGCGTGAAATCCGAATCCAGCCGGTTGTTCGCCAAAGGCTACTTCCTGACCGGCTACACGATGGACTGGTTCGGAGACACCTACCTGGCGGGCTACGATCACGACGAAGATATTCGCGTTTCGCCCTTTTATTTTGAACGCAAAGGCGAGCTACCGCCGATGTTGATGATGACAGGTGGGTTCGACCCGCTGCGTGACGCTGGCGACGAGTACGCTGAACTCTGCGCGGCTGCCGGTTGCGATGTCATTCACCGGCGCGAAGACACACAGATCCATGGTTTCTGGACCATGGGCGGGGCAATTAAAGTCGCACGGAAAGCGACCGACGACGCGATTGCCATCCTGCGCCGCCGTCTCGCTGCAAACCTGTAATTGACGAACGCGGGCCGAAGACAAAGAATCGAGCCGTCTCATTGGCCAAGGCTGCTCTTGAATCGACTGGCGCTAATTTTTGGGGTCCTACTACTGACGGCGTGCAACACGTTCGCCAGCATTGATGATCCAGAAGACCGTGACCAGCTGGACATGAACAACGCCACCGATGGGGTCAACGACGAAGGGGTCGGGTCCGACACCGGTGACTTGTCCGATGATGCGTGCATTTCGCCAACAGAGACTGAGGTCAGGCGAATCCTCTTCGATCGGTGCGAGACCACCTCCTATCAGGACGAATGCGGAAAGGACTGGGAGCTGGAGCTAAATTGCCCGCCTGGAATCCCATGCAGCGATGGATTCTGCGAATGCGATTGCTCCATCGGCAATACGTGCCTCCAGGACGGTGCAGAGAATCCCGCGAACACCTGTCAGGTCTGCCGCTCACAAGAAGACGACGAAGATTGGTCCGCGAACACAGGCGCGGTTTGCGGCGGAATCACAGCGTATTGCGCCGCAGGAACGTGTAGCGGTCAAACTTGCGAGATCACGGTGCTCGACGACCGCTGTTTTGTCGACGACAAGTGCTACCAACCCGGCGATCGACCTTACGACGTCGCATTGATGCGTGAGAGTGACTGTCGTATGTGCGACCCAGACAACTCCAAAACATCATGGACCAACCTGGAGGTTGCGTGCGAGTCGGGCACCTGTCTAACCGGCATGTGCGAGAACGGCGAATGCGTCAACGTCAGCGATACCCCGGTCACAATGTGTAAAGACGGATACTGCCCGGGTACTTGCATGCTCAACGATATTTGCTTCCCAAGCCGACAAGAGCCCTGCACAATCCAAGGTGTCTGCTACCCGGACGGTTACGTCAATCCCGAGAACACCTGCCAGAGGTGCGAAGGCACTCGCGACGTGTCGAATTGGTCCACATTCCCCGACGACACACCGTGCTCAACCCGGACCCTCACCGACGGAAGATGTATGCTTGGGCAGTGCATGCCGCCATGAGCAATAGCTCACTCCGGCGTCATCGGCCCAAGCCCACCATACTCATCACGCTGTGCTTCCGTGATCTTACGAGCACCAGCAATCTCGCCCAGAACCGTCGCGCCTTCGGTAGGATTTCGTGCGTAACTCGCGGCGCGCTCCACGCTGTATAGTCCGAACTGCGGCTCGTACCCTTCTGCCCACTCGAAGTTGTCCATCAGGCTCCAATGGTAGTAGCCGCGGATGTCTGCGCCTTCTTCCCGGGCGCGTTCCACTTGTTCGAGCGTACGCACGATGTTCTCGGCTCGGCGTTTGCCGTTCTTCGTCGCGATGCCGGCCTCAGTCACGACCATTGGCAGGTCGGGGTAGCGCTCGGTTAGCGCCATGATGACATTGTAGATACCGGGCTCGTAATACTCGTACTCCATCGATTCGACGTACTTGGTTTCATCTTCAGGTGGAATGCACGAACCAAGATCAAACTGAGCGAAACAAATGGCTGCGTTCACGCCAGGAATAGCCGGGGTTTGCGCGGTTACACCTGCTCGGAAGTAGTACTGCACACCCATCCAATCGAGCTTGCCTTCCCACTCCGGATGGGCCTCGTCCGGCATTGTGTCGAAGTCGGTGTCGATCTCGCCATGCATGAACGCGTCTGGAAAGAAGTAGTGGAACACCGACCAAACTCGGTCGCGCGCGGCGAGGTCTTCGGGTTCGTCGCTGGGTGCATTGTCGCGAGCCGGTACCCAATCGGCGATTGAGAGCGTGAATCCAACCTCAGCAGCCACACCATCACCATCTGCATCGATCGTGTCGTTGGCCTTGATGGCGTCGTAGATCGCGACATGCGCTCGAATGTAGTTCCGGTAAACCTCTATCAACGTTGGGAAATCCCGAATCAGGAGATTTTCACCAGGAGGAAAGAACCCAACTCCATAGCTTGCAAGAAGATAATTTATGGGTTCATTCAGCGTACACCAGTCATCGACACGGTCTCCGTACCTTTGCGCTAGTAATGCAGCGTGTTCAGCAAGTTCATCGATAATTAAAGCCGCGCCGTCCGGATGTGCCCATCCACATAAGTTTTCATCTGTCGGCTGATCATCGCCACGACAGTTACTTCGAAAATCATGTACCCAAATTGGATTCGAAAAGTGGTGGACCGTGATCATCGGTTGGATATCAGCTGCGACAAGTGCGTCCAAGAAGTCCGAGTAATGCTGCAGTCCATCCTCATCAACCTGATCGCGCGCGGGTTCGATCCGTGACCAATCGACGTTGAAACGGTACGCATCGAGATGCATCTCGGTGAGCAGACCAACATCCTGTTGAGCGAGCGAAAAACCCTTTACGGCATCACCAACGAACTCTCCATTTCCCGCCCCACCTTCTTCTTCCGACAGCGTCCAGTAGTGCCAATCGGAGTTCACCAAGCCGTCTTCGATCTGCACGGCGGCAGTTGCCGCCCCAAATCGAAACGAGCCTTTCCCGGCTTCAGTCGAAAGTCCACCAGATTGCGAATAGATGATGTCGTTGGGATTCGGCGTCGGCGTTTCCGACGAAGAATCCGAACACCCGATCAATGCAAAGAACACTGACGTGACAAACCGGTTCATCCTTGAAGACACCAGACCCTCGTGTGCTCTACCAACTAAGAACCAAAGACCAACAATGACGAACTAGACTCCAAGCGCTTCGAAACTTGGAACCACGATGTTGTGGAACGCCCGACGGCGAAGCACGTCTTCAAGCTCGGCAAACGCGACGCCGTGGCGAGCTGCAATCGCGGCCGTGTCGGATAATCCGGCAGTCCATGGCGTGGCCTCGTCAACCCAAGCATCTTCAAACGCCTTCTTAGCCACAGACTTCAGCTCCGGCTGCTTCTCTAACATCCATTGCACGAACTTCCACGCTAGGATTGCGTGGTCGGCTTCCTCGTCCGCAATCTTGGTCAGGGCATCTCGGATGAACGTATCTTCTGCCCGTGTCGCCAGCCATTCAGCCACACCGGCGGCCAGTGTCTCGCCGATACAACCTTCCAGGATAGCAGCGCGAAGGATCGTGGCGGCATCGCCCGAATGCTCCAAACTCTCGTTCACGTCGACTTCGCCCGGTCCTAGCGGTTGGCCGGCAAAGGCCGACGCAATCGCGAAGCAATCGCGCGCGTGCTGAACTTCGTCGTCGATGGCCTTCGTGGTCATCGAGATCAACTCAGGCGGTGCCCCGACCGACATCAGGTCCAACATGAATCGCGCGAATGAGGCGACGGAAGCGTGCTCGTGCGCGCCAGATTCAGACCATGCTTCAGCCAAGAACATGCGCATTTGGTCGGATAATTCGCTGGTATCGATGTCGACTTCACCGGTCCAATCTGACCGAGTAAGCACCTGACCCGTGCGGATTTCACCATCGACGCGGAAAGGCCGGCCTTCCACACACTCCGACCACTCGACAGGAATCACATGGCAGCAAAGGCCGGTGTCATTGGGCACTGGACCGCATGCTTCGCCCTTCACGTAATAGGGTTCAAGCCCGCAATCGAGAGGGATCGCAGAAACCACGTGTGCTCGGATCTCGTCCGCAGTTTGCAGTGGACTGCAATCCTGGTCACCGATGTCCGCACAGAAGACCGCTGCAGCAGGACGATTGGCACGTACATCAACTTCCCAGCCTGGATACGGCAACGTCAGCAGGCCTTCTGTATTGCAACCCTCCACGTTGTTCGTGTTGTTGACGTTATTGACGTTGTTGACGTTGTTCTGATTGTTGACGTTGTTCTGATTGTTGACGTTGTTAGCGTTGTTTCCGTTGTTTTCGCCAACCGTCCAACCACCGGAACCACCGGTAGTATCGGAACCCGAACAACCAGCAACCATCGCGCCGCCGCAGATCGCGGCGAGTATCTTCTGCTTCAAGGACATGGGGATCACCAAATGTTTGTATGTTTCGCAGTATTGTAGCGAAAAATGGGTTGAGTGCCATGAGGTTCCAGCTCGGACTTGTCCTCGCGTTTCAGGCCATCGCCCATAGGGCTCGGCCGTTACAGCTACGCGTTTTTCCGTGCCCACACCGTATTCAACGCGAAGCCCGCAGGGCGAGCTGAAACGCGAGTAATGCGAGCTGGAACGTGACCACCGCGTAGCGTATCCTCAACACTCACAACATGGAGATACTCAATGAGAACTCGGTTGGTCCCGCTTATATTGGCGATGGGTCTCGTTGCGTGCAGCAGCGAAGACGACTCGGCATCCAATAACGCCAACAACGTTAACAACATCAATAACGTTAACAACGTCAACAACGTCAACAATTCAAACAACGTCAACAACGTTAACAACGTTAACAACGCCAACAATTCGAACAACGTTAACAACGTGGCCGATATGAGTATGGATGGCGGCAGCGATATGGCAGACATGGCCCAAGATATGCCGCCAGACCTTCCTCCGGGTCTGCCCGACGGGCCCTCAAGTGAACGTCAAACCGCACGTCCGCTCGGTTCAACCGACGCCACGCAGGGTTTCCATGAGTACTTGCCTGTTGGCTACGGCAATACGACTCAGTTTCCGCTATTGGTTTTCTTCCATGGCGTGGGTGAGAACGGGAACGGTGACACTGAGTTAGGCAAGGTCCTAAGCAATGGACCGCCACGCTACATCGATCGCGACCAATGGCCATCAGACCGACCATTCATCGTGCTCTCGCCACAACACCCTGGCGACGGATGCCATTCTCCTGCGGAGATCCGAACGTTCATTGAATTCGCCGTCAGCAACTACGATGTTGATGAGAGTCGCATCTACCTGACTGGATTGAGCTGCGGCGGAATCGGGCTTTGGAACTATCTGGGGCAAGACACCGATACCCGCGCTGCAGCGGCGGTTCCCATCGCGGGCAACGGAAACAGCGCCTGGAATAATGCAGGCTGCGAACTGGGCAAAGTTGCGATTTGGGGATTCCATGGTGACGCGGATCCAACCGTGCCAGTTAACGGCACTATTAACCCGATGAACAATATTATCGCGTGCCCAATGCCTCCACGCAAAGAAGCCAAACTCACGATCTATCCCGGTGTGGGCCACAATTCCTGGTCTCGGACATACGACCTCAGTGCGGGCCACGACATTTACACCTGGCTTCTGACGCACAGTAAGTAAGAACTCGCCGACGCGACCGAGAAACCTGACACACCCCGCTAGCTGGGGTAGGCTCAGCCCCGTATGTCTCGCGGAAAGAAAATCGCACTGGGGATGCTGTTGACGCTGGTCGCGCTGGGCGTAGCTGCGGCCATGCTCGGCCCGTCTATGGTGCGGGATACCGTCGAGACTCAGCTCAAAGAACGGCTCGATCGGCGAGGTATCGATGCACAATGGTCTGAGTTCAACGCGGGCTTCGGAAAACGATTTGAGATCAAGGGGCTAAACGTTCATGACCCGAAACGTGGCGTGAAGCTGACCACCGATGAGGTGATCGTGGTCGTCTCCATCGATTCGATCATCGCCAACGATCCTCGCCTCGAAGCCATCAAACTCAAGAACTTCCAAGTCGAAGTCGACCTCGCTGAAGCAGCTAAAAACAGGGAAGAGAGCGCGGTTGAAGATCCAAAACAGCCAAACAAAAAGCCGTCTGCGCGTCAGGGATTTGTAGAGCGGCTTTTGGCAGATCCGCCGGCGGTTGAGGTGGACGGCGCACAGCTCAATGTCGTCAGCGGCGAACGGAAGGTTCTCTCGGTTTCAACCGAGGAAGCCTCTGTGTCTATCGATGACGGCATGCTGGATTTCGAAACGACTGTTGCGGCCAAACCCCTGCTCGACAAGCTTCCCGAAGCCCTGCAGGCATCTGTTGAAGCACAGCTCGCATTTCAATTGGAAGTGGCAACGGGGAAGGCGACCTTTGAGTTCCGGCATCCGGACACGGATCGTCCGTTGTTCAGCTACGAAGATAAAGAAACGGCCGCTTTGCGATTGGGCTCGATCCGAGGCACCGGCAACCTGAAGAATCGCACGGTCGACGTTGAGCTCGACTATTTCTCGGGCCGAGTGGGCAGCAGCGATGCTCCGGCAATCTCGGCGGACATCCCAAAAACCCTCGCAGGCATCAATCAAGACGGTGGGCTCAAGCTAACAGTGGTTGATGCAGCTTTCCTGACGACGCCCAAGAAGCGTGGACAGATTCGCGAGATTGCAAACGTCGCGAAGGAGCTAGTTTCGTCTGCGCCCGGCGGCGGTGGCGGAGGTTCGATCTCGGGTGGCGGGCCGTCGGCCGTCGACCGTGTTGTCGCGCTGATCGAACGCTCGGACCTTCAGTTCAAGCGGGTCAAGGCGGCCGTGAACCTGGAAGGCGAAGAACCCGATACATACACGAAACTCACTCTCTTGGAGCGATTCGATGCGACGGCCAAAGAAGGCCGTTTCCGCGCATTTGGTGAGACCGCAGAAGGTACATTTTCGGCCGAGGCTGTGCTGGTGCCAGGGCAGACCGTGCCCAAATATCTGCGAATCGAGGTGGACGACGTCAATCTAGAGAAGATACCCGGCATGCCCAAGGAGCGCTCGAAACTGCCCAGCCGCGGTACAAGCGGACGTGTTGGCGGCATCGTATCTGGTCAGTTCACGCTCTTCGGTTTGCCACGTGGCGCGGGCTCGGCCGGACCGTTGGACACAGCGAGCGGCTCGTTTGATTTCAAATGGCAAGATGGGGTCATCGACCTTGAGGGCGTCTCAGATGACCCACAGACCGATATCGACGTAAGCACCGAAGCGGAGTTCGCCTGGCAGCCCGCCATCAATGAATTTCGCATTACGAATGGTGTGCTGAAGAAGGCAAAGCTCACAGCCAACTACTCGGCCGAGGTTCTGGACGTGCCGTTGGACACGACGTTTGTGTTCCGCGCCGAGGTCGAGCCGATGGATTGTCAGGACTTCTTCCTGGCATTCCCGCGCGCACTCTTCGGGCCGTACAAAAGGGCAAAGCTCGAGGGCGAGGAGTTCGCTCCGTCCGTCTATTTCAAACTTCCAATCTACCGGCCGCGGGCGCTGCGTCTTGGGTTTGAGGACTATGAAGACATCTGCGAGATCAAAGAGCTGAACGTCAAAAAGAAGTTCTGGCCCGAAATGACCATCAAGGCTGTCGCGCCAACGGGACCACATAAATCAGTCAACGGATTCCCTGATGACTATGACCCGACGACCCGTGGTGACGTGTATTGGCTGAATCGCCCATTCGTGAAGAAGGTGCACGACGAAGGCGTCAGCGACCCCGAAAACGTCACCATCTATGTCGGTCCCGGAACCGCGGATTATGTGCCGTTGAACGAGATGCCGTCGTACGTCGGTGGCGCGATGTACTTGAGTGAGCAGATGCTGTTCTACAAAGCGCCTGCGATAAGCCTCAGCCTCATCAAGAAGGCCATGCGTCTGAATTTGGAGCGTGGTCGCTTTGTCTATGGCGGCAGCACCATTACCCAACAGCTGGTCAAAAACCTCTTTCTGTCCCGTGACAAGACGCTCGCCAGGAAGCTGAAAGAGGCCATTATCTCATGGCGAATCATCGAGACGATCAGCCGCGACCGCATCTTGGAGCTGTATTTAAACTGCATCGAATTCGGCCCGGACATCTACGGTATCGGCCCGGCCGCGCGTTACTACTTCCAGAAAGACGCGCGGAATCTGACCGCCAAAGAAGCCATCTTCCTTTCCATGCTAAAGCCCGCTCCGTGGTACGGCGCCAAGGTCATCGAGCGCAAAAAGTCTCCAAACTCTGGCTGGTGGAAAGAGCGTTTCGAGCTGATGTACCAACGCCTGATCGACGAAGGCATGCTCACCAAAGACGTCGCCGAGGCCGAGAAGCCGTACATCCTGGAGTGGGATAAAAACGGCAAGTACATTGCGCCTCAGAAAGCGGAACCAACCAAGAAGTTCGAACCGATTCCGTTGAACCTGTTGGATTAGGGCTGTTAGCTGTTGGCTATTGGCTGTTGGGAAACACAGTCCACAGACAGCACAGACGCTACACAGAAACGCACAGAAATCTTCTTTCGCGACGGCATTCGACACCTCACAACTCTAGAATTGCGACGTGGCTTATGACGTATTGAAAAGAAGTCTGTGCTCGTCTGTGGTTGTCTGCGCCGTCTGTGAATTCCACCCTGAGCCGCCTATCTTTTGAGATATCCAGCATATACCTCAAGATACATTGGCGACATCGCCACAAACGTAAACCATTGAAATCATTAGATCCACCAAAGTTGGCACGCCGTTAGCAATGGGTTGGTGTGACTGGCGAGTAGCTCAATTGGTAGAGCACCGTTCCGGGGTCCGACTTAGCTGGACGTCTTACTTCGCTTTAGGTGCCGGTGGTTGCAGGTTCGAGTCCTGTCTCGTCAGTCGATTTGGAGAGTCCCAAGGTGGAGGGCCCTGGGGTCTGACTTACCGAGACGCCTTACTTCGACTTTCACTCGGTTGCCCGGCGGGTTCGATTCCCGCGGCTCTCCCTAAAAGACTCGCTGCGCTCGTCGTGGTTACTCCCTTCGGTCGTAGATATTACTCGCTGCGCTCGTAGATTTTACTCGGTGCGCTCGTAGATGACGGAGATTGAGATGAAGAAGATAAACAAGCTCAAAATTCGAAAGCACATGACCTGCACCCACGAGGGCGCATCTGCGTACGATTATTCAAAGATCGATCCACAGACGCACCTTACGTTTACGTGTGGTTCGGCGCTCATCACCGATGGTTACTACCAGACGCAGGGTGACGAGGTCTTCCGTTTGGTGGATGCGTTGATGGCGGTCTACGAGATCGAGCCTCGGTTTGCGTGGCAGTACGGCGCATGGATGCGTGACCCCAAGAACGGCAAGGGTAACCGCGTTCAAGGCTCGCTTGTGCCTGCGATATTGGATGGTCTCTACGGTATGACCGACGACTCTGTCCGATACATCGCAATGTGCTTGTCGCATCGACCTGACGACGTGGTCGCGTTCTATACGCACTTCGACAACTTAGGTCTTGGTAAGCCTTCGTCAGCAGCTCGGATGGGCATGGCTATCGCGTTGACTTCGTTCGACGAGTACCAGCTCATGAAGTACGCGATGAAGAACGAGGATGTGCGACTTTGCGACGTCATCTACATGGTTCGGGATGAGCTGGATGTACTCGGCGATAAGGCGAAGAGTCCTATTGCCGTAGGCGAGTATTTGCATGCTCCTTCACGAAAGCGGGCGAAGTTGGCGGACGAGCTTGAGTTGAAGCTCACGCAGAACCGAAAGGCTCTGTGGTCGAAGGACAAGTCGTTCGTTGATAACGCTGAGTTCAAATCGTTGGTCCAGGACGCACGCGTAACCTGGGAGCAGGTGTTCAGCCACTTCGGTAAGAACGCAAAAGACGACGGCCTTGCGGCCAAGCGGAACCATAAGATCTGGAAGGCCCTTTTGGACCAGAAGGGTTTGATGGGTGATATGGCGTTCATGCGAAATATGCGGAACTTCCTGCGTGACGACTTCACGGCGCATCAGCTTGAGTCGATGGCGCATGAGCGATCGTTCGCCGAGATTTGGCCGCACCAGGTCTACGCGGCTTACCGCGCAGTGCCTGATGCAGAGGCGCCTTTGGATGTCATCTTCAAGAAGATGGCAAAGAAGCTTCCGCATGGTCGACACCTTGGTATCGCCGATATCTCGGGTTCGATGTCGGTCAAAGTCGGTGGCCCATTGTCGTCTTCGACGTCGATGGATGTCGCGATCTGCTTGACGGCTTTGATGTCCGAGTCGTCTGGTCTGGGCGCATCGTTTGCGGACGATTCGTTCAAGACTTATTCGGACGGTAAGTACCTGCACGTCGCACAGCGAACGAATTATCGGTCGCCATTGGCGTTCACGAAGGCGAAGCCTTTGCACCGCGGTTGGGGTGGAACGCAGGTGTTTGGTGCCGTCATGGACTTGATCCGATGGCTGATGAAGCATCGCGACCAGGTTCAGGCACCAGATTGCTTGTGGTTCTTCTCGGATATGCAGTTCCATCCCGCCGCAGGCGGAGCGGACGCAATTCCGGGTGACCTCACGAAGCTGGCAAAGAAGCTTGGCGTCGAGCGAAGCGGTCCTCCTCTGGAGATCGCACTGCGCATGTACCGAGCCATGTTCGGTCATGTCGACGTCGTGCTTTGGAACTTGGCAGCATACAGCCCAGTCCCAGTGCCAGCCGATATGCCTGGTGTCTTGCTCGTATCCGGTTTCGATACCAATACGTTCAAGCAGGTCGAAGCATGGCGGTCGAAGCGGACTTCGAAGACCTCGAAGGTCGCTGAGAATCAGCAAACTGTTCTCGAGGCGATCCGACGCTTTTAGCGTCGGCTTCGCCTCGGGGCTCGCTTCGCTCGGGGCTCGCGCTGCGCGCTCGGGGCTCACGTTCGCTTCGCTCCGTTCGGGGCTCGCTTTGGCCTGCGGCCTTGCTCGGGGCTCACGTTCGCTTCGCTCCGTTCGGGGCTCAGTCGCTACGCTCCCTCGGTTTCAATGTTCGATGAAACCGAAAATCCCAATTCACTCCAAACTAAACCGAGCGCAAAGCGCGAGCCCCGAGGCAAGCGCAGCAGCCGAGCCCCGAAGGAGCAAAGCGACTGAGCCCCGAGCGCGAAGCGCGAGAACCGAAGGAGCAAAGCGACTGAGCCCCGAGCGGGAGCGAAGCGAGCGCGAGAACTTCAGAACCTTTCAGACGACTCGTGTACTTTCGTTAAGTAAAAGTGGGGCAACTCGAAATGTCAGGTTGACCCAATGCATCGCAAACTTCGAAATCTACTTATCCTACTCGCCTTCCTCTTCGCCGCCGCGTGCGCGGATAACGACACCTCCAAGACCAAATCGATGGAGCCGGACGGTGACCCCGTTTGCGGAAACGGTACGCTCGACGATGGCGAAACCTGCGACGGTTCATCGCTAGACGGTGAGTCCTGTGAAGGTCTCGGTTTGGGCGATGGAGAGCTTCGCTGCCGCACCAACTGTAGCGATTACGACCGCTCAGCATGCGGGGCACCAGAAAGCTGCGGCGACGATTCTGTCGAGGCGCCAGAGACCTGTGATGGAACCGACCTTGCGGGCGCAACTTGTGAGTCGCTTGGTTATGGTCCAGGAACACTCGGCTGCTCCGCGAACTGTGCAGAGTTCGATGTGACCATGTGCGGCGCGGTCGCAACCTGCGGAAACGGCGAACTGGACGACAACGAGCTTTGTGACGGAAGCGCGCTTGGCGGCGCGACCTGTGGCAGCCTCGGACTGGGCACAGGCGACCTGGCGTGCTCCGATAACTGCCAACAATTCGATACAACCGGCTGTAGCGCCGGCTGCACGCCTGAATGCGGCGAGCGCGAGTGCGGACCCGACCCAGTATGTGGAAGCTCGTGTGGTGGATGCGATGACGGCGAACTGTGTAGCGCAGAAGGCATGTGCGTGTGTCAACCGACGACCTGCGACGCCCAGGGCGCGCAGTGTGGAACCATCGATGACGGTTGCGGCGGAACGCTTGATTGTGGCGGCTGCGACGGTCCAGCAGAATGCGGAGTTGGTGGTACGCCGAATGTGTGTGCTTGCCCTGGCGTGGCCAGTGGCGGGACCGTCGACGTCGATGTGCCAGTCGTTGATGTGACCTTCAATCTGACCGTGGGTGGACAAGCGTTGACGGCGGCGAACACCAACTACAATTCGCAGGGCGCGTTGGAACTTGAAGACGTAGATACCGGC
>JAUIBR010000100.1 GCA_030427705.1 bacterium | reverse complement strand
AATGCGCCAGTTTGGTTCCGGACGTCACAAATTCAGCTTTCTTGATCTTCATAGGATGCTCACGCTGAGTCCGGGGAAGTTTCCGAAGATGGCATTGACCGCCACCGTCCAAGCCAGCAGGCCAACAATGATTGCTGCAACAAACCCGCGGCCAGCTGGGGACGTTCGCGCAGATACCAACAATAGACCGGTTGCCAATAGTCCCAATCCTGTGAACCACCACTCGGCAGGTCCGCGCATGCCAGGGGTGCCCCAAAAGAGATAGTGGACCAAGGCAGACAGCAACCACGCTAACCAGATAAAGCCTCCGGCTTTGACGGCGAGCATTTCGTAGTCTTCTCCCGCAGAGAGGTCTTTGTCGTCGCGTAGACGCCCTGCGAAGCTCAGAAGTGCAACGCCCATGAGGAGCGACGCGGCCAGGAAGAAGGACAAATCGATGCCATGGCGCGCGTGGTCGACCTCAATCTTCGTTTCGTTTGTGAATTTGCCCTGGGTCGAAAACTGAGGCTCAGCTTGCGCCTTCATTAGCGCTTGCCGCGCGTAATCCTCATATCGTTGCACATCGGGAGCGCCCTTCTGTGTTGCCTGCGTCGGCGCGACGGCAACCACAGCCAACGCGATGGCGACGGCCGCTGAGACAACGACGGGGGCAATTGGTGGCATCCAACGCTTGGTCAGGATGAGCACAACCGACAATACGGCCGCCGCGATCGCTGTGTAGATGACCCAGGGAGGCATTGATAACGCAACCGTGAGCCGAATACCGCCGGGCAGCTTGTCTACGCCAGGCAGCGTCCAAAACAGGGGCCCGTCGTTACCCTTCAGGAACAAGTAGTAGCCAAACCCTCCCAGGCTGCTTCGGCTAGTCGCCATGGCTGCCGCAGCAGCTGCCGTCAACGCCGTCACGAAGGGCAATGCAAGCTCGGTGCTCGACTTCGTCTTGGCAATGATCGTGACCAAGATTCCGTAACACGCGGCCAATGCAGCCCAGCACCCCATCATGACATCGAGGTACCTTCCGCCATCGGCAACCTGCGGTTTAGCGACCAAACAACCTATCGCGACCGCGAGCACGGTGACGCCAATCGTCGCCGACACGCGGCGCCATCCAGTAAAGTCGTAACTTGCGACGCCGCTGGCACCCAACGTCGCCAACGCAATAGCATCGCCCGTGGTCAGCCCCTGTCCCCAAATTGCCATTGCAATGCCAGCGATCAGCGCGATCCAGGACACGCCTTCGGCAGCGACGGTGAGCTTTCGCGTTGTAAACGGTGCTGCGATCAATAAGACCGCGACAATAAATGCTGCAATAACACCCGGAGTCATTCTTCCTCCGTGACGTCACCGTGCGGACGCCGCCGGGGCCCTACCACCGCCATCGCCATCACAAAGCCGACGATGAAGATGATGCCGCTGGTCGTAAGCCATTGGTCTCCCTTGTCCGAGCTAACGGCCAATACCGCGACTGGCGCGCTTTCAATCCCATCAACTCGAAGGTTACCTGGAGTTCCCACACCATGTTTCAGAGGACGCGCGCGCGAATACACCCAGAACTTTCCGTGCTTTTCGCTGCTTAGCTCGACGGCGGGACCGACCGCGCCCAGGTAATTTCTGGATACGCGGAGAATCTCGAACTCCTCGCCCTCGGGGGTGAACCGTAGTTTTTGACCGCGAATTCCGGCCGTCTGAATCGTGTTGTCGTCCGTTGAGGACATGACGACCCGTGGAATCCGTGGGTCGAATTCGACGCCCAGCAACGACCAGCGATGGCCCTCCAAGATGAGACTATCGCCCGCTGACAGGCTACGATCCTCGCCCTCTGGATCGACTGCAGACGCGACGTTAATCGTGACTGCCTGATTTGCGATATCAACACGTTTTACGGTCACACGATTTGGCAGCATGACCTTGAACTGGCCCTCGATCGAGATGGCGGGAAACGCCTCGATCGTCTGATTCGCCGGCAAACTGACCTTCGAGGTGGGCAGCGACATTTGTCCTGCCATCCATGCGGCAACACCTGCCATTACGCCGACGACTCCGATCATTACGCCGATGCGCTGAATTCGGGCCGGACCGCGCAAAGCGCCGATACCGTAGCCCAGAGCCGCAAGTCCGAGCACTGCCGCAAACGCCGCCAGAACTGCCGACGCGCGTGCCGCTTCAGTGAATTGGTACGCGGTCGACCACCAAGCCAGCGAAGGCTGAGTCGGAATCGCGCCCCATGGAGCGACCATCAGCAATGCGCCTGCAACGATCAGAATGACTCCGATGCCCAATGGCGAAGCCACTCGATCCCAAAGCCGCTGTTCCCACAGCGAACCCTCGCGTCTCGGGGTCTTGCTTTTTCGAACTCTTGAACTCATGAACTACCGGTTGGCACGAGTTGCCGCTGCGTGTTACGAATCAGGCGAATCTCAAGATTTCACGCGCTGAAAACGCCTTCGGCGTTATTGACCACAGCTGACCAAATGTCAACCAAACTACCAGCCATCATTGGTCTTACAGGCGGTATCGCCACTGGGAAATCAACCGTGACTCGGTTCTTTCTGGAGTATGGAGCACGTGTCATCGATGCCGACGTGATTGCACGCGTCGTGGTGGAGCCAGGTGCTCCAGCGTTGGATGAAATCCAAAAACAGTTCGGCGCGGGGATGATTCGGGAGGACGGCAGCCTGAACCGGGAGTCCTTGGGAGCCATTGTTTTCGCGGATTTGGAGGCGCGCAAGAAGCTGAATGCCATTACCCATCCTCGAATTGCGATGGAGATGATGAGGCGCGCGGGTGAGGCGAAAAGCGAGGGCTTTAACTGGGTCATTTATGATGCGGCGTTGATCGTGGAGAACGGAATTCACCACATGCTGCAGGGTCTGATCGTCGTCGCTTGTGACGCAGAAACGCAGCTCACGCGCCTGATGGAACGGGACGAATACTCGGCCGAGGACGCGCAAGCTCGCATCAATTCGCAGCTTCCACTGCCGGATAAGGTCGAAGTGGCCGATTGGGTCATCGACAACAACGGCACATTGGAGCAAACTCAACAGCAAGTCGCCAACGTGTTTCAAGAGCTACAGCAACGGTTTGGAGCGAATGAGCAAGGGTAGAGACATCCTCATCACCGGGTTCCCAAGTTTCGTCGCGCGGCGGTTGCTCGCCACAATCTTCGAGCGCGAGAAACATGCGTTTGTTCGGCTCCTGGTTCGCTCCGACTACGTCGATGCCGCAGAGAGGCAGCTGAACACGATGAACATCGACCGAGACCGGGTCGCCGTACTGAGCGGCGATGTGGTCAGCATGGACCTCGGCCTGTCCGGCACCGAGTACCTGGAGATCATCGAGAACGTCACGGATATCTATCATATCGCATCGATTTGGTTTCTAGGTGTCGACCGGGACACGATTCGCGACGTGAATGTCGTCGGCGCTCGAAACGTGATCGACGCCGCGTTCGAAATGAAGAACCTGAATCGCCTCAATCACTTCTCGACCGCCTTTGTCGCGGGTGATCGAACTGGCGTTATCATGGAAGAAGAACTCGACGACGGGCAGTCCTTCCGCAACGCGTACGAAGAAACCAAGTTCGAGGCGGAAATCGCAATGCGCGATGCGATGCACCACATCCCCGTCAGCGTTTATCGACCCGCGATTATTGTCGGCGATTCAACGACGGGTGAAATCGACAAGATGGCGGGTCCCTACTACATCATGAACGCTATCGTTTTGATGCCATCCAACGTGCCGATTTTGATGCCCGGTAAGGGTGACAAGCCTCTTAACATGGTCCCCATCGATTACGTCTGCGAAGCGATGCACACCATCAGTCGGCGTAAAGAT
Source organism: bacterium (assembly GCA_030427705.1). GTDB lineage: Bacteria > Myxococcota_A > Bradymonadia > Bradymonadales > Bradymonadaceae > JAUIBR01. The sequence continues at coordinate 4,159 of JAUIBR010000100.1, read as the reverse complement.
ACTGCTGGCAAAACGTTCCATCTAGCCGACCCAAATCCGCTTTCCGCGCGCCGTGTGTTTGAGGTTGTTGCTGACCATGCGGGTCGAAGCGCGCCGGTCGGACGGTTCCCCTATCGCATCACTAAGATGATTCTGAAGTTCCCGTACCTGGAGAAGCTCACGCGTTCCCCGCGACAGTTCATGGACGACTTCAACCAGCTCACGATCTACAACTCCATCAATACGGTGGCTGCGCTGGAAGGCCATGACCCCTGCCCCCCCTTCCCCACATACGTCGACAAACTCGTCGACTTCATCCGATCCAGCGAGCAATTCGGGATCGACCTCGACATGCCAGACACGTCCGAACTTCTGGGCTAGCCCCAAACCAATCAAGAACCGGGAGTCCTTGTTCTCCGCATAGTATGCGGGCGAGAGCACTGAACGGGAATATCATCCAGGCTGCTTCGAGTTGTTGAATTACGACCGCAATGCTGTTAGTGTCCTTTTAACACGAAGGTGGCAATATGAAATTCGAACGACTCGCAGACATGGTTTTTGTTATCAGGAACGCCCTGAGTCAGGACGAGTGCGCCTCGATGATCGCGTTTGCAGATGACGCAGGATTTGACGATGCACCGATCATGACGGGCCGCGGTCCCATCATGAACAAAGGCGTTCGAAACAACTCCCGAGCGATAGTCGACGACCCTGAACGCGCCGACGAACTGTGGGGAACTGTCTCTGCGCTGTTCCCGGAAGACCTTCGGAGCCTGAAGCTCTTTGCGCCCGACCCGGCTGACTACTCCGCCTGCGGTCTGAATGAACGTTTTCGGTTCTATCGCTACGAGCCGGGGCAACGGTTCAAGATGCACTTGGACGGCACGTTTCGGCGCAAGGACGGTTCGGGAGAGCTCAGCCTTTTTTCGGTCCTCTATTACCTCAACGGCGACTTTGAAGGCGGCGAGACGGTGATTGTGACCAATAAGGGCGTGATTCGGGTTGAGCCCGAACCTGGCTTGGTCCTGATGTTTCAGCATCAACTGCTGCATGAGGGTGCCGAAGTCACCACAGGAACCAAATACGTGATGCGGACGGACGTGATGTTCGCGCCAGACTAATAGATTTGAGTTTTTGAGTCAGAAGATGACAACATTGAAAGAAAGAGAAATCCGCGCCAACTACGACGACTCCACAATCCGCGTCTACCAAGCGTACTCACCCTCAATCGCCGAACCCGCGTTGGCCGCGGGCAGATTTGTTGCGCCGTTCAAGATGGACCGCATGACGTGGATTAAGCCCTCGTTCTGCTGGATGATGTACCGTTGTGGTTACGCTACAAAACCCGGCCAAGAGCGAGTCCTGGGCATCGATATCACCCGCGAGGGATTCGATTGGGCCCTGAAACACGCGGTCCTGTCCACTTACCATGAGCCAACCCACGGCACGCATGACGAGTGGAAAGCGATGCTGAACAATGCGCCTGTTCGGATTCAGTGGGACCCCGAACGCGACCTCAACCTCAACAAGATTGAAGGGATGCGGTCCATACAAATCGGAATCACCGGCGAAGCGGTTAGACTATATGTTAACGAGTGGATCATCGACATCACGGACCTCACTCCCCTTGTTGAAGAGTTGAACGAACTCCGTCAGTCGCGCGACCCGATTGAAGGGGCTCCCTCGGAAACCGAACGGCCGTACCCAGTCTCAGATTTTCAGGTCTTGGATCGACTACGATTCGGCTAGTACCCTGCACGACCGTCAAGGGACAGGTGGTCCGACTTGCCCAACAATACTGCGCCGACAAGGACTCCCGGTTCTTGATGCGCGTATCGAAACGACTACCCATGGTCGTTGTAGACAACAACGAAGAGAACATCGCGTGCGATGAGATGAACTTCCTCGTCGACCTCACCGGGTGTTGGATGGTTGACTATTCGCAAGACCTCACTTTCGAGGGCGAGTCGGAGCTCGCCCTCGCCGGGAAGAACCACTTCTGCAAGCACCCAGAATTTCCAGATGTCATCATCACCGTTGAGGACAGCCCGAATCGGCTCAACGAGCTCGGTTGGGTGTTCACGTAGAACCTCCGCAATTGGCCGCGCCACGGGCCAATTGATATCTTGCAGCCACTCCAGCAGCGTTGGCACAAGAGGAGCGACTCGTTCCTCTGACGCGGCCTTCAATCGCGCCACCGCCTCTGAATCAGATTTGTCCTTCGGAATCATCACCCCTCCCAAATCTAAGGCTAGCGGAGCGAAACCCGAACGCGTAGCGCGAGTTACGCGCCCAACGCGGCGCGCAGCTTCTTGATGTGTAGCGAGAGGTCCGCAAGACCCTCGTGCCATCCAATATCTTCCGCGATATCTTTGGCTTGCTTGAAGCTGCGTTTGGCACCGTCCAAATCGGCGTTCTCCATGTTGGTGATGCCGAGGTTGGTGAGAATTCGAGCCTGATTCAGCAGGTCGCCAGTACCCTTCGCGAACTGAAGCGCTTTCGCGAAGTACTCACGCGCGGTTGTGACATCGCGCATCGACAGGCAAAGCGCGCCCATATTGGACAACACGCGAATCAAGCCGCGATGGTCTTGAATCTCTTGAGCACGGCGCATTGCCGTGTTGAGGTACTGCTGTGCAGCTTGGAAGTTATGCTGACGGATGAGCAAGGTTCCGAGCTGGTTGTACGCCGTCCAATAAAGCTTGCGGTCTTCCGGGTCGGCCAGATTGATATCGTCGACCTGCTCGACCTTCTTCGAGACGTCCATCAGGATGCCAGCCGCATTTGTCAGCTGATTCTGACGTTCGAATACCTGGGCCATGGCCAGCAAACACTGCACTTCGAGCTTGATATTCTGCGTCTGCATCGCGATGTCACGCACCTGCTCCAACGCTTTTAGAGCCTTATCCGGGTCCGATGACTCGATGTTTACGCGGCCGACTTCAAGCAAAATCGGCGCGCGGTACTCTGGGGGCACCTCGTGCAAACTTGGAAGTTTCTCGACCATCAAGATAGCGTCGTCCAATCGGCCGGACTCGCGCATCGAAACAAGCAATCGCGCGACTAACGCCGCAAACGTTGCGTTGGACTCGTTGAAGCCGTTCTCGCGCAGTAGGTCCAGACCCGCCTCATACTGCGAGATTGCGGTCGGGTAGTCATACAAGTCCAAGAGCATGTCGCCCGCGCGCATCATATAGTGCGCAGCGCCCTCAAAGCTCTCCATCGCCATGTAATGGAAGGAGAGCATCATTGGCAGCTCAACCACATCCACAGCGGCAACCATCGATGCTTGCTCCAGGAATTCGATGACCTTTTCGTGGAACTGATTACGCGACGATTTAGGCAGTCGGTCGTAAACGATTTTACGAAGCGCACGCGGCTGGAATGCGACCCAAACTCGCTGATACGCATCGAATCCGGCTTCCATTAGCCCTTGCCGTACCAGTTCTTGCACGCCGTACTTCGGACCGAGGTGCGCAGGCGCAATCTGGTAAAGCAGCTCTTCACGGAACGATTCTCCAAGGACCGACGCGATGGCGAGCACGTCACGAACGCCGTCCGGGAGCATGTCCACACGTGCGGCAAGAATCTCGTGCAGCGACTGCGGGATCGCGTTTGCGAGCGCCTCGGCCGACAGCATTTGCGTCGAATCTGCCGAAGACGAAATCGTTCGCAGCATCTCCGTCAGGTACATCGGATTTCCACCGGAGCGCGATACCAGATGCTGCACGACTTCGGGTGGTGGTGTATAACCAAGCGTTTGCGCGATGCACTGGCGCGCTTCGTTCTCTGAGAATCCGCCAATCTGCATCACTTCCAGATTGCCCGGCAAACCGTGGTCGTTCTCTCCCGGCAAGAACCGCTTCGAAACCAGGACCATGACGTTCTGGTTTTGAACGCTCGCCGTCAGATTGTCGATAACGTCCAGCTGAGCCTTGTCGATGGTCGGGATGTCGTCCAACACCAGAAGTACCGGGCCGGACTTCATCGCAAATCGAACCATGCGTTGAAGCAATGCGGACGTGAAGTATGTCAACGCGCTAGCATCCTGCCAGGGCAATTGTGCGGCGACCTGCGGATCCACCGCACCAGCCGTCAGGTAGAGCTGGACGATGGCATCAAGTCCGTTGTTTAGACCGATCGACTCACACGCTTTTCTAACAAGAGTCTGCGGGTCCTT
>JAUIBR010000050.1 GCA_030427705.1 bacterium | reverse complement strand
TTCGCTTTGCTCACCGATTTGGTTCGGCTTTGCCTCACCGATTTGGTTCGGCTTTGCCTCACCGATTTGGTTCGCTTTGCTCACCGATTTGGTTCGCTTTGCTCACCGAGTGTGGCGGATCGGCAACACAATCTGCGTGAGACCGGAAGATTGATCTGCCACTTCCCTGGCGAATCGGAACTCAATCATCTCGCTAGAAGACCTCGGAAACCGTGATCAGGACGCTATTTGTCGCCGAGGGTGCGATCACCAAAATGTCGCCGAAGTTTGGCACGGGCTGTGCTGTATAGTCCGCGCGTACACGCAAACACATGATGGAACACACCATGAACAAGTTCACCCCAGTCTTCGCTGCTAGCCTACTCGCCTTCGGACTCGCCGCTTGTGATTCCGGCGGATCGGATACCGATAACATCGACTACAACGAGTATGTGCAAGGCGCAGACGGCAAGGCTGACTCGCTGTTTCCTGCTGCTCCTGTTTGTGAGTTTGCGGACTTCAAAGACCTGGAAGATTCGAGCCGGCTTGACCCTTTGGTTGACCGCTCGCGCACCTACAACGAGAAGTCGCGCCTTCGCGTCACACAAGCTCGCCAGATTTATCTGGCCAACGTGCAGCTTGGGTTCATGGACCACGGTGATGATTTCAACATGGTTTGGGACAACACCGATGACGATGAATTCTTGATTCACCGCATCGAGATTGATGACGAACGCTACGACTGGCTCCAGTTCTGGGCCGGCGACACGGAAATTGGTGTTATCTATCGGTACGGCACGCTCGACATCGTCGCTGAGATTGGCGATGGCGACTTCAAGACCTGTGAGTCGGACACGCGTCAGGCAAGCGCAAACTTGGACGCGACGGCATGGGTACAGACCGCAGCTGAGTATCAGGCGAACTCCAAGATGACGTACCGCGTGGCGACGATGATGCTCGACCAGGCGATCGAAGATACGTCTTGGACGGCGACCGTCGACCAGGGACCAAACTTCGAGAACAAACCTCCAGCGATCATCCTCGACTTGGACGAGACGGTCATCGACAACTCACCATTCCAAGCGCGTTTGATTGCCGACCAGGTTGGCTACCATAGCAGCCGCTGGAACAGCTGGGTCAACGAAGCGAACTGCAGCGCAGTACCTGGCGCGGTCGAGTTCCTTCGTGCCGCAGACGCGAAAGGTGTCGAAATTTTCTACGTCTCGAATCGATCTTCGTCGCTCGAGGAAGCAACGCGTCGGAACCTGGAAAAGCTCGACCTACCAATCAACGACAGTATCGATACGGTCCTGTTGAAGAACGAAGAAGACGGCTGGGGCTCAGACAAGACGCCACGACGCGAGCGAGTCGCAGAAACGCACCGCATCATCATGCTCTTCGGTGACAACCTGGGTGACTTCGTGGGCGGTGCAAAGACGGGTGTCGAAGAGCGCAACGCGCTAGAAGCTGCAAACGACGAGAACTGGGGCGTGAAGTGGTTCATGCTTCCCAATCCAATGTACGGATACTGGGAAGGCGCGCTCTACGACCACGAGTTTGGAGTCGGCGAAGAGCTGAAGGTTCTTCTGAAGACTGAGAATCTGAATACGAAACGTTGACTCGCGCTTCGCGCTCGGGTCTCGCGCTCACGCGCTCGGGTCTCGCGCTTCGCGCTCGGGTCTCGCGCTTCGCGCTCGGGTCTCGCGCTTCGCGCTCGGGTCTCGCGTCGGCCGTGGCCTCGCTCGGGGCTCGGCTTCGCCTCGGGCTGATTCGTGTTGATTGCGGATTTCGAGTTTCACCAAAGAACAGAGCCGAACAAGCGAAGCGAAGTGAGCCCCGAGGCGAGCGAAGCAAAGCCGAGCCCCGAGCGAAGCGAGCACCCGAGCGAGTGTTAGCGAGCGAGCACACGCTGACCATGCAACCAGGTTTCGGCAACGCGCATATCCCAAAGCTCCTGCACGCTGCAGTGGACTGGGTCATTCTCCAACACAATCCAATCCGCCAATTTCCCGACTTCCAGGGTGCCCAGGTGGTCTTCCCAGAAGGCCGAGTAGGCGGCGTCTATCGTGTATGACATCAGGATGTCTTCACGTGTGAGGCGCTGATGTCCGTTGAACTCGCGGCCTTTGCGGTCCAGGCGAGAGATGGCGGTGGCGATACCGTGCCAGGGGTTGGGGTCTTCGATGGGATAATCGCTGCCCGCGCACAGCAACGTGGCGTCTTCGAGGTCTCGCCAGCGGAACAAGCGGTCGAGCTGCTCTTGTGTCAGAAGCTCGTCGGCCCATGCAGCGTCGCTGTACATGTGGATGGTTTGGATGCTCGCGATGACGCCCATTGTGCGCATGCGGTCGATGTCTTCGGTGGTCATCATCTGACAGTGCTCGATGCGCGAGCGCGAGTATGCGAGCTTTTCCGCATCCGCTTTGGCGTACGAGTTGAGCACGTTGTGCGCAGCAGCATCCCCAATCGCATGGGTTGCGACCTGCCAACCGCCGGAGATTAGTTGCGGCACTTTCGCGTCCATGAACGTCGGGTCATCAACGATGACGCCGTGTTTGCCGCTTGGATATGGTTCCAACACCGCGGCACCCTGGCTTCCCAACGCACCATCCGCGAAGAACTTAATCCCGCATTCGTTGAGCCATGCCTCGTCGTCGATGATCGGCCCGCGCTTCAGGAGCGCGTCGATACCCTTGCCATGCACGTCGAAGAGTAAGTGCATGCGCAGCGGCAGCTCGCCGGCGTCTTCGAGCGCATAGAGCATCGGCATTTGGTGCGGCGGCATCCACGCCTTATGCGCGCTGACGATGCCGTGGCTGTGCAGCATCCGCGCACTGTTCAGGAACGTCTCGCGGTCTTCTTGTTCCGAGGCCTCAGGAATGACGTCGAGCACGGGATGCATCGCATCGTCCACCAGTAGCCCGTTCAGCATTCCGTTGCGGTCTCGCCCAAGGAAACCGCCATCGCCAGGGTCGTAGGATTCGGTGATATTGGCACGCCGCAGGGCTTCGGAGTTGACCCAGAGCGCATGTCCATCGACTCGACGCAAGCTCATCGGCTTGTCCGGCCACAGTGCATCAAGGTGAATCAGGCTGAGCTCGTCCGAGTCCTCCCACAGATGCTGGTCCCAATCCGTGCCCAGAATCCAGCCGGACGGCGAGCTATCGAGGTCGTATCGTCGAATTCGGTTGTACACCTCTGCGGTCGACATCGCGTCACGCATCGACACTGCACCTGCGCGCAAACCCAGACTCCACAGGTGAATGTGGGCATCACACAACGCAGGAAACACACACGCGCCCTCAGGCTCCACCACATCCGTGCCGGAGTGCTGAGCAATCGCGTCGTCGCCAATCGCAACGATGCGAGCATCATCGCCCCACAAAATGGCATGGGTCGTGTTGCCTTGAGCGTCTACGTAAATCTTTGGATGTTTCAACAGCATTGTGGTTCTCATCAATGTTTGTTGAGCTTTTACCAGCTGCGGTGGCGGTTCGTCACTGTTGCTCGCTCGCTTTGCTCACTCGGGGCTCGCGCTTTGCGCTCGGGGCTCGCATTGGCCTTCGGCCTTGCTCGGGGCTCGGCTTCGCCTCGGGCTTAGGACGTTCCACAGATGTGCACAGATTTGACTCAGATTCCCACAGACTTTCTAAAATTGACTGGGCGGAATCGCCAGAACCAAAGCCAAAAAGAATCCGAGGGTCTCTGTGAAAAAGATCTCTCGAAGTCTGTGGAACTTCGACACGGAGTGGCAACACGCTACTAGAGCAAGGGATGCCCAGAACTAACCCGAACGAGCAAAGCGAAGTGAGCCCCGAGGCAAGCGCAGCGAAGCCGAGCCCCGAGCGCGCAGCGCGAGCTCCGAACGAGCGATAGCGAGTGAGAAACTAGAGCAGGTGGCGACCGCTGCCGAAATCATCGACCTTTCCACCGGTCATGATGGCTTGAAACGTTCGTGCGAGATGCGCGCCGTCTTGTGCGCCCAATCCATGCATCAGTAAGCGGTGCGAGACGATCTCGATCTGGAATTGCATGACCAGTTGTCGCGCCGTCGCGCGTAGTTGTTCTTCGGCGATGCCGAAGTCCTTTGTGATAGCTTCGACGGTAGATGGGACGGCGAAATGGCGGCGCTCAACAATCCATTGAGTTGCCGCGGCCAGGATATACGGCGAGATATGGGCATCGAGGCGCTCGTGATGGGCGCGAGCCCAGATGACTTGTGCCGTTTCGAGCAGTTGAACCGCGCGTTCATGGCGGCTCAGATTCTCAATCATCGTGTGCAGGCCAGCCGGGTGCGTTGTGCGGCTCATCCGCGCGTCTGGCAGCTCCGGCTCGGTCGAGTCGTCAACGACCTGGAACCCAGAACGTAGGCGCTGATTGAGGCTATTTCGTTGGGTTTCGGCATCTTCGGCGGCTGGCGTGCTTTCCATCGCTGGGCTCAAGAGCTTCACGCGCCGCGATGGGTCGTTGCCTTTCAGAACTTCGATGAGTTCGTCTCGGACCGAGATGGCTTCCAGCCAGCGCTCTTGTTGTTCGTACAGTCTTCCGAGTGATTCCAAGACCTGGGGATGATGCGGTGTGCGCTCTTTAGCGCCAAGCAACAGGTCTTCAGCGAGCCGAGTTTGCTGTAGATGGCGTGCCGCAACGGCGGCGCTTCGCAAAAACTCGACGTGTTCGTCTTGGCTGTCTGCGCCCAGATAGATGGCGCGGGTGAACCGGTACAGGGCGCGCCACCACTTGCCGGCGGCCGCCTCGCAATGGCCAAGAGCATACGATGTGGTTCCGTGATCTTCGCGCAGCTCCTCGGCCTTTTCAAACGCTTCACGTGCGCCGGTCAGGTCACGGTTTCGAAACCGAGCGATTCCCAAATTGCTGTAGGCCTGATGTCGATTCGACTCGCCTTCTAGCACGTCTAGCAAGCGTTCGAGGTACCCAATGGCAGCCGGATCCCCAGCTTTCATCGCGGCTTCGGCCTTTTCAGCCAACCACTCTTCTGAGTCGATAATGCTGTCTTCCATGCACAACTCCACGGTCACGAACAAAATGGTATACACTGACGCCGGAAGGAGAAGTTTTGAACCGTGACCCTAACATCATTGCCATCGCGTTTATCGCCGCCGTCGTGTTGTTTGGGCTAGGGATTTTCGCGATCAGCGGGGACAGCGGGTACGAAAACGATCAAGAAGTTGCCGGCACCCCACTGCGCCAGGCGCCAAAGCAGACGCCAAAGCCGAAGGATGTTCGGGTGGCGACTCCAACGAAGTCGCCGTCGGCGTGGGATTCAAAGAGCCCCAGCGACGCAGGCGAACCGCAGCAGCCCGCACAACCATTTGAAGAACCCGACATGCCGCTGGACTCTGATTCGGCATTGGAGCCGGTCAACGAGACCGGCCGAACCTGGGATGACCCGGTCAATGAAAGGGTTTTGGGCGATCCCAAGTGGATGGCACAACCGTCTCGCGAAATGCAGGAGCAAATCCGAAACGCGTCTAAGAAGTATATTCGAGAGCCTGACCCGCGTATTAAACCGATGGAGCGACGGTTGGCCATCGAGGCTATTCGACCCATCGTCGACCGTTGTTTCGAGCAAGCCCAAGCCAACGTCCCCGGCCTGATTGGCCGAGCCATCGTCATCTTCGAGGCATCCAGCGCTGGCCGCAAAGGCGTGATCAAGAACGTGCGATTCGGTGCGGTGGTGAAGCTCGATCAAGATCCGAACTTCCGAAACTGCGTCATCTCAAACGCCGAAGGGCTGGGGTTTGATGCGACCGAGGCGGGCGACGAGCGGACGGTAGAGTACCCGTTCTTCTTCGATCAATAGTTCGGCTGCGCGAGCTGAACGCCAGCGTTCCGCTATCCACCAGAGCAAGGGGGACGTTCCACAGACTCGCACAGATTTTGACTCAGATTCCCACAGACTTTCTAAAGTTGACTGGGTGCAATCTCCCAGAACCAAAGCCAAAAAGAGAATCCGAGGGTATCTGTGACGAAATCCCTCGAAATCTGTGGAACTTCGATACGGAGTGGCAACTCGCCGTTACATTGCGAAGCGAGCCGTTTAGCGAGGCAAAGCCTAGCTATTTGATGATCACGAACGTTTGTTGGTTGAACGCGACAGGCTCGCCTTCGTGCCAGAGTTCCCGGAATTCGACCAGATAACCGCCGTACGCGGCTTCCGTCCAAGAGCGGAAGAGCAAAGGAGCTTCGGGGTCGAGTTCTGCCGGGTTGCACACAATCTGCGCGTTGTAGGCGACTGTGGCGCCGGGCCGGAACGTGCTCTCCATAACCATGTATGACGGCCAGTGGGCGTCCAGAAGAGCAAGCAAGCCGACGTGGGTGCGCTGTGGCCCGCGCTCTTTGTGGCGGACGTAACCTGTGACGAGCGGTCGATCTGCGCCCGAGAAGATGAAATTCCCGAATGCCCGGAACTCGTAGTGTTGGGTGAATACCGGCGCGAGCGGCGGTCCGACAGGTGCCACATTGATGTCTGACCATGGTGGAGCATCCGGCGCCGAAGCATCCGTCGGCATCTGGATTCCTCGGTCCTTCGCAAGTACCGTGCTTCCGCGAGCCACGACCTCATCCTGCTGAATGATCATGGCGTTCAGACTCGATAGGTTGTTTCCTCGCCGCAAGACCTGCACATCGATCGTCGCTTCACCGACCTGCAATGGCCCACAAAGGTCCGCTGAAATCGCACGGAACACTCGGTCCGAGTCCTCTTCTTCTGCCAACATTGCATTCGTCAAGAACGCCACGACAAGCCCACCAAACGCACCTCGACCCTGCTGCCAGGTATCAGGGACATCGATGCGATAGGAGCCGTCACCCAGCGGGGAAACTAAGGAGAGTTCTTCGATTGTAGGCATGGCCATTCCTGTCGAGAGACGCACGGGTTAGAGACCGGTTGAGCGGTTTGGTTTCAAAACGGGCTCCCCGTGGTCGCGTCACAGCTCCCTACGGTCGCGTTACAGCTCGCCCTTCGGGCTTGGCGTTCCAGCTCGCTGCGCTCGCGTTTCAGGCATCGGCTTCGCCTCGCCGTTATTGGTTCATCGCTTCGAACTGTTCAACAGTCAGGCTGATAAAAAGTCCGGTTGCTTCTGAGAAGATTGTGCCGTCTTCGTCGCGAATGTGACCCCGTGCGAAAACCTTGCGGCCGTCTGCGTGTTCGACCCAAGCTTCGACGGTGTACATGTGTTCAAGTGGTAGTGGTGACCGAAATGATGTCGTGAGTTCGGCAGCAACAACGGGGTGACCTGCAACCCAACAGGCACTTCCGCACGCTTCATCCAAGATCGCAGCTTGGCTTCCACCGTGGGCATGACCAGGGGGACCCTGTGCTCCAGGCCCCCACCAAACCTTGCCGATAAGGGCATTGTCTTCGTCGCGGACCCACCATTTAAGTTTGATGATCGAGTCGTCGGCATGAGGTCCGGCCAAGAACGATCGTCCCAGCTGTAAATGCAGCAACTTGTCGTCTGCAGGGTGATGACCCTCCCCAACACTAAAATCTAAGTCGTCCATCAGCTCTCCAATCTTGAGAACATAAGCAACTTAACGCTGACCAGAGAAAACGCGAAGCCCAAAGGGCGAGCTGAAACGCGAAGCCCGAAGGGCAAGCTGTAACGGCGAGGCGAAGCCGAAGCCTGAAACGCGAGCGAAGTGAGCTGAAACGGCGAGGCGAAGCCGAAGCCTGAAACGCGAGCGAAGTGAGCTGGAACACGAGCGCAGCGAGCTGCTATACTCCCGTCCATGACCGAAGACGCCCCAGCACCAGCACCAGCCAAGAAGCCGCTCATCGATTGGTATCAAGCGGGGATTCTGTCCGACCGCTACCTCGAGACGATCCTCGCGGACTGGAAAAACACCGGTTTGCTGCTGATTCAGTCGCCAATCCTTGCCGGCCTGGCAGTGATGGTGTGGCAGAATTTGGGTGAGGCGACCAGCAGCCTGTACTTCGTGATGACGTTGTCGGCTATCTGGTTGGGTTGCATGGACGCGTGCCGCGAGATCGTCAAAGAGCGCGAACTCTTCCTGCGCGAGAAGATGTACAACCTGAACGTGCCAGCCTATGTGTACAGCAAGGTGCGGGTGCTGGCGTTGCTCAACGTCGTCCAGGTCGTTATGTACGCGGCCATCATCACCAAATGGGTTGATGTTGGGATTCCAATCGGTTGGACCATCATCAACCTGCTCTTCAGTACGCTCTGCGGCACCTGCCTCGGCCTCATGATTTCGGCTAGCGTGCGACGCAGCGATTACGCCGTCGGCTTGGTACCACTGGTCATCCTGCCGCAAATCCTGTTCAGCGAATTCGCCATTAAGAAAGACCAATTCGAAGGTGTTTCCGAAGCCATCTACTGGGCAATGCCCAGCCGGTGGGGCTTTGAGAGCCTTCAAGAGTTCGCGAAGACCGACGACGACATCTTCACCGCCAACGGCAAACTCCTTCCGCTCGCCATCATGGGACTGCTGTTTCTCGTGATTTCTTGGTTGGTCCTAAGGCGTCAAAAATACTGATAAGCCGCAGGTTTGCCGGGTCTAGTGGCAGCCTCGCTTCGCTGGCTGCGTCTAGTGGCAGCCTCGCTTCGCTGGCTGCGTCTAGTGGCAGCCTCGCTTCGCTGGCTGCGTCTAGTGGCAGCCTCGCTTCGCTGGCTGCGTCTACTTGCTGACGCGTCGCTACACCCGATCGAATTAGACGCGAGGCGCAGCCGAGCCACTGGACGCGAGGCGAGCGCAAGCAAAGCCGAGCCACTAGACGCGAGGCGCAGCCGAGCCACTGGACGCGAGGCGAGCGCAAGCAAAGCCGAGCCACTAGACTTGAGGAGCGAGGCTGCCACTAGACCACCTAACCTCAAGACTGCTAGATTAGAGCCACCTCTACCCAACAAATCTGATCATGAGACTGAAGTATTTACTACTTTGCGCTGCACTTCTTGCTGCGGCGTGCGGCGAAGACGAGCCGAACGACCCGAATAACGTTGTTGACCCCAACAACGAAAACAACACCAACAATACCAACAACGCCAATAACCGGGCGGACATGGGCGATATGGGCGATATGCCCGACATGCCCTGGCCCAAGGACGTTGTCGGACAGGTGACCATCACGTATTGGCAGCCCGATGCCCTCTACGAATTCCCTGAGCTGCAAACGCACGCGGTCTTTTCCCCGCAGCTGACCGAAGCGGCTTTGGTGAATCCGGTGGGTTGGCTGAACCGCTCGGATGTCGCGGACGTCTTCATTCCCGATGATTTCTGGCCAATCCCTGCGATGGGCGATTCCATCGACATCGATGCCGGACCGATGATGATTGACGGCGTCGAACTTGGTGATGCCGGTGACTTTGTTGCGGTGGGGCCGGAAATCGTCGCCAACCGCGACGAAGACGTATTCGAAGCGTCCACGCGTTCCATCTATGTGAGCAACCTAGAACATGCTCGCGAATGGGCCGAGGAAGAAGACCTGAGTGTCGACCTGCCGCTTGAAATCGAAGGTGGGGCTGACATCGCCGCAGCCAGTGTTGATGCGGCGATCACGATGGCCTCGCCGTTTGTGATTACCAACCATGACCCGCTTCAGCCTTACCCACTGCGGTACGGTGAGTCGGTGGTTATCGAGTTCGACACGACGCCTGAAGATGACATCGTGTTGATGACCGTCGAGACGTTCGACGCAGCTCGTGTTTGGCAGATTCCAGATGACGGTAGCGTCGATGTCAGCCAGCTGGCCGCGGATGCACAGCTGCCCCTGGGTGATGAGCCCACCATCTCGTTCAGCCGCATTCTGCAACAGGATGTACCGACACAGGCTGGCATCGTGAAGGTCAATACGCTGCGGAAAGTCTGGCTCTACGGACAGCGCGCACGTCCCTATACGGTCGAACCGAAACTATGGCCGGTTGGTGCAACAACGCCGGTTCGCGTGACGTATGTAGACGGCGAATTCACCAACCCAACTGTCGATGCGGGGACGAACGTTACTGTCGAGAACCTGCGGGTGTCCGACAGCGAAGGAAACGTGATTGAGTTTGATGCGACAGTTGCAGCGGGTGCCGCGACCGGGCCTGTGCAGCTTGCAATTAGCGGTGGTTCAGCGATTTCGATTCCGAACGCCGCTTGGGTTGCCGCATCCTTGCCGTCCGCGGGCGATTGCTTCAGCAGCGTCGACGAAGGATTGGTCGCCGATGGCGCCTACTTCGCGACAGATGGCGGCTTGGACTTTGGTCAATTCGTGACGGACTTCTGTCCCGCCGGCGACCCGGAAGGCCGCGAGCAGACGATCCCGATCTCGTTGTCCGAGGGCGAACGGCTGGAAGTTACGTTGATTACCGACAAAGCGCGCGGCGCACTATATCTGGTTGAAGACTGTGATGACCTGAATGATGTCCGCGCGTGCTCGGCCGGTCCCGCACCCGGAAAGCCCACGAAACTTGAGTATTGGGCGACCTCGGACGAGACCGTGCTGGTGGTGGTCGACACCTATCTACCAGACGATTTCCCAGAGGCGACATACATTGTGAATATCAAGCGCGAGACGCCAACTTCGTTCCAGTTCGAGCCGCAAATCGTCACTGAAGGCGCAACACAATTGATTCAGTTCTTAGCGTTTGGCGGAGACTTCACGGGCACCGACCCGTTCTCGTTTGGGCCCGGTATCACTATCGATCAGGTGGATGTCTTCGGTAACTACGCCGAGGTGACCATCACCTCGGATGTGGGTCTGGCGGACCCTACGATTGACGTGACGGCCGAGGTCGCTTCCACCCCTGAGACCGTCAGCGACAGCCTCTACATCTCGCCGTATATCGCGGCTCCGGTTTCGTGCATGGCCGCAGATACCGCGGGCGCGTTGGGACCCGGAAGCTACGAAGGGCTGACCTTGTTGGGTGGCACCGACGCTGTGACTCCAGTGCCCTGTTTGAGCGGCAATGCAGATGGAATGGAAGGGATCTTCCGTGTGGATTTGGGGCCGTCAGAGACCTTGAAGGCCGAGGTCGTGATGCCTGGTCGCGACCCCGTCATCTATGTCATCGAGTCATGTGGCGGAGACGTTCTGTCTTGCGCAGACAACACCTCAACGGACCGTTCGGAGTACGTCGAATTCACGGCCTCGGCTGCGGGCTCGACGGTGTATTTGGTTGTCGATGGCTTCGATGTCACTGACAGCGACGTGTTTTACTTGGACCTGGATATTTCACTGTGAGCAATGACATGTACAAAATGACTCGCAGAACGCTGGCCTCAGTGTTGGCGCTCACCGTTATAGGATGCGCTCCAGCCGAGGATTCCCCCGGTGTCGGAATCGACCAGGAACCGACCGCGCTGCAGATTGCGCGGCGTCCCTATGTAGCTGCTGGCGGCGATGTGGAGATCTACTTCACACGCCCTGGCACCGCGCGCGGCGAGGACGAGGACCCGGAAGCAGACGACGCGATTGTTGAGGCGATTGAAAGCGCGACGACATCGATTGACCTCTGCCTCTATGAGTTCAAACGCCCAAACATCATCGAAGCCGCTGTTGCAGCGGTCGAACGCGGTGTGACGGTTCGATTTGCCGGAGACGGTGATGAGCTGGATGACACCGGCTATATCGCACTGGAAGAAGCTGGCGTTGACCTGGCCGTGCGCAAGCCACGTGACCGAATCATGCACAACAAGTTTGCAGTGATTGACGGTCAGATCGTGTTTACGGGGTCGATGAACTTCTCGGAAAACGGCGTCCAGCTGAACAACAACCATACCGTACGCTTCGACAACGCCGAGCTCGCCGCTGAATTCACGGCTGAGTTCGAGAAGATGTACAACGAGCGCAAGTTCGGCCGGAAGAAAGAGGCCTCTGCCGGTAATCCAGTCATGGTCGGCGGCACACAGTCCAACGTGTATTTCAGCCCGCAGGACGGCATCGACGAGAAAATTCTGGAGCTGCTGCAAGACGCGGATACGCGGGTCTACTTCATGATCTTCGCCTACACTCATGTGGCGATTTCGGACCGGATGGTCGAGCTGCACAACAATGGCGTTGAGGTCGTTGGTATCTTCGACGAATCGCAAGCCCGCGGTCGCTACAGCGTCGACGAGAAGCTGGCGAAGGCAAGCGTTCCGGTGTTCCTAGACGGAAACGAGAACGCGTTTGGTTTCGCGGGCGGCAAGCTCCATCACAAGGTCATGCTGATTGACCCTAGCACGGACGACCCGGTCGTTCTGATCGGTTCATATAACTGGTCGAATTCCGCGACTTACTACAACGACGAAAACCTAATGGTGCTGCGAGGAGCCGAGCTGGTTGCTCCGTTCGTTGAGGAATTCTGCGGGATTCTAGAGGTGGCGAACACCCATCCAGATTTTGAAGGTCGCCGGCCCGACCCTTGCGCGAACCTGCTGACGCCCGTTCGAATCAACGAAATCATGGCGAATCCAGCGGGTCGCGACGGTGACAACGAATGGGTTGAGCTCATCAATACAGGCACAGCGCCGTTGAACCTGGAAGGTTGGCAGATTGGGGACGGGACCTATCCCGACCGCCATGTGTTTGATGAAGTCATCGTGCCGCCTCAAGGATCGGTGGTCGTGTACTCCGGACCATCTGCGACCGAACCGGGTCGTATCGTGGCAAGTAGCGGTTTGTTAGGGCTCGCGAACAACTCGGATGAAGTGGTGGTGCGTGACCCGAAAGGCGTGGTCATTGACCAGGTTGCCTACAAGGCTGCGTACGACGATATCTCGTTCAACCGCGACAATGATGGCGGAACGGATGGCGATTTCGTCCTGCACGACACGCTGTCCGGCCAGGACAATTCACCCGGCACCCAGGCCGACGGCTCGCCGTGGCCAGGCAATCAGGGCCTGATGATCAACGAGTTGTTCCCGAATCCAACGGGTACCGACGCCGGAAATGAATTCGTGGAGATCGTGAATGCGGGCACCATCGCATTCGACCTGGACGGCTGGTATCTGGGCGACCTTACTCGTGATGACCGTCACGTGTTTGGGCCTTTGGTCCTTGAGCCTGGCGAATCAGTCGTCGTCTTCGACAGCGGTGATCACTCCGCCATTCCCAACGCCATCAATAGTTCGACAGGGTCGCTCTCGCTGAATAACAGCAACGAAGAGATCACCCTCTACAATGCGGACGGCGTGCCGGTTGATATCGTTCGCTACGTTTCATCGACGGACGGCCAGTCGCTGAACCGCGGCTCCGACGCTGATCCGAGTGCGCTTCTCATCAACCATGACCAGGTCACGGGTGCCATCGGTGGCTCGTCACCCGGCGTCCGGGTGGATGGCAGCTTGTTCACGGCTTCTGCGCCAAACGAGCAGATCACCATCAACGAATTGCTGCCTAATCCCGATGGCCCAGATGCCGGCAACGAGTTCGTCGAGATTCTGAACACAGGAACGCAGACGGTCGACATGACCGGATGGATTCTGTCCGACGCGATCGCCGATCGCCATGTCTTCGATAACGTGGTCCTTGCTCCCGGAGATGCAGTGGTGGTCTGGGATTCTGGCAGCCATTCAGGCGATATCATCGCGACAACGGGCACGCTGTCGTTGAACAACACCGGCGACTCAATCTCGCTGCGCACGAGCGCTGGCGCGCCCAAAACGTCGGTCGTCTATCAAGGATCGACCTCAGGCAAGAGCTTGAACCGAGCAAATGATGGGGAAGCGGGAGCGCCGTTGGTCAATCACGACGAGGTTAGCGGAGCGTCTGGCAACGCGTCGCCAGGTACCAGGGCTGATGGCTCTAGCTTCTAGGGATTCCTAAGGACCTAAGGGTCCGAAGGCCCTAAGTCACGCGTTTCAGGAATTTGCGCTCATCAAATGATCGTTGATATCGTAGATTGTCTGCAACTCAACGAGACATTGCTTGAAACTAAAGAACCCTCCAATTCGCGAAGCTGTGATTGATGTCCATATAGATCAACAGGCGAACATTACTGAGCTAAAGGAATGGGGGGCTTCACAGGGCAACTTCAAAGATCCGTCTGAGATCAGACAATTCGTTTGGCGCTTACAGACTCATCCGGATCAAAACGACGCTAAAGAGGAAACTCACCTCGGTTGGCGTTTTGATTCCAAAGACAATCGGGTAGTCATCCAGCTGAAGGTGTCTGGGTTCACAGTGTCTCTGCTGAGGCCGTATCTTAATTGGGAAGAGCTGCACTCTTGGGCTGATAGAGTGTGGTCGCTGTACTCAACATGGGATGCAGGAATTACCCGCATAGGGGTTCGGTTTATTAACGAGTTTCCCACCGATGGAAAGTCAGCAGGTGAGATATTCGTTCACTGTCCACAGCCACCTTTGTCTTGGTCTGACGATAGCTTTGTGTTGCGACACGAAATGAAGCGACAATCGGTCATAGCGGTAACAACATCCGTATATGAACGTGAGAATTGTGTTTTGGATATCGATGCAATTGGAACAGACTTGGGTTGGCAAGATATCGGGCAGTTGCGTGAATTAAAAAACGAACTGTTCTTCAAGATGCTTCATGAATCAGTGTTAGCGGGGTTTGATCAATGAGTTCAGCAGCAATCTCCTTTGAACCATGGCTCAAGCAGTACTCACCGGCCGTGACAGCATTGGATACTGTCGAGCAAATCGTGTTTGTTTCGGAACGCGACCGACGACGACGGGAGTTGGTTGAGTATCTCAAAGACCCACAATGGAGCGAGTATCGGTCATCCGAATTGCTCAGTTTCTGGCAGCGATTGGAGACACTGCATCCTCAGATCGCTGTACCGGTGGCTGGGTTTGGTGTCGACCGCTCAGGAATGTTTGTGTGGCGTGCTCCGAACTACTTAGAGGTCGAGTTTGAGGAGGGTCACAAGATCACATTCTTCTCTGATGATGAATTCTTGGAGTTCGATGACCTTGATGAGGTGTTCGCTGCTGAGTCAGCGTTGGAACTCTTGCGAGCATTGACGCGTGACTAAACCGGGTGAGGATGGAGAGCCTCTCGATGGTTCGGACTGCGTGATTCGCCTCGCTCTTCACCCTTCGGATATGGGCAACGAAGGTCTACTACCAAACGCATTCAATCTAAGTACCGCTGAACGAGAATCAGAAGATCCGAGGCTTTCTGTATGGGAGACCTCTTTGACTACTGTCGAACAGGCTCGGTCTTTTGCGACAAATCCAAAGCGGCGTGTCGTAGCAACATTCGATGTTTCTGTTGTCCGAAACGCAAACGAAAACCTCGATGTTGTCTGGGATTTGATTGAAAACCCACGACCTGGTGAGGAGGGACACTGCGGAATCACGGGGTTGTTTCTAGATGATTCCAGACAACGGAAGGTTCTCCGGAGAGCGCTCGTTGATGCAGTCAATGAACAGGGTGAGATCGATCTCTTACCAGATTCTGATTGAAGATTTTGCAGGTTACGACAGTAGCGCTGCTTGGAGAGCCAGAATGGCCTTCTCTGGAGTCGCTTTTGTGACCCACTTGTTGTTGGGTTGAACGCATACAACAGGGGCGTTTTTGCAGAGACCCGTGCATTTGGTGCGAACGAACATCGTGGATTTCTTGCAGCCATGTTCACGCGCACAGCCGCGAAGCGCCTTGCCGATCTCTTTGGCACCGCGCTTCTTGCAGTCGCTACCGTTACAGATCATCACCACATTCTGAATGTCCGTTGGATTCTTTGCCATTGCTGCACCTGCCTACATGCGTCCATCACCACCAAAGACAGATTAGCAAATTGAAAATGATTATCAATACCACTTGATCGTTTTTGTGAGCGCATTCTGGGCGGTCCGTGAAAGGCTTTCCAGCTTTCAGCAGCCAGCTTTCAGCTCTGGCTGGGTGGATCGGAACGAATTGGAACTACCTCTGTGGATACCGCTCCAAATTTGGCTATCATTGTTATCTAGAATCTTGCCCAACAGTTGCGGTTCTCCCGGCCGAAGCTGACAGCTGGAAGCTGATTGCTGGAAGCCGTTGCGAACCAACCATAATGTTGGATCACGAAGCAACGCCAATTAGCCCTCGAGCTCGGAGATCAGCGCCTCACCGTATTCCTTCAGGAACGCCTCTAGCATCTCATCCCACGGCGTCATGTGCTCGTTTGCGTTCAGGCTTCGCAGCACCGAGTTATCCAGGATGGAGTATTCAGGACGGGCAGCCGCGGCGCCCCAGTCTGCTTGCGAGACTGCATGAAGGTCGGCTTCGATGTCTAAGATCTCGAAGATTTTCGAGGCGAATGTGTACCAGGTACAACCCATGTCCGAGACACAATGAATGACGCCTCCCGGCAGGTTGTACTCCATCAGGTCTTCGACCGTCATCGCGATGGAGCGCGCCCAGGTCGGGCTGATACTCTGGTCGTTGACGACCTTGAGTTCCGTGCCTTTGAGCGCGTGTTTAACCATCGTTTTGACGAAGTTGTTGCGGCGGTGGGAGTAGACCCCGGTCAGCCGCATCACGATGGCCCCGGGATGATTCTGCATCACGCGCTGCTCGCCGGCCCATTTGCTGCGTGCGTAGGCTGACTGCGGCTGCGGAACATGGCTCTCGTCGATGGGGTCTTGGTGTCCGTCGCCAAAAACGTAGTCGGTCGAGAAGTGGATGAATTTGGCGTCGACATTGCGCGCGGCGGCCGCCATGGCAGCCGGCACCAGTGTATTGAGCAGGATAGCTTCGTCGCGATTGGTTTCGGCGTCGTCGACCGCGTTATAGGCGGTGCAGTTGATGACGACCTCGGGCTCTTCATGCTGAATCAGCATGCGCATCGAGTTGAGGTCAGTCACATCGAGCTCTTCGCGGGTCAACGCCGTCGCATCCGGCATGAGCTGAGTCAGCTCCCATCCAAGCTGTCCATTTGCGCCAATAATCAACGTCATTTGTCATCCTTGATGATTCGGGCCGGGTTTCCTACTGCAGTTACGCCATCGGGGAGGTCGCGGATAACCACGCTACCTGCGCCGACGATGACGTCCTTTCCGATTTTGATATTGTTGATGACCGTTGCGTTGGCGCCGATCCAGGTGCGCTCTCCAACGGTTACACCGCCAGCGAGGACGGCGCCGGGTGAGATGTGGCAGGCGTCGCCAATGACGCAGTCATGCTCGATGATGCAGCCCGTGTTCAAGATCACAACTTCGCCAACCTGGGCCAGCGGGTGAATGACGACCTGCGGGGCGACGTGGGTTCCCGCGCCGATGGTCGCCGTGGGGCTGACGGTCGCGCTGGGATGGATGAGGCGAGGAATGGTGCCGCCAGAGAACAGCAGGCGGAGTTTTTGGCGGCCGGCGTTGTTGCCGAACGCGAACGTGAGCGCAAAGTCCAGGTCGTCATCGCGAAATCGCTCGACAACCTCCTTTTGCAGCATCACGACCTCAAGCTCGTCCAAGATCACATCGCCGAGTTTTTGAGGGTCATCGTCAACGAACCCCTCAACATCCCATTTCTTTGCCTGCGCGATTTCGGCGACCACTTTGCCGTGTCCACCGGCGCCCAAAATCAGGAGTTTCAAGGCTAGAGCTCGTCCACGTAGCCAACGAGTTGCCCGCAGTGACGGCACTCGAAGACCATCGCCGTTGCGCCGCCGCGGTCGCGGTGGAGCGAGGACGAGACGAGCTCCCACTCGTCATCTTCGAAGTCACTGTCGTGGTTATCTCGAAGCGAGTCGACGAGCTCGAGATTGTCGAGCTCACGAAGCCCTCGCCAGCCGTACGGGCCCTTGAATCGACATGCATCGCCGCAGTGGGTCAGCCATTTCGTTAGGCGCCATGCGGGGAAGCCGGGATTGCGCTTCATGATGACGTCCTTGATTCCCGGTGCGACCTCTTCACCCACAAGCTCGTCGCAGAACGTGACGTTAAACGTCGCCGCAGCGCTGCCGTCCGCGATACAGAGCGGACAGAGCTTTTTGACTGGCTGTTTGTGAGAGGTGTAGCGAATTGGCCCGTTGTAGATCAGGCCCGTCGCCCACCCGCAGCACTCGCAGGTGTCAGCGCTTTGAACAAACGTATTATCGCTGATTGGATCGGGGTGATACGGGAACTCTGGCATGTCCATATTCGCACCGCTTCATGGAGTGAGCGGGGAATATAGCGTATCGCGCGCTGAGACGACAAGTGGTGGCCTGGCTAAGTCTCGTGCGAGACAAAGTGGTCACGTATCTTCTCGATCGCGCGGGTGTGTATTCGCGAAGTCCAAGACTTCGTGTGGCCAAAGTGAGCGCCGATATCGCCCATCGACTCTTCTTTGAAGTAGAAGCGGATGATCACTTCACGCTCTTGTTCTGAGAGTAAGCGCAGGCCTTGCTTTAGCAGCTGCTTCTCTTGCTGTTTCTCGACCTTGTCTTCCTGCGTGGGGTCTTCAAGGAATTCCTCGTCGACCTCATCCATCATGACGATGACGCCGGCAGAAGCCACGAAGTCGCCGACGCGGTCTAAGGCTTCATCAAACGTTCGCGGCGCTTGGTCCGTCTTCTGAGCTTCGTGCGCGGACTCAGAGAATTCGTCGATGCCTTCGAGTGCACGGGCGCGCCGCAGACTGTGATGCGACATCCAGCCCTCGCGCCGACACCCGTCGATGATGGCCCCACGAATCCGCCAATACGCGTAGGTCGAGAACTCTCCCTGGCTTGAATCAAAACGCTCGTAAGCCTGCAGCAATCCTTGGAACCCGTAGGCTTCCAAGTCCTCGAGCGAAACGCGAATGGAGAGCTTCTTTTTGAGTTTATTGGCGATGGCGTAGACGAGGCCCGAATGACGCTCAACGAGCTCTTCAGGAGTCAACCTTTCGCCAGCTGTTTCCACAGGTTTCGCCCAAGTACAGGTAGGAGATGTCGGCACGCTATTTCGCATTGTTCAACTCGGTCAAGTGAAATCCATTGCTTACCGAGCCGTTATCGGCCCACGCCTGCTGACCGTTGCGACAAAATCCGATTTTTTTTCACCAAACTTGCGAAACCCGCCCCGTTTCGGCATTTTCCCCGCATGCTCACAGGGATCCCACAGTTTATCGTCGTCTTGGTCATCGGCGTTGCGCTAATGAGCGTTCTGACCAAGCGTTTCAACGCCCTGGAGCGTCGATTCCTGTGGTTGGGGTTTTTTGCGCATGTGGTTGGCACCGGCGCGCTGCTCTCGGTTGTGAGTCTTGTTTACCAAGGCGGCGACATGGGCGTTTATCAGCACGTCGGACTGGTCGTCGCTGACCGGGTATTGATGAATCCTGGACTGTACGGTTCAGCGTTGATTGATTTGCTGCTTGGCGGAACGCCAGCGCCACTGTCGTTCGTATACGGGGCCGGGAGCTCAACCGGCTCGATGGTCGCGATTGCGGCCATTTTTTGCGTGTTGTGGGGCGACGCAATGTTGGCGACATCGTTGGCGTTGAGCTTCTTCGCCTTTGGTGGCCAGGTCGGGTTCTATTTGGCTTTTCGCGCCAATCTACCAACACGATTGCACCGCCGAGCGCTGCTAGCCACGATGCTGGTACCATCTGTGGTCTTTTGGACCTCGGGTTTGGTCAAAGAGACGATTGCGATTGGGGCGTTGGGTTTCGCAGTCTACGCGCTGACGCTCATTATTCATCGCGTGCGAATCGTGCAGGCGACAATGATATTGGTCGCTTCGTGCGCAGTCGTGGGCCTAATTAAAGCCTATATTCTTTTCCCGTTGTCAGTGGCTGGTGGCGTTTGGTTCATCCTCACACTATCTAAACGCGGACGACGCCGATTCCAAGTCAAGGGTTGGCACGTCGCGCTCGGAATCGTGGTGTCCGTGTTGGCGATCTCATTTCTGGGTACTGTCTACGAACAGTATGCGTTTGAGAACATCGCGGAGGACACCGCACGACTGCAGGGGGCTTACCGGACGATTGAAGCAGGTTCTACCTACGAACTCGGCGATCCCGCTGAGCGGACGTTTGTGGGTCAGCTCCAGTATGCACCGATCGGGCTCGTATCGGCGTTGTTCAGACCGTTCATTTTCGAGGTCCACAATGCGACTTCATTCATCAACGCCATCGAAACGACGGCCATTCTGGTCATGTTATTCTTGGTCGTCAGACGCTTTGGTATCCGGGGTCTGGCGAAAAAGGTTCTGTCATCGCCGTTTCTGATATTTCTCGTGTTGTTCGTGTTGCTATTCGCAACAGCGATTGGGCTGGCGGCGCCAAATCTTGGGACTCTGTCCCGGTATCGAGTTCCGGTATTGCCCGCATACTGGTTGTTTTGGTTGGCGTTCTTGCCGATGAAGAGTGCCCTCCGAAAATCAAAGCGTAACAACGTTGGGGTGATTCCCCGAAATGGCGTTCCGAGCGTCGAGTACTAACGGCGCATTATCAATCACCAACTGATAGTCCACATCTGAGTGGTTTGTCGTGATAATGACCACGTCAGTAGCCTTGAGGGTCTCAGGCGATAGCGACGTCGACGTTGCGCTGAATCGCGGAACCGAGGTGATATAAGAATCGTGGTAACTCAGATTCGCGCCCCATTCCGTCTCCAGCAGCTGCCAGATGTCTAAAGCAGGCGACTCCCGCAAATCATTGATGTTTGGTTTGTAAGCCATCCCAAGCATCAACACGTTTGCGCCCTTCAACGCTTTTCCGTGTTCATTAAGCACGCGTAGTAGTTTCTGCACGACGAAGCGAGGCATGTTTCCGTTGATATCCGTGGCGAGCTCAATGAAGCGGTTGTAGAACCCATATGATTTGGCTTTCCAACTCAGATACGTCGGGTCGAGCGGGATGCAATGCCCGCCGATGCCGGGCCCTGGCGTAAATTTCATGAAACCAAACGGCTTCGTACCGGCCGCCTCAATCACATCCCAAATATCGATGTCCATGCGGTCGCACATCATCGCGAGTTCATTGACCAACGCGATGTTCACGGCGCGGAAAGTATTCTCGAGCAACTTCACCATTTCAGCTTCGCGGGCTGACTGCACAGGGTGAACGTGGTCAACCACTCGTGAGTAGAAAGCAGTAATCAGCTCCGTACTGAGTGATGTGACTCCACCCACAACCTTCGGTGTGTTCTTGAGGCCATATTTCTCGTTGCCCGGGTCAACGCGTTCCGGTGAGAAAGCGACGAAGATGTCTTTATCAAGCTCGTAACCGTGTTCGCGGAAACGGTCCGCGATGATCTCGTCCGTGGTACCTGGATATGTCGTGCTTTCGAGAACTACCAGACTTGGCCGCTTAAGGTGCTCGATCATCGAGTCAATCGACGCCTGAATATATGAAACGTCAGGATCGCGGGTCTTGCGCAATGGTGTAGGCACGCATATGGAGACGACATCAGCTTCTGAAACCTGGCTATAGTCTGCCGTTGCCCGGTATCGGCCTGTCGCCAGAGCAGCTTGAACCTCCGCGTCCGTGACGTCGATGATGTGGCTGCGCCCAGCGTTAAGGCCATCCACCTTGCCCTGTGAGACATCGATTCCAATGCAATTGAAACCGCCTCGGACGACTTCCATCGCCAGTGGAAGTCCCACATAACCTTGACCAATAACGGCTACGGTTGCGGTGTTTGTGGAAAGCCGGGAAAGAAACTCGGTTTGTGCGTCGCTCATCTTCAGTCCTAATTGAGTGGCAACTGTATACTCAATTTGAGGTGACGATTACACCCAGTTTTCTAGATAGGATTGCCATTGAGGGATGATTGCAGTGACATCGAAGTCCTTGGCGCGTTGAACAGCCCCTTCACGCCACTTTTTCAGACGGTCTTGGTCGTCGATCGCAGCCTCGATGCTGTCCGCCCACACACGAACAAGGCTGGATGCATTGTCGGTTTCGAACTCGGTTGGAGCAGGCATCAAAAGCCCGCATCTTGTAGGGTCTTCCTTGTCGGTTCGCATCAGCGCCGGCGTATCCGGTGCAAGGATCTCGCGTGGCCCGGAATCAATGTCTGATGACACGATTGGGGTGCCTGTCGCCAGGGTTTCGATCAAGATGTTTCCCAGCCCTTCACACGACGATGTGAACACAAAAAGATCTGCGGCCGCAATGAAAGGAAACGGGTTGGATTGAAACCCAATGAAATGGATGTCTCCGGGCGTGTCGTCCTCAGCATGAGTGCATCGAAGACTATGGGACTTCGCGCGCTCGACCAATTTTGGCTTGAGCGGGCCGTCGCCAAGAAACACTAAACGTGTGCCAGGCCGCCGCTTCTTGAGTTCAGCAACGACCTCAACCAAGAACCACTGGCTCTTTTCCCGAACCATTCGTCCTGCATGAACCAGCAATGGTGCGCCTTCGAAACCCGGTGAGGATTCGAGTGACCTCCGTCGAATTGCACCAGCGTCGATGGGGTTGTAGATGACTTCCATCAGTGACTCCGGAACCCCAAAATTGGTGGTCAGGTCATTCGCAGCCCCGTGTGACAGGACGATGATTCCATCCGCCTTGGGGTACAAACGTCGCACGAGGTTCCCGTACACACGACCAGCACGGCCCACGAGCGCTGTCGATAGATTGGTCCGTTCGCTGACCAGCGTGGGTTGTCCACCCGAGGTCAGCAGATTCATGATGTTTGGAAGCGTCAGAAAACTCAGGGCGATATCAGGACGTTCGCTCTGCTTAAGGCGCTCCAAATTGACAACGCCTTTTCCAAGTTTTGCGAGTTTGCCAGCGACGCCCTTATCCCCGGCGGTGGTTAGTTCCAACGTGTGGACATCACCCCGGATTGGATAACCCACGCGGTCTTCGAATAGATAGAAAGACCAATCAAAGTCTTCCATTTCTGTGGACAACACCGACAGAACTTTCTCGGCTCCACCATCGGAAAGATGTGGGATGACCACCCCAATGTCAGGCTTTGACATAACGCATCATGGCGTTGTGGGACGCTTCAACTTTCGATTTGTGAATTAGCACTACGTTGCGCTGAGTCAGAAACCGCTCCGGAAGCTCTAGGATCGCAACGAGATCGACAATGGGCGCGCGAGCGCCCTGCTGACGAAACGCCAAATTGTCGAAGGCCTGATACCCCATGTCGACCAATCCTTGGAATGCTGACTTCGCATAATCCCGCTTGTTTGCGTACCAATCGGGGCTGTACTCTAGGCAGAGAGTCGGAAGTGACGCCAGTGTTTTTTGGGCGCCAAGCAAGGCCTCGGGCTCAAATCCTTCGATGTCGATCTTGATCAGGCCGACCGATGTGGAATCGAGGATTTTGTCGATAGTTGTAACCGGAACCTCAATCGAGTTCTCTTCGCCCTCGCGCAGGGAGAATTTACCGACATCGCCGACACCGAAGTCTTTGAGGTGTGCAACGCCATCCGCGTCTCCGACAGCGGATTGCACCGCGCGAACATCGACCGAACCTGAGTTGAGTTCGATGTGTTTGCAGAAATGCCCAAACGTCTTCGGATGTGGTTCGACGCCAATGGACGGCACGCCTGCATGTTTCGCAACCATGAGACTGTAGTAACCAACGTTGGCTCCAACATCCAAGAATGCCTCGGCGTTTCGCCCAAGCGCGGTCAGCACATCGAGGACGTCATCCTCGAACCCAAACAAATGGTACCACTGAAAGTAATTCGAGGGTTCGAATACCCAGGTCAATCCGTCTTGTTGCAGCTTTCGCTGTTCTCGCCCATAGTCCTGTGGTTGTGGCGTCAACTTTTGCACCCATCTGCGGGTCCCTCGCGGGCTCAAGGCATAGGCGTTTCGGATGACTGACTCTCCCAACTCGTTCTTCAGGCCAGTGTGTATGATTCGTTTTGCGATTTCTTTAGTTTTCATCTTGGCGAACTAATGTGCGGAATCGTTGGATACATCGCACGACCTGATGTCATTGCGAAACAGAAATTACTCGATGGGATCGAGCAACTTCGTCATCGAGGCCCGGATGCGTCCAGTTATAGCATTCTTCGTGTGGGCGATTGGGAGGTCGGACTAGGTCATACGCGCTTGGCGATTTTGGACTTGAGTGAGTCCGGTGTACAGCCTTTCCGCAGCGCGAAATCAAAAGCAGCACTCACGTATAACGGTGAAATCTACAATTTCGAGGAACTTCGCCAGGGTCTGGATTTCCGGTTTCGAACCACATCCGATACCGAAGTTCTGTACGCAGGATTGCTTACCGAAGGACCATCGTTCATTCCCAAAATGAACGGGATGTTCGCATTTGCCTACTGCGACCCCGCTCATCACAGAGTGGTGTTTGCCCGCGATCGCGTTGGAAAGAAGCCACTCTACGTCTATCAAACCGATGACCTAATTGTATTCGGCTCAGAGTTGAAGGCGCTGTTGTCGTTTGGGATTCCAACGAAGATCTCAGAATTGTCGCTGAGCTTCTTTCACTGGTTGGGATACATCCCGCAACCGCACACGATCTATCAAGGTGTGACGAAGTTCGCTGCGGGATCGTGGGGAGCTATCGACCTGTCTCGGGACAAGCTCACGATCGACGAACAGCAATATTGGGACCCGCTCACGGGTTACGGACGACACTTCTCGGGCACCGCCGATGATGCCGTCGACCAATTGCTCGAGCTGGTGGACGAAGCGACTCGGATTCGACTGCGTTCAGATGTGCCTCTAGGCGTATTTCTGTCGGGCGGAATTGATTCAAGTCTCGTTCTCAGCAGCGTCACCGCTCAGGCATCGGACGTCACCGCTTTTACTGTTGGCGTGCCGAACAACGCTCAGGATGAATCAGCCGTCGCCGTGGAAACCGCGCGGGAACTTGGCGTGCACATTCAGGTGCTGGAGATTTCTCGGGCCGACTACGCGCGCCAGATTCCCAGAATTCCGGCTCATTTCGACGAACCGTTTTCTGACATGTCGCAAATTCCAACCATGGCGATTGCAGAGCTCGCGCGTCAACACGTTACCGTGGTGTTAACTGGCGATGGCGGTGATGAAACGTTCCTCGGCTATCCGTGGGTCACCTACCCTGAGCGGTTGATGAAGCTTCGTCGAGGCCTTCGCGGTTCGGTACCCTCGATAGCGCTGAATATCATCGAACGAATACCTGGATTTCGCGCGATTCTCTCAGGGGTTCTAGAGATGGGAGGTTTCTCGTCGGATAACATCGACATCAAGCTCGAGATTCTACGTCGCCTGTTTGAAGCAGAGGATCCTTCCGACGTGTTCGACCCATTCAAACAGGTCCGCCCCGATTTTGACCTTTCAGTGTCGGATCGCGAGCGTGTGCGTCGCCGCTCGATCGCGAGTTGGGCTCAAACGCTGTATCCGGACTATGGCTGGACAAACCTGAATTCACGTTCGTTGCCCGAGCGACTGTCGGCCCTAGAGCAGGTCACCTACATGCGCGACGACGTTTTGGTGAAGGTCGATCGCGCGACAATGGCGTTCGGCCTAGAAGCTCGATCCCCACTCCTAGACTACCGCGTCATTGAGTTTGGCAACTCACTGCCCGTGCACCTGAAGCTCCAAGACGGTGTTGGCAAATGGCTTTTGCGTCGCGCACTACGCCGCCGCCTCCCGAACAACTATCCCAACTTGTCCAAACGTGGATTTGGCGTCCCATTTCCAAAAGTGGACCGGCCGGGACCGACGGAGTACGCCAAATGGAATCGAGAAGTTGAAGCGCAATGGCGAGTCGCCTATGCACCGCGCCCATAAACAAACTTCTGGTACGATTTAGACATCAGCTTACGCATTGGCGCAGGAAGGTGCGAACCAACCAGCGAACGCCCGGTGATAACAGCTCCAATTACTGCTAATCGGGCCACAAAGGAGGCTTGTGACTTGAGCGAATCGCTCTGTTCGACGCCCAGTTTTGCGGATTCCCAGAAACCTTCGCGATACCCATGCGCCAGAGACAGGTTCGCCCCCAGAATCGCTCGGTGGCGCATGATAACGGGGTAATCAACACCTAACGCTTCTTCATGTTTTTCGAGTGCAGCGAACATGTCCAAGAGGTATCGGTCCGGGGAGCGTCCAAGGCTTCCGGGCAACTCCCGAGAGTTGACCAAAGGCTGGTCTACAAAGCGGTATCGTCCCAGTTTCGAGAGCCGCAGGTGAAAATCAAAGTCCTCGGCGCGCAAATTCTCGTCAAACTGCAACTCTCTCGCCAGTTCCCCATCCACCATGATCGAGACGGGTAGGACGCGACATCCTCCCTTCGCGAGGGTCTTGAATGCGTCGTTCTTGGCCGGTGGCAGAGTCCCGACGGCATAGGCCTGTCCATGCCGATTGTCGTCCGCGTCGACCAACCATGCGTCGCAGTGAACACAGACCACACCCTCTTCAAACGCTTCTACCTGAATCGCGGTTTTGTCCGGCTCGAAGTAGTCATCGCTGGCTAGAATCGCGATTAGGTCTCCAGTCGCGAGCTCCAAGGCGGTGTTGAGCGTTCCAGTGATTCCGCGATTAGAGGGGTTTCGGACGGAGACCATTTCGATAGGCGATTCGGATTGAAGTTGCTCAACTATCGCCCATGTATCATCGGACGAGCAGTCATCAACGACGATGAGCTCGATCAGGTCATACGTCTGGTTCCACACGCTTCGAATCGCATGCTCGACGTATTTGCCGTGATTGTAAGCGGGCATCAGCACGCTCACTTTCTTTTCAGCAACCCTCGCCATCCTTCTTCACCTAACCCCTTCTGAATCTCGCGTAGACAGAAGAGTCCAACACCAACCACCACTAAGATCTGAGGGACGTAATAGTACGGAACCGCAAACAACGCACCTATCGCGACCAAGGCGAGCAGCACCACACCCGTCAAGACCAGGTTCTGACGCGAGAATCTGAAGTTCGTGACCTTACGAAGCACGACCAACAGGTAGAAGAAGATGACTGCATACGCGATCAAAAATGCGATGCCCGTGATTTCGACGCCATAGGTCGACATCCCGAAATAGACCAGCGTCAGATAGAGCGCGTTCCAGATGATTTGCACGCTCAGGTACAGCCGATTGTGGTTCTTTACCATCAATACAAACGCCAGCGCCCAAGCCGGAACCTTGAATAAGTCGCCCAGCAACTGCCAACGAAGGACTGACACCGTGTCGGTGAATTCGCTGCTGTAAAGAATCAAGATGACCAGAGGGGCCGCGACAAAGAGACCCAAGATCAGCGGTGCGGTCAGAAGACCCGCGACGTGGGTCTGCTCGTTCACCTGCTTATTGAGTTGAGTGTGGTCGTCTTTCGTTTCAGCCAGACTAGGATAATAATCAGCGGCCATCGCGCCGAGCACAAAGCTGAGGTAGAGCATCGAGATACTCCACGCTGCTTGGAATTGTCCAAGCGGACTTCGTCCAAGTTCGGCGTCCAGCATCCAGCGAATCACAAACTGGACGCCGGTCTCCATCAGTGCGGTCAGCATCATTGCCGAGCCAAGCCCAATGAGATTTTTCGCTTTGGCGTTGACCTGTGACCAAGTGGCCTTGAGGCGCTTAACGGCCAACCGCCGGTAGAAGTAGACGGCGGCGAGCACGGTGGTTACTGGTGCTGCCGCGACCAGAACGGCGATTCCGTCCATTCCTAGCGCGAAGACAGCGCCTAACCCGACGGTGACGCCCACAACGGCGCTGAAGATCCGGATAATGGCTTGGGCCGAGACGTCACGAAAACCCGTCACAAACGCGTTAAAGACATTGGCGTAAGCCCCAGCAATAACTCCGACCGCAAGCGTGCCGTAAACTAGAGTGTTGCTTTGCTCGCCAAGAAATGTGGCTTGGATCTCCTCGTGAAATCCCATCGCGATGGCCACAAACCCGACTGAACACAAGAACGTGTATCGGAACAACGTCGCCGCGGTGGTTGAGAGGCCTTCTTCATCCTCGTCGTTTCGCGCGGACGACACGTCTCGGATTCCAGCGGAAGGCAGCCCAATGCCTACAAGTACAGTGCCGATCATCATGGCGGCTTGGAGAAGCCCCAGAAACCCGATTCCCTCGGGCCCTAGCCACAGCGCGACCGCTTTGGCTTTGCCAACGCCGGCTACGATGCCAACGAGGGACCCCATCCCAATGATCGCACTGGATTGAAGAATGCGTTTCACAGGGGATCCATGTCCCTGCGCCAAGACACATCCGATTTGACGGCTTTTGCGGGCACACCGGCGACCAGCGAGTTGGCCTCGAAGCTGCCGGAGACCACAGAACCGGCGCCGACGATACAACCGTCCTCGAGCACCGTGCCTTTTAGGATCGTGACGTTGGGCGCCAACCAAACATGGTCGCCGATCTTTACGTCTCGCTGCGGGGATTGACCTTCTATCTGGTGCCAATCGCAATCGGTAACAAACCCACCCCACGCAATGATGCAATCGTGTCCGATCGTCATCTTTCGTTTGACCATGATGCGGGTGCGTTCCGTGATTCCGGCGCTTGATTCATCTTTTCGCCCGCCGATGGTAAGTTCGGCGCCCGCGCTCAATATGATCTGCACCCCGTTACCGATGACGAAATCTCCGTTAATGGTCAGGGTTGCGTTATCGCCGAGCACGATACAGGCGGGTTCATCCGAGTAATACGGAGACACACGCAACACACCGTTGCAGACAATCTTTGCGCCTTTGCCTTTGGTGATCTTGACCTTGTGAAAGGCTTTCGCTGGCCTGATCGGGAGGCGGCCTGCGCTCGAGTCGACGTGACGCGACAGTGCAAGACTTTTCAGCAGACGTAGTGGCAGCGCTAGCTTGTCGCCCAATGACATACAGTGTCCGCCACGTACTCGACTTGTTCATCCGTCATGTGAGGTCCAATCGGAAGGCTCACAATCGACTGCGCGAGCTCAACAGTCGGCTGATGGTGCTGGTCAAAATGGGACATGCTTTCCTGAGACGCTGGCGGAATCGGATAGTGGACCAACGTGTGGATGTCCTTGGACTTCAGGTGGTCCATCATCGCGTCGCGCCGGTCCGAACGAACCACGTAGAGATGCCACGAAGATTCATAACCATCGGGAGATTCTGGAAGAGTCACTCCCTCAAGATTGTCGTGGTAATAGTCTGCAATCTCGCGTCGTCGTTGATTCCAGGCGTCCAAATACTTCAATTTCACCCTCAGTAGGGCTGCCTGAAGCTCATCGAGGCGTGTATTGATGCCATGAATCTGGTGAACGTACTTCTGTTTCGACCCATAGTTCCGGATGGTTCTGCATTGCTCCGCCAACTCTGCTGAGCGAGTGACGATCATGCCTCCATCACCGAAGGCGCCTAGGTTCTTTCCCGGGTAAAAACTAAACGCCGCAGCATCTCCAAAGCTTCCGGCGGCTTGTCCATTGATGGTGGCGCCGTGCGCCTGTGCCGCGTCCTCCAGCACGAAGAGATCATGAGCGTTGGCAAATTCGCAAATGCCAGCCATATCTGCAGGCAAGCCGTAGAGATGTACCGGAATTATCGCCTTGGTGTCCTCACGGACCACGTTCTTAAGTTCCTTGGGGTCTAGATTGAAATACGAATCGACCGGACATCCAATAGGTGTGGCGCCCACTTCTACGACGGCTGACCACGTCGCCACGAAGGTGTGGTGTGGCACGATTACGCTGTCACCAGGTCCGATACCAGCGGCTCGCAACACAACAGTTAGTGCGTCAAGACCACTGCCTACGCCGATTCCCTCCTCGCAGTCGCAATAGGCCGCGAATTCCTGTTCGAACGCGGTTGTTTCAGGGCCAAGGATGAACCAGCCAGACTCCATGACGCGGTGATAGGCTTGGTCGAGTTCTGTTGAGATGTCTCGATACGTCGCACCAACATCCAGAAACGGCACCTTCATCGTACGTCCTTCAGAAATGCGTCGTAGTTCCTGTAGTAATCGGCTTCGTCGTACAGGGTTGAGGCGACTACCATGCAAACCGAGCCCGACGAAAAGTTGTCAAGCTCCCGCCAAATCATGGGGCAGACATAGAGTCCTTGGTACGAACGGTTCAGGTGCACCCGCTTTTTCTCGAACCCGTCGTCGAGCACCACATCGAAGCTGCCGGACATCGCGATGATCAACTGTTCGAGCTCTCGATGTGCATGTCCACCGCGCTGTGCACCTCCAGGGACGTCATACAGATAATACACCCGTTGAATGTCAAACGGGACATGAGTCTCGGTTTCGATGAACGTCAGGTTGCCTCGGTAATCCGAGATCTTCGGCAGTTCTATTATTTGGCAGTCTTCAAGTGGCATTCAAGATTCAGTGTAGCGGACTATTCTAGCTGGGTTTCCGACCACGACAGCGTTTGCGGGTACATCCTTGGTCACGACCGCTCCGGCACCCACCATTGCGTTCGCCCCAATGCGGATTCCCGGCAGGATCGTCGCGTTCGCGCCGATAGATGCGCCCTTCTCAACGCATGTTCGAGGCCATTCATCAAGGTATTGCTTACTTCGCGGAAATGGGTCGTTTGTGAAAGTAGCATTGGGTCCGACAAAGACATCGTCTTCGAGATCGATACCATCCCATACATACACGCCGCACTTCAACGTGACGCGGTCCCCAATCGTGACGTCATTCTCTACGAACGTGTGGTCACAGATATTGGCGTCTGCACCAATCTTGGCACCCGGCAGTACATGCGCAAATGCCCAAATTCGCGTGCCATCCCCGATGTTCGAACTCTCGCATAGTGCTCGCGGATGGACGAAGTACGAGTCGCTCATGTCAACTCCGCTCGTGGTTGATTTCTGACGAGAAGTGCTCTATCCGAGTTGAGCGTTTTCGTCCACTAAAACTGCGGGTTTGGCGTGTCCCTCCACGTTCTCTACATATCATTTGACGGATTGCTCGAACCGCTCGGGCACTCGCAGGTTTTGCGAGTGTTGCGTCGCGTCGCGACCGTCAGTCAAACCCGATTCACAGTGCTATCGGTAGAGAAGGAAACGGACTTCGGCGGTGAGCGGCACCAAAAGCTGAGTTCGGAATTAGAGTCGGAGGGGATTACATGGCTTCCACATCGTTACCGCAAAGGTGCTCGTGGAATTGCGCGAAACATTGCTGCGGTCCATGAAAGCGCGCTGTCAGTTTGTATGCTAGACAGACCCGACTTCATGCATGCGCGAAGTTACTTGGGCGGTCAGGTCGCCAGGACGATTAAGCTACTGAGTGGCATCCCGTTCATTTTCGACATCCGCGGCTTTTGGGTGGACGAGCGAATCCAAGAGGAACTGTGGTTTACGACTCCATCGCGGACAGCCATTGCGCGTGGATGGGAGCGCAATTTGTATCAAGCCGCAGACGCAATCGTAAGTCTTACGCAACCGGCAGCGGACTCCATCGCGGCAGGGCGATTCGGTGAGGTAACCGACATCATCGAAGTCATCCCCACCTTAGTTGAAAACGAGGACTTTGAAGGGCCATTTGAACTGCCAAACGAATTGGCCGAACTGCGTGACTCACTGGTCGTGGGTTGGGTGGGGTCAATCAACGCTTGTTATCGGTTGGATGCCTCGATAAAACTGGTCGCCGAGGTTCTTTCTCGCAATCCCGAAGCGCAATTCCTAGCGATCACGAAACAGGCTTCGCTGATGTCAGAGGCCCTCACCAGACATAATGTTGGTCTGGAGCGGGTGACGATCACCACGGTGCCGCACCATGAAATGCCTGCGGTGTTATCGATCATGGATTGGGGACTCCTGATTCAAAACTTGTTGCCGTCGCAGGCCGCGCAAATGCCGACAAAGCTGGCAGAGTTCTTTGCCGCAGGGGTTCGCCCCATCCAGTACGGTTGTAACTGGGAAGTCAGCGAATGGGTGCGTGCCGCCGGGTCGGGGATAGTGTTGCCGGATACCGAGCCGGCAACACTCATACAAGCTGCAAGCGAAGTTGTGGCTGACTCACGTCCAATTGAGGAACTGGCTGACGCGTGCGCGACCACCATGCACCATTTTGGTGTTCGGTTTGGCGCGCTTCGCTATGCGAACCTGTATCAAAACATGCGATTGCGTTCGCGCGGCGCGCCAAATTGAGCTATTTCATCTTTCAGACCAGCGAATGGACAAGATATGCGTGAATTCAAACCTGGCATTATCCCTGACGTAACGATTCGACAGCTGACCAAGCATGTCGACGAGCGCGGATGGCTTACCGAGCTTTGGAGAGATGACCAAATCGATGACGCGAACCGCCCAGTGATGACCTACGTCTCTCAAACGGAACCAGGAATCGCACGTGGTCCGCACGAGCACGACGCTCAGGCCGACTATTTTGCGTTCATTGGACCGGGCAATTTCAAGATTTGGTTGTGGGACAACAGGCCCGATTCTGAGACGTATAACGTTTACCAAACCCTGGTCGTTGGCGAAGACCGACCCGCCACGGTCGTTGTGCCCGCGGGCGTTGTTCATGCGTATCGCAATATCTCGGCATACGCAGGAATCGTGATCAACTCACCAAACGCTCTTTATCGCGGCGTTGATTACTCGCGGCCGGTTGATGAGATTCGGCACGAAGACGATCCGGCATCTCCGTTTCAAATCGAATAGTGCGACTACTTATCCTTGCTGAGGGAACTACGGTTCCTGCCACACGCTTTCGCGCGCTTCAGTTTCTGCCTCACTGGGAAGCGGCGGGCATTCGTTGTGATGTGCGGTATGGATACGGAGACCGATACAACTCGGTCAGTCGTACTCGATTCGGCAATCCCTACAAGCTGTTGACCCGCATGCGACGTGCGGTTGCGGGGCTAGACGCGGGTTCGTACGATGCCGTGTTTATCCAACGCCCTGCCATCCCTGATACGGCCTACCCAGAAGAGGTGGTGACGGACTTAAACCCGAACACGATTTTCGATTTTGACGACGCCATTTGGCTCGCGGCTGGCGGTGTTGTCTCGGAAGGTCGAATGGAGTGTTTTCGCCAGAACATCGAATTGGCGCGAAACGTCATCGCTGGCAACGAGTTCTTGGCGGGAATGGCTGATGCGTCAGAGAAGACGACGATCATTCCCACGGTGATAGACACCGATAGATATGTTCCCGATGCGTCCAAACGTGGTGGATTGACGATCGGTTGGATGGGCACATCAGGCAACTTTCCGTTTTTGGAACGCCTCGTTCAGAGTCAGAAACGCGTGCTTGCGAACAATCCCAACGTCACATACCGCATGGTCTCCAACGCTGACTTCTTGCCGCTAAAAGGGCATCCACAGGTTGAGCAGATTCGTTGGACGGCGGACTCCGAGATTGGCTTGCTTCAGTCGTTCGACATCGGTTTGATGCCTCTAGTGGATTCGCCACAAACTCGCGGCAAATGCGCGTTCAAGATGATTCAGTATATGGCGGTTGGGACCCCGGTCGTGGTGTCTGATGTTGGGGCGAATCGGGAGGTTCATGAAGGGTCAGGAGCGGGCTTCTTGTTGGAATCTTTTGATTGGGATGATGCTCTGCAGGCACTCATCGACGATGCCAAGTTGCGTTCAGAAATGGGCGAAGCAGGGCGTCAGCGAGCCGTTGATAGTTATTCTATTCACGCGGTATTGCCCCAATACATTGAGATTTTTGATCGGCTTGTTTCGTAGTTGTTACTTGCACGTGTTGACCGCCCTGTCTAACGCGGTGGTTGGCGTGTAGTACTTCGAGTGAATACCGTGCGCTCGCCGGATACAGCCCTCATCGCGACGCTTTAATGCAGCCACCCAGTCTGCAGCTTGGTTGAGTGCGGTTCGGTCTGTGTACCCCTGCCGGAAGGCCTCGAACGCCAGCTGGATGAGGCCGAACTTCTTTTGTAGCTCGGGTCGTTTGCTGAAGGTTGCTGCGGTCTCGAAGGCCGTGGGGTCGGTATAGGATTGGCGTTCGACTTCGAATCTCAGCCGCAATAGTTTGGCGTCAACGTGCCCATCGCACTGGCGCACCGCCTTCTTTAACGCGGTGGGTTCCGTGTAGGCCTTCTCATAGACCTTCAATCCCAGGTCGATGCATTCGTTTTGGTCCCGCACTCGTTTCGCATGATCCTTCGGCTTGTGTTTCTTTCGCTTCGGATGCTGAGCCTCGCTGTCTTTTATCGCGCGCCTCAGCGTTTCCGCCATGGCGTCACGTTCAGCCTGAGACTCGACGTTTTCGACCTTTTTCTCCAGCTGTTGAAGCAAGTCCTTCAACTCTTGGTCGGTGGTTTCAGCGTATGCAGGAGAAGCGAGAAGTAGCGAGGCGAATACGAGGAACACGATGGTTCGCATGAAAAACCTATTGGAGATGGCGCCCGACTCCTAGACGGACCATGGCTCGGGAAATTCAGGCGACCAGAAATCAATAGTATCGATCTGGAATCGGATCTAACCTCGCTCTCAACTTCCAAAGAGTCGAAAATGAGCTACGAAGATGCAATTGCGTCGGCGTGGACCGATGGTGGTCCCGCGGCCGCCCTCGAGTTATTGCGTACGATTTTCCACGCGCCAGACAATCAGAAGATCCAAGGGAAACCCACGGATTATCTATCCGATCGTGACGACGAGTACGTCAGTCCCGCGTACGGATTCGATCGAATGATGAAGCAGTTCGCGCTGCGATGGATGGAGCGCGAGGAGTTGTTGGAATTCCTGGAGGAGGTTTTGCTCGAGTCCCGCAACCCTAGCGCGGACCAGAAGCACCGAATTCAACCGTTCAACGCGCTCGTTGTCGCGGTTAGCACGTACGGGCATGGCGATGCGAACATTCGCTCGGTCAGCGTTTCGGATGGGCACTGGAAGGCCCAATACGGTCTCTATCACCAACTTGTCTCGGAAGAAGACAACTACGACCCCGAGACCGAGGACGACGAAGATACATACGACTTCATCTACGCCCTCGAAGACGGTGAGCGCTATCAGCTCAAACACGAAGACGAGGTCATTGATGGGTCGCTGATCTTTAGCCACGTGCGCCAGGCTCAATACGCGATCTTCGCGCAAGAGATTGTCCGAGAGTTGTTTCTTCGCGAGGCCATCGCTGAGTTCCCTAAACAGCTCCCATTTCGCCTCTACGTCACCAGCGATTTAGGTTACGGCGACGAGGATTCTACCGATGGGTGGTTCGAAGTTGGGGAAGTCTTGTCCGAAGCGCTTCTTGAAGACCATCCCCTCCGAGAACACCATCTAAAGTCAGCCGAACCTCCACCCGAACTGACGACTGAAGAGAAGTGGCTCTACTTACTGGAATACGCCGGCCAGCCCGAATCCGCCGAGTTTGCAGAGCTGGTCGAGTTGTTGAACGCACATGACGACCTACGCGCCAAGACGCTTCAGGTCGCCATTCTCAAACGTGATGGCAGCGAGCCCTCTGAGGAACTCCAGCCGGCACACACCGCCGTTCCTTGGAGGGTTGATTCAGTCGATCTTGCGCATCTTTGGTGGACCTTGGCCCCCGAGAATCGCGACGATGTAATCGCTTATGTTCGCGCAGATTTGAGCGCAGAGTTTCCGACGTTGGACGGGCTTGAGCTCGATGATGCGTTGGAAGCGGGCAGGAGCGTCTTGGGACGACTATTTTATCACTGGCGCAACGTTCCCGAAGACGCGAAGGCTGTGCTGCGGGCCGACATCGAGGCCGCCTACGCAAAGGCCCGCCAGCATCCCCATATTGCCGTTCGCGTTCGAATGAAGGAAATCGACCTGCGCGAGCAGCACGGTGATGAGGTCATCAAACTCGATCGTTGGGCCGCAAACTACCAGATTGAGCATATCGACGACGACTACATCGAGGCGTTGGCGGAGGTCATCGCTGAACTGCCTGAGTCGTTCCCAGGGTTTAGTGGGTGTTGGGATTTCATCATGAATCGAGTTGAAGGCTTGGGGGAGCGGGCAAAATCACTCGCGCCAAGTCTGGTCGAACTGCTGGAGCGGTGGTGTGAACCCAACCGTGGAAGCGAACAACAGATCAAACGATTCGCCCAGGTGCTCTACAAAATAGGACTCGAATCGCCGCCACAGATGGTCCATGCCTATTGCGAGCGCGATCAGTACCACATGATGGACTTCTATGCGGGATGGGCCGAGCGTCTGCCGAAGCAGAAATGGGAACAATTCCGCGTCGGGTTTAACCAGAACCCGTCGGCGTTCGCCAACGCCGATGCTTGGAAAGAAGTCCTGATTGAAAATCAGAAAGCCATCGACCTCTTCACGAAGAACATCAAAGACGCTGAAGACATCGACGCGATCATCGAACGTCTGTCGGAAGCGGCGAGCGAGGATGGTGTTGTTCAATCGTTCGCGGTTTCGCTTGCAACCCGGTTGGACGACAAGGGACGCCACAAGCTCGAAGACATCGACTCGACTCGACGCGTGGTACGCATTCTGGACGGGTGTAGTCGCGATGAGGACGAGGACGCAGAACAAATGCTGCGTCGTGCTCGTCTGCTGCTGGCTCGGTTCGAGATTGATGCAGGTGGCTCTCCAGACATTGACGCATTGTTGGCGTCGTACCCTGAACATCCGATGGTCTACTACTTCCAGAACGAACTCGTCGCCCGTGAAGAAGGTGCCCACGCCGCTGCGGATGCTTGCGTTGAAGCAATAAAAACATTGTCAAAAGATGACATTGTTTATCGAAAGGCCTTCTTCCAATTCACAGGTGTGAGTCCACAAGCATGGGACAACGCGCAGACCTCTCACGGATACACCGCGTATCGTTGGGCCTATGACTACTTCCAGTCCGATTGTTACCGCGAGGGTGAGTTTCGAGATGGTCAACGTTCGATGGACCACGATCCCTACTATCGCGGATTGGAACGACTGGCGGCGAAGTTGGACGATGATCAGCTCGCAGATGCACGTCGAGAAGCCTCGCTTGAGCTTGAGTTCAACGCGCAGCTGCAGTCCTTGTCGGATGCTGACCTCGCGGAGCGAATGACCCAGGAGAGTTGGAATATCACGTCGACGATCTGCCGAAAGCTCGCCAGCCAATATGTCGATTATGGGGAGCGCCTGTTGCAGGCGTATTCCTGGTTTAGAGAGGACGAGTCCCGGCGAAAGGCCTTGCTGACTGTGTACTGGCCGCATGAAGAATTCCGCGACCAGATTCTGGCCTTTCCCCCGGTTCACGAGGACCTCGATTGGATAATTCGAAGGCTAAGTGGGGCGACGGCGCGCGACGTTCTGGACCGGCTAGCTGAAGCAGGGCGACACGACTTGGTCTTGGAGACCGCGAACAAGCTGCCATCTTCGACGGTGCAGGCTGTATTCAAGTCGGTGTACACGGCCATCCAGGCGCTCGATGCGTATGACGATGGCATCACGCTGTTGGAGAAAATGCGTGATGAGATCAGCGACAAGAAGCCTGAGTACGTGTTGCTCACCACAAACAAAGGCGTGTTGGAATACCGCCGAGGTGACACAACCGCGTCGGAACAGACGTTTGACGAACTGTTTCAGAAAGACTGGTCGCGATTTGATTACGACCCGTCGACGAAAGACCCGATGATGGCGTCGATCTTGGGAGGCGACTTGGACGCGCAGATCGCCGACGTGTTCCGCCAGTACTTTGCGATGGCGAAGTTCAATGCGGCCTGCGTCTACGCCAATGCCAACCGGCTTGAGGACTCCGTTGCGGCTTTGCGCGAGGCGTCGCAACTAAACGACGCCTATTCGGCCGAGAAGTTCGAATCGGATGATGACCTTGCTCCAGTCCGCGCGACCGAAGCCTACCAAGAATTAATTGCTGATCTAGGAGGACACTGATGGGATCCAAATTTGAGAAGTACGCGGCCACAGGTCCTCATCTGGAGAAGGTCGGCTCGGTTCCAATCGAAGCGGGCGGCAAGATGATTGTGCATAAGGACCACGCGTTCATCTCGGCACGCTACGGCTCCTCGCATGCACTGACGATCGTAGACCTAACGAGTCCAACATCGCCCACAGTTACGCAGACTATGCGCTTCAAAAGCAATATCGCGGCAGTCGCGATGTTAGGCGATACGTTGCTAGCCGCCGAAAGCAGTCGAGCGTTGATCTTCATCGATATCAGCGATCCGACGGCCCCCGATTACTTTGACTGCGGATTGGCACTGGGGTTGAGCATTTACGACGTTGCGGTCTGCGGGGAGTTCGCGGTGCTCGCCATGAACTGGGAGGGCGTGGGACTCATGAGCCTCAACGATCTGTCCGACGCCAGGCTCATCGACAAACACAAGCTGGATGAGGGTTTTGTCGAGGGCGTTGTCGTCGCAAACGACCATATCTTTGTGGCCGGAGCGTCTGGTGGTTTGCGGGTCTTCACGATTGAAGACCGGGCTTTGAATCCGCTCGGTAGGATTTCGCCAGACGAGTTTAATGCTAGCCGTATCAGCATGGTTGGCGACCAAATCTGGTGTGTGGGAAGCGAGAAGATTTTGTTGGTCGATCCGGAGGATCCCACGACGGTCGCGCTCGAGTTCGACCTGAATTGTTCATCGCCGAAGGCGTTGCTTCCTGTCGAAGGCGGTGGGGCTCTGGGGTTCTACGACCACTACACCTGCCTGGCTTACGATCCGCAATCGGGTTGGGCTGGCGAGCTGTTCAAGCAATTCGAAGCCGACGACGACGGCGCATACGTCGAGATTCCGTGCGATGAATCGCAAATGAGCGAGGAAGATTTCGAGACGCTTCATTGGTCGCGATCACTCACGTGTATGGAGGGCATTGACGACGCAATCGTGCGCGATGGCCATCTGTTTGCGGTCCAAAGTCAGGAATTCAACGTCTACAAACTCACCGAGGCGTCGGTGTTTAACCTGGTCGACTCGTCGCAAGCCTAGATTCTGTGCAGGGTTCGCAAGACCGTTAACGTTTCGTTAACGTATCGTTCAAAATAAAAGTGACAAAAATGTCCCTTTTTTGTGGATCTGCGTTTTGAAGTTCTCTATAACACAATCATGACGAAGAAGACGGACATGGCTCAGAACGAGCTTCGCCAACGCATGCTACACGCCTTTGGGCGTTCTGTAGCAATGCTTTCCGACGCTTTCGGCTCCTCGCTTCAAGAGGCGCAGGAGTCGATTCGGATGGCGTACTTTCATGAAATGAAGTCGCGCGGATTGAAGCTGCGACAGATTTCAGAGCAGCTCGATATTAGCGAGCGGCACGTCAAACGCCTGCAAAAGGGATTTCGCGAGAACTTCCTGGATGCGGAACGTGAGTACGACCTGCCTGTGCGTATCGAGTTTCTGCTGTGGGCGACGCCGGTCAGCCGCAAGAAGGTGAAACAGCTTCTGAAGCGCTTTGAATCAGATGAAACGGTGGTCGATAAGGCTATCGATGACTTGATCGAAAGCGGTCGCGTGGCTGAGCTCGACGGCGAGCTGGTCGTTCAGAAGAACGTGCACAGTAAGCTCGATCACACGCTGATCGCGCGGATGGGCGGTCTGACTTCCTTCATCAGCAATCTCACGGACGCGGCCTACGCGCGCTTCATCGATGAAGAGCCCGAAGCGTTTGCCCGCACCATGAGCTTTCTTATCAAAGACGGCGATATCGAACGGCTGCTCGCCCATTTTGGCGACTCGCTGATTCCGACCATCCAACAGATTGATGAAGAAGCGCAAACGGCGCCGGACTCCCGTCAGTTGCGGCTTTCAATCTGTTGGGCGCCCTACGATTACATACGAAAAGGACAACTCGGCGAGGACGAGAAATGAAGATGCGATACTACCTGATGATTGCGCTGCTGTTTGCGCTGTTTGGATGTTCAGACGATGCGACGAAAGAAGCCGAAAACCTGTGCGGTGACGGCGATACCATTCAGCGCAACGACGAGACGTACTGCTACTACAACGCTGCCCTGATCATTGAAGGGTTTGACTGCCCACCAGACTTTGCGCATCGCTTCGATCGCCCGAATGGTGCGGTGTTGTGCTCGTCCGATCCGAACCTGATGGACGACGAACTAGATGACATCATCGAGTTTTGGGAGCTGCGCGAAAACTCAGAGCCCAACAACGAAAACAACGTCAACAACGTCAACAATCTGAACAACCTCAACAACACGAACAACGCCAATAATATTGAGCCTGGCGTGTGTCCGAACGAGCTCAGCGTTGGCGACAATATCGTCGTCATCGACTGGGAATGCCCGGTCAAAGAGTGCTGTGGTGGCGGTTCGTTCCTGGCGTCCTGCCCCAACATGGGCGGCGACTATTTCTGCTGGGAGAACGCGTTCGGTTGGTACGACTGCTCGTCATGGGACGAAACCCAGATGACCGCGTGCCCCGTTCCCGCGGGCGATGCAGGGGATGTCTGCGCGTGGCCGTTGGATGAGGACGCTTGCGCCGACGGTTTGTACTGCGACGGTCGCGGCGATTTCCCGCCAATGTTCCCTGGTGAAGGCGGAAGCGACGGCATCTGCCAGAGCCTCCCAGCGTTATGCAATGGCGACGCGTGCTTCACAGATGACGACTGCACGAACGCACAGCGTGGTAGCTGCTATGGCGGCGACATTCTTAGCGGCGCCGTCGGTGTCTGCCGAGCAAAACCAACTGGCCTGAAAGAGTGCGTCGGCAGCCGCGACTGCCCTTACGATTGGACCTGCGAGAACGCGACGCTTGGGTGTGATGACGCATGTGGTTGTTCGAACGTCGGCGCGGCCGACACGGTCGGCCAATGCACGAAAGTCAACGGTGGTTCAACGCCCGGTCTCTTCCTAAGAAATCCAGAAAACCTGAGCTGGAACTCGACCTTGGAAGTGTACTGGACGAAGCCGGGAATCGGCGCCGACCCCAACTACATCACATGCCCCGCATATGAAGTGCAGGTCTCAGATCCGCAGACGGGCTGGGTAACGATTGCGGAAGAGCCGTGTCCAAACGGCGAAGGTGGTCTGCGTGAGCTGGCTG
Source organism: bacterium (assembly GCA_030427705.1). Taxonomy (GTDB): domain Bacteria; phylum Myxococcota_A; class Bradymonadia; order Bradymonadales; family Bradymonadaceae; genus JAUIBR01. Next base: position 6,613 of record JAUIBR010000050.1, on the reverse strand, counting down.
CGGATTCCTTCGTACGGCTGGGCGATATCAACCTGGGCATCACCAATCGCACCGCACCGGGCGTCATCCGCCTTCGCGGCGAGTACTTAACGCAGTGCACGGGGCTCGACCCAGCGACCTGCACGGGTCCGTTCGAGCGATTCAGCCCCGCCCAATGGGAAGTTGAATAGACGAGTACCAAGAAACTCATGGCCAACTTGTGTGGTTCGGATCTAGTCTTCGCGCTCAACCACAACCGAGTCGAAGATGAGCTACGAAGATGCAATTGCGTCGGCGTGGACCGAAGGCGGTCCCGCGACCGCCCTTGAGTTATTGCGTACGATTTTCCACGCGTCAGACAATCAGAAGATTCAGGGGAAACCCACGGACTATCTATCCGATCGTGACGACGAGTACGTCAGTCCTGCCTACGGCTTCGATCGAATGATGAAGCAATTCACGCTGCGTTGGATGGAGCGTGAGGAACTGTTGGAGTTCTTAGAGGAAGTCTTGCTTGAGTCCCGTAGCCCTGGCGCGGACCAGAAGCACCGAATTCAACCGTTCAATGCGCTGGTTGTTGCGGTCAGCACATACGGACATGGCGATGCGAATATTCGCTCGGTCAGCGTTTCGGATGGGCACTGGAAAGCTCAATACGGCCTCTATCACCAACTTGTCTCGGAAGAAGACAACTATGACCCCGAGACCGAGGACGATGAAGACACCTACGACTTCATCTACGCCCTCGAAGACGGTGAGCGCTATCAGCTCAAACACGAAGACGAGGTCATAGATGGGTCGCTGATCTTTAGCCACGTGCGCCAGGCTCAATACGCGATTTTCGCGCAGGAGATTGTGCGCGAGCTGTTTCTTCGCGAGGCCATAGCCGAGTTCCCAAAAGCGCTTCCACTTCGTCTCTTCGTGACCAGCGATTTGGGCTATGGCGACGAAGGCTCTACAGATGGTTGGTTCGAAGTCGGCGAAGTCTTGTCCGAGGCTCTTCTTGCGGACCATCCACTCCGAGACCAGCATCTGAAGTCCGCCGAACCTCCACCCGAACTGACGACCAAAGAGAAGTGGCTCTATTTGTTGGAGTACGCCGGCCAACCTGATACGCCGGAGTTTGCGGAGTTGGTCGAGTTGTTAAACTCAAATGACGACCTACGCGCAAACACACTTCAGGTTGCTATCCTGAAACGTGATGGCAGTGAGCCCAACGAGGAACTTCAGCCGGCACACAACGCCATCCCTTGGAAAGTTGATTCCGTCGATCTCGCTCATCTTTGGTGGTCCTTAGGTTCTGAGAATCGAGATGACGCGATTGAATATGTCCGCGCAGATCTGAGCTCGGAGTTCCCGACATTGGAAGGTCTTGAGCTCGATGACGCGCTGGAAGCAGGAAGGAGCGCTTTAGGACGGCTGTTTTATCACTGGCGCGGCGTGCCTGAAGACGCGAAACCGGCGTTGCAGGCCGATGTTGAGGCAGCGTTCGCAAAGGCGCGCAAGCACCCACACATCGCCGTTCGCGTTCGAATGAAAGAAATCGATCTTCGCGAAAAGCATGGTGATGAAGTCATCAAGCTCGATCGTTGGGGCGCCGCAAACTATCAGATTGAGCATATCGATGATGACTATATCGAGGCGTTATCAGAGGTCATCGCTGTACTGCCCGAGTCGTTTCCAGGTTTCGGTGGGTGTTGGGATTTTGTGATGAATCGGGTCGAAGGACTTGGTGAGCGCGCTAAGTCTCTCGCGCCCAGTCTGGTTGATTTACTCGATCGGTGGTGCAAACCCAACCGGGGTAGTGGTCAACAGATCAAGAAATTCGCCGAGGTGTTGTTTAAGATAGGGCTCGAGTCGCCACCGGCAATGATCCACGAGTACTGCGAGCGCGACCAGTATCACATGATGGATTTCTACGCGGGTTGGGCCGAGCGTCTTCCTAGACTGAAGTGGGAAGAATTTCGCGCTGGATTCGATGCAGATTCATCGACGTTTGCGAGTGCGCACGCCTGGATGAACGTCCTGATAGACAATCAGAAGGCGATCGACCTCTTCACCAAGAACATCCAAGAGGCTGAGGATATTGACGCGATCATTGCCCGTTTGTCTGAAGCGGCAAAAGGGGATGACGCGGTTCAGTCATTCGCCGTTTCCCTCGCAATCAAGCTCGACGACAAAGGGCGCCACAAACTTGAAGATATCGAATCGACCAAACGTGTCGTGCAGATTCTTGAGGCTTGTGACCGCGACGACGAGGCAGAACAACTCTTGCGCCGAGCACGGTTGCTGCTGACTCGATTTGAGATCGACGCCGGTGGGTGTCCTGATATCGGAGCGTTGCTTGAAACGTATCCAGACCACCCGATGTTATTGTATTTACGAAATGAACTGATTGCCCGCGACCAAGGAGCTAGTCCAGCGGCCGACGCCTGTGTGGCGGCGATAAAAACATTGTCAAATGATGACATTGTATATCGTAAGGCGTTTTTCCAATTCACGGATGTGAGTCCTCAAGCGTGGGACACCGCGCAGACGCCTCACGGATATACGGCGTATCGTTGGGCCTACGACTACTTCCAGTCCGATTGCTATCGCGAAGGCGAGTTTCGGGACGGGCAGCGTTCGATGGACCACGACCCCTATTATCGCGGACTAGAGCGTTTGGCGGCGAAGCTGACTGAGGAACAGTTGGCCGAGGCCCGACGCGAGGCAGTGTTGGAGCTCGAGTTCGATGCGCAGATGCAGTCGTTGTCCGATGCTGACTTGGCCGAGAGAATGACGCCGGACTCTTGGAACATCACATCTGCCATTTGTCGTAAACTCGGCGACCAATACGAGGTGTTTGGACAGCGGCTTCTGCAGGCCTACAGATGGTTTCGAAAGGACGAATCACGTCGAAAGGCCTTGCTGATGCTGTACTGGCCGCATGAAGGATTCCGCGACCAGGTCTTGGCATTCGAACCTGTCCATGAGGATTTGGCTTGGATCATCCGTCGACTAACCGGCGCGACCGCCCGAGATGTACTCGATCGGTTGGCGGAGGCGGGTCGACACGACTTGGTTCTGAAGACGGCGAAAGAGCTGCCGTCATCGACGGTCCAGACCGTCTTCAAATCGGTCTACGTCGCTATTCATGCGCTGGACGCGCACGATGAAGGAATCGCATTGTTAGAGAAGATGCGGGATGAGATTAGCGACAAAAAGCCTGAATACGTTCTTCTGACGACAAATAAAGGCGTGCTGGAATATCGCAAAGGCGATGCGTCAGCAGCTGCGCAGACGTTTGACGCGCTGTTCGAAAAGGACTGGTCGCGATTCGACTATGACCCGTCAACACGAGACCCATTGATGGCCTCCATTTTGGGAGGCGATTTGGACGCACAGATTGCGGGTGTCTTCCGGCAGTATTTCGCGATGGCAAAGTTCAATGCCGCGTGCGTGTTCGCAAACACCGGTCGTACCGATGATGCCGTCGCGGTATTGCGCGAAGCATCGCAGCTTCATGAGACCTATACGATCGAGAAATTCGAGGCTGATGATGATTTGGCCCCGGCTCGAGATACCGAAGCCTACCGACAACTCGTCGCTGAATTGGGAGGTGAATGATGGGTTCGCAAATTCAAGAATACGCTGCAGTTGGTCCCCACTTGGACAAGGTCGGCTCTGTCCCCATTGCGGCCGGGGGGAAGATGGTCATTCACAAGGACCACGCTTTCATTTCAGCCCGCTATGGCTCATCACACGCCCTGACGATCGTCGACATGTCGAACCCCACCGAGCCTGTGGTGGCCGAAACGATGCGTTTCAAGCACAACATCGCTTCCGTCGCCTTATTGGGCGATACGCTTCTCGCGGCAGAAAGCAATCGAGCTCTGAACTTCATCGATGTCAGCGACCCCGCCAATCCGGACTATTTTGATTGTGGCTTGGCCCTGGGTAAGAGCATTTACGATGTCGCTGTGATAGGCGAATTCGCAGTGCTCGCAATGAATTGGGACGGCCTGGGCTTGATGCGTATCAACGACCTCTCCGACGCGCGCATCGTCGACCAACACAAACTGGACGAGGGATTCGTTGAGGGCGTGGTCATCGCCAATGACCATGTCTTTGCAGCCGGCGCGTCCGGCGGTCTGCGTGTCTTCACTGTCCAGGACGGTGGGTTAAATGCGCTCGGTCGAATCTCCCCCGAGGAGTTCAATGCGAGTCGTGTCACCAAGGTTGGCGACCAAGTCTGGTGCATTGGCAGCGAGAAGATTCTGATCGTGGATCCACAAAACCCAACGACGATTGCCACTGAGTTTGAGTTCGATTGTTCTTGGCCGAAGACATTGCTCGCCGTCGGTGGTGGCGCGGCGCTTGGGTTTTACGACCACTACACGTGTCTGGGATATGACCCAGTTGCAGGATGGGCCGGCGAGTTGTTCAAGCAGTACGAAGCAGACGATGACGGCGCCTATGTCGAGATTCCATGTGATGATTCGAAGATGACCGAGGAGGAACGAGAAGCCCACTGGTCACGCTCATTGACATGCATGGAGGGTGTCGATGATGCCATCGTGTCGGATGGCCACCTGTTCGCAGTGCAGGGCGAGGAGTTCATCGTTTACAAACTCACCACTGGATCTGTGTTTGAACGAGTTATCGCAGAGACTTCACAGTGAGAATCGTGGGGTACGTCAAAGCTGGCGTACCTAGTGAGTACTTACTTAATTGTGTGGAATTATCGCACATGACCTGATACATAGTCGGCGCCATCAAAAAACCGCTGCTACGACTTTCGTAGCATTCCCAAGGGGTTCGATATGCGTCGACTGTGTATTTTGCTTGCTGTTTTCAGCCTTGCCGCTTGCGGCGATGACACCATCAAGAATGGCGATTCCTCGCTGAACAACGATATCCGTCAGGGTAACAACGTTAACAACGGCAACAACGGCAACAACGCGAACAACGCGAACAATGCCAACAGCAACAACGCGAACAACGAAAACAACGAAAACAACGTCAACAACGACGAAGTGATCGAGGCGCAGTGCACCTCTGGCTCATCCGGCGGATGCCAGTCAGGCTCGGCGGTCTATCGATGCAACGATGAAGGCACGGCGTTTGTCGCAGAAGCCTGCACGAACGGTGAGCAATGCCTGGTTGACCAGTGCACTTCGAATGTTTGCGTCCCTGGCTCGTTTGTGTGTGAAGGCGGCGAGTCGGTGAAGTTGTGCAACGCAGACGGGACTGGCTTCGAAGCCCCAATGGCCTGCCCTGCTGACACGGTCTGCGATTCTGGCAGCTGCAAGGCGATCTGCGAGCTTGGTAAGTACCAGAGCAGCTACGTCGGTTGTGAATACTGGACGATCGACCTCGATCAATACACCGACCCAACCACGAACCCGAAGCCGGACGAAGTGCCGCATTCGGTTGTGATTTCGAACCCTGACCAGTTCAAGGATGCGACCATCGCGTTCTACTCACAGGTCGCCGGTGTCAGCGTGAACGTCGCAGACCCCGTCGTTCCCGCGGGAAGCGTTCGTGCCTTCACGATGCCTCGCCTCGACGTGTCGGGAACCGGCGTGACGCGCAACGCATTCAATATCGTGTCGTCCATCCCGGTTTCGGCGCACCAATTCAGCCCGTTGAACAACTCGAACGTCTATTCGAACGACGCGTCGTTGCTCTTGCCGGTCAACACGCTGGGCAAGGAGTACATGGTCGTAAACTGGCCTTCGCAGATGATTCCTTGCTTGCCCGGTTTGCCATGCCCTGAGCCGCAACATAGTTACGTGACCATCCTTGCGGTTGAGCCCGGAACTACGGGCATCAACGTGACGTCGACGGCGCGGATGACCCCAGGTGGAAACATCAACTCATTCCCTCCCGGCGTGACGCGTGGATTTGCGCTGCAGCGCGGTGAAGTCTTGAACCTTCAGGCTGGTGATGCCGAAAACTCATTCGGTGGGGCGAACGACCTGACGGGCACATATATTCTGGCCAACAAGAACATCATCGTGTTCGCTGGTCATGAAGAGGCCGTCATCAATCCGCCGCAACAAGGCGGCGGTGGCTTCCCCGGCGATGAAGAAGATTCCAGCACATGCTGTGCGGACCACCTCCAGCAACAGCTTTTCCCAATCGAGACTTGGGATACCAACTACCTTGCGGCGCACTCGCCAGGGCGCGGCCAGAAGATGGACCATTGGAAGATTGTTGCCGCAGAAGACGGTGTCGTGCTGACAACAAATCCGCCTCAGGAAGACGCAAACAACGTCACATTGAACAAGGGCGAGCACGTAGCGTTCTTCAGCGACCAGAACTTCGAAGTCTCGGCGACGGGCAAGATTTCGGTCGCGCAATTCCTGGTGTCTCAGGGCAGCACAACCAGCGGCATTGGCGATCCAGCGATGTTGCTTTCCGTGCCGACGTCCCAATACCGCAAGGACTACGTCCTGTTGACGCCCAATAACTACAGCACGGACTACATGACCATCATTCGCAAACCGGGCACGACCGTCACGTTGAATGGCAGCGCCATCACCGAGACATTCCAGCCGATTGGTTCAGGAGCGTGGGAAGTGGGACACGTCACGGTGCAACCGGGTATCCAAGAATTGGAATCCGCCGAAGCATTTGGTGTGATGGC
>JAUIBR010000005.1 GCA_030427705.1 bacterium | reverse complement strand
CGAACTTGGATTACCGAGATTGGCGAAGACATGACCTCAACTCATCGAACCGCCCTGTGCGGACCCGCATGCAGGGTGGTGTGGGAGGGGCGCGGCTGAGAACAGCCGCCCCCTATCCCGATTTGTTCAAGTTTCATCAGTCAGATTCGGCCTCTTCCTTCGTGCCGCACGTGTTGCCTCCTGAGACGGGCACCATGAAGCAATTGCCGCCTTCCTTGCAGCCCGCGGATTGCGTGCAGTGCTCTGGTTTTGCAGGTTGGCAGACAGAAGAGTAGGGGCTGACGCCGCAGTCTCCGTTTTGCCTGCAACCCGATGTCTTGGCGCAGTCCTTGGCGTTTGGCCGGCAGCCGCCTGTCACCAGGTAGTCGCACGATTGAAATCGCATTCCATCGCATTTGTTCATGGACACGAGCTCGTAGCCCACAGCACTGCACTGACCATCTTCTTTGCACCGCGGTTGCTTTCGGCAGTCCGCATCCGACTCCACGCAAGCCACATACGGCTTTGATGTATCAAATCCGCTTTCATCCATATTCATGGTTAATGGGTCACATTCGCCTTCTTCTTCGCACTCTGTCGCGCAATCGTAGTCCGCCGGGAGATAACACGCGTGGTCAATCCGAACCTTGCCCTCGTCGCATTGCATTGCGTCTTCAAGTTTGACGCACTTGTGATCCTCGCCCAGAACGCAGAGCCCATTTTGGGCGCATGCAGTGGACTCCGCGCAATCATCGTCAGTACGCGGCGCACACCCGTACCGATAGACTTCATCGCACCTTCCGTCCATCTTGCAGGCTGACGACTTTGCGCAATCCCCGTCGTTCATCACGCACGTGCGTTCGTCAGCGCCAGACTTCGAGCACAACCCTTGTTCAGCACACGCGGTTGTTTGGTCACAATACTGGTCGGGAGGCGGGTGACACTCGCTCTCTTCTGGATACACGTCGTCGTCTTCCGCACTCTCCAGGTACTTCTCCCAGGCGACTCGAAAAGCAGTTCCGTCGCAGGACATCCAGCCGTTCTTGGCAACAGCTTCGCGAAACGCCGTGAGTTCCTCTTGCGTTGCGCCACGTGGGGGCCGCGCCTTTTCGGACTTTTGAGCTGACATTTCCGTCGCTTCTGCTTGTTCAATGCCTGTTTCGCCGGGTTGCGAGCTGTTCGCTGGCGGGGCTCCCGAACAGGCCAGTAGTAGCGCGAAGGTCAGTAGAGTTATTCGTTTCATCTATTCCTCTTCGTCGGGCACAACGCACCCTCCGAATTCGAGCGTGGAACACGAGCGATAGTAGCTTCGACACGTTTCTTCGATATCGACGGTGCGGACTTCCGCAGCTTTGCATCGACCTTCGTCTTTGCATGCTGCTGACTTCGCGCAGTCGTCGTCCGACTCCACGCAGACAACGTAGGGTTTGGACGAGGGTAGAGCGTCACCCTGCAACTCAAGGCGTAGTGCGTGACAGGTGTTGTCTGACTTGCACTCTGCGTCGCAGGTATAGCCCGCCGGAAACCTGCACATATTGTCGATGCGGACCTCAGGTGCATCGCACTGCAGCGCCTCGTCTTCGGCGACACACGTGTTGTGTGGGCCTAGGACACAGTTTCCATCCTCTTCGCATTCTTTAGATGCTTGGCAATGAGCATCCATCGTTGGTGCGCAATTGCCGTCAAAATCCTCGATGCAGGTTTCGACCTCACCGGCGTCTGGTTGGATTTGTTCGGCCCCTGTCTCTGCTTCCGTTGTAGGAACGTCAGTCTTCGTTGGAACGTGCTGAGCTGGCGGACTGCCAGAGCAGCCCATTAACATGACAAGAAATATCAGGTTTTTTCTCATAGGTTCTTTCTAGCTGTTGAAGCTATTGGGAGGCAATTGCTAGTTCGACTGCTCCCAAGAAAGTTCCTCCAAGGCGGCCGCCCATTCATCAGAATCTGGATGGTTAGGGTTGGTATCCCAGACTTTGAAGAGGCGGTCGATTATGCCTGACTCGTTTAACCAATTGGCCACCAATTGGTGGTTGGTGGCCCAACCCCAGGAAAATGAACCAACAGTGATACCGACTCCGTTGTACCGCAGAAACTGACTGAGTTGGGTGGCAGCATCGGGGGTAAGTTCCTCCCACACCGCAAGCCCCTCCAAGGCGAGCTGCGGATCGACATATGTCAGGCTTTCCAGCCAATCGTTGCAATCTGCTGAGTGGGGTCGGGTTGCGACGAATTGCCACGCAGAAAGGAGGTAGGTGCGAATCGCCGCTTGTTCTGCGTCAGGCCACGTTCTCCAGTTGCCGTAGTTTAGCTTTCCGAAAACGACTTGTTCGTCGACCAGAAGTCGCTCCGACATCGGGTAGTGAGGTGAGACTAGCTCGAAGATTCGTGGCAAAAAGTGGCGAAAGTCGTCCTCGTCACCCCAGGTGGTCATTGCTTTGAAGGCGAATCTGGCGAGGTCGTCGGAAGTCAAAGCACGTAGTGGAGGGCCAGCCAATCCGCGTTGATCCTGGTCCGAGACGCAGCATGGACAACCTTCGATAACGTGGCCCACGTTGTACTTCGCAAACGCCAGATAAAGGCCCTCGATGGCCGCGCTTAGCTCGTCTTCAACTGACATTGGCACTCCCGACAAACGTCCAAGCCAAACAACGAAAATACGATTGCGTACTTCAAGCCCATCCTCGTCTAACGAGATTTACTGTAACCTCTATTTCAACCGTCGAACACGGGACTGGATTTGAGATGAAAATGTTCGACCCGGACAACTTAGAAAACACGAACGAAGACCTCTTGATGCAGGTTCATGACTTCATTCAAGAAGTCATGATTCCGTATCACGACGCAGAAGTACGCGGTTTGGAGCGTATTCCAAAAGGGCCAGCGCTATACGTGGGGAATCACAGCGGGGCGACGCTGTCAATCGATTCGTTCATCTGGGTGGCTGAGGCATTTCGGGTACATGGCATGGATGCTGTCCCACTTGGATTGGCCCACGACCTGGTCATGGATCTGCCTGGCCTGAACCACATTATCTGCCAGTTGGGCGGCATTCGTGCCAAGCCCGAGAACGCCCGACGCGCCTTTGAAGCCGGACGGAAACTGGTCGTCTATCCTGGCGGGGACATGGAGGCCACGCGTCCCTATAGCGAGCGCAATCAGGTGTCCTTTGCAGGCAGAAAGGGGTTTGCGCGCTTGGCCATTAAGAGCGGCGTTCCCATCATTCCAGTTGTCGCGCATGGCGCTCACGGAACACTCCGAATCCTGCATGACTTCAAGGGTGTGGCGAAGTTGTTGAAACTGAACAAACGGTTTCGATTTGGGCGGCTTCCGCTTTCATTTGCACTACCGTACGGATTGTGGCTCGGCCCGATTCCACCTTACTTTCCGCTGCCCGCGAAGATTACCGTCGAGTTTCTTGAGCCCATCTACCTGGACGACTACACGTTGGAAGACAGCGACAAGCTCGCCGACTACGTCGAGACTCGCTTGCAATCGCAGCTGACCCAGCTGGCGAACGAACTCGAATAACCGCCTGAAAGTTCCTGAATAGACCGCGCAACATCTTTACTTTGGTCTGCGCGAGATCAACACTCACCGTCGTTAACTTCGATACAATTAGGAAAGTATCATGCGTCGATTTTTAGCTGTCGCTGCGTTCTCCATGACCGCGCTCTTTTGCCTGCCAGGCTTCGCTCAGACCGTCATTCCAGGCGGCAACATCATCAATCAGACTTGGACCGCCGCGGGGAGCCCCTACACGATTCAGGGTGACATCACGATTCCCGCTGGTTCAACGCTCACGATTCAAGCAGGAACGACGGTTGAGGCGGCCACGACAGATGCGTCTGGTTCAGGGCAAAACACCAGCCGAGTTGAGATTATCGTTGAAGGCAATCTGGTCGTTCAGGGAACGGACGCATCGCCGGTAACGTTTGAGTCGGCAAGCACGTCGATCGGCAGTTGGGTCGGTATTCGCGGCGAGTCGGGTGGGGTCGCTGACATCGACGGTGCGGTGATCCGGGAAGCCACTTACGGCTTCGATGCATCGGCTGGAACACACTCGATTGACGGCAGCACGATGACGCAAAACTCCTACGGCGTGTACGTGCGCAATTCGGCGGAACTGAACGTTGGCAGCTCGCTATTGGTGAACAACAACAGCTATGGCGCCTACGTCCTGAACTCAGCGGTCCTTAATGTCGACAAGAGTACTGTCTACGGAAACTTCGACGGCTTCTATACTTCCGGCGGAACGACCACGATTACCAACAGCATCATCTCAGGCAACTCCGACGACGGCATTGACCGCAATAGCGGCGGCGTGACGGTTTCTGACTCAAACGTTTGGGGCAATAACGGCTCGAATTTCGAAGGGACGTCCATTACGCAGACGAATGTCATCAGCGCAAACCCCCTCTACAACAACACGACCGAGCTTCGCCTCACGTCGAATTCACCGTCTCGGTTTGGTTCGAGCGACACTTCAGACCAAGGCGCTCGCCCCTACACCTCCGATGCAACACCAGGACTTTACGGCACGCTCTGGGTGGATACGACGGCACCTGCCGGTAACACGCCGGTTGCCGGCGACTTGACGATTCCACCCGGTGTTACCCTGACGATTCCAGCCGGCGCGACGCTCACGTTCCAAACGTCGGATATCATGCAGGCTTACGAGAACACCTCTCGTGCGGAGCTTCGGGTGCTGGGAAGTATTGTGACGCAAGGCACGACCGCAAGCCCAGTTACCTTCACGTCGGCAACGACGTCGATTGGGTCATGGTACGGCGTGCATTTCATCACGGGCGCAACGGGTTCCGACATCGACGGCTTGATCGTGGAGCGCGCGACCTACGGATTTCAAGTCGATGCAACCGCGCCGGGCACGTTCAACAACGTCACGATGCGGCAGAACTCCTACGGCGTGTACACCCGAAACTCGGGCGCCATCACGCTTACAGATTCGTTGTTGCTGAACAACAACAGCTACGGCGCCTACGTGTTGAACTCGAGCTCACTGACGCTCGACAATTGTACGGTGTACGGAAACTTCGACGGCATCTACACAAGTGGTGGAACGACCATCGTTAACGACAGCATCATCGCGAACAACTCCGACGATGGAATCGACCGGAACAGCGGTTCGGTCACCATCTCGGACAGCACGGTATGGGGAAACAACGGCAGTAATTTTGAAGGAACTTCAATCTCGCAGTCGAATGTCATCGTTGCGAATCCGTTGTTTGTCAGCGGCTCAAACTTGCGACTCACATCGAACTCTCCTTCGAGATTTGGTGCCGGAAACGGCTCGGACCAAGGCGCCTTACCCTACGTTAACGATGCCACCCCAGGCCTGTACGGGACGCTTTGGACCGACACGACGGTACCCGCTGGCAGCACGAACGTGGCGGGCGACCTTACCGTTGCGACGGGCGTGACGTTGACGCTGCAAGCCGGCGCGTCCTTGGTGTTCCAATCCAGCGACATCATGCAGGCTTACGAGAACACGTCACGTGCTGAACTTCGGGTTTTGGGAAGCCTCGTCACGCAGGGGACGCTTAGCTCTCCTGTGACTTTGGGTTCGGCAACTACGTCAATTGGCTCGTGGTACGGCGTCACGTTTTATTCTGGCGCGTCCGGCTCATCGCTTATTGGTGTCGTGATCGAACGGGCAACCTATGGAATCGAAAACCGGGCAAACAACCCAGGCGTCTTTGACCGACTCACGCTGCGAAGCAACTCGTATGGGATCTACTCACGCGACAGCAGTCAGGCGACGCTCTCAAACGTGCTGTTGTTCCAGAACAACTCGTATGGCGCGTACGTACTGAACTCGAGCTCGCTCACGCTTCAACATGCGACCATCTACGGAAACTTCGATGGTATCTACACATCTGGCGGCACGACCACGGTTGTAAACAGCATCATCACGGATAACTCAGACGACGGAATCGATCGCAATAGTGGCAGCGTCAGCATTTCCTACAGCAACGTCTGGGGTAACAACGGGTCAGATTTCGAAGGCACGTCCATCACACAAGGCGCGGGAATGTTGTCTACGAATCCGTTCTACGCCGGCGCGCCGAATGACCTGCGTTTGACCTCAACCAGCGCGTGTGTGGATTCCGGCACCGATGCCTCCGTGACGGTCGACCGCGACGGAGCAACACGGCCGATCGACGGCGACATGATCAACGGACCAGGTTTCGACATGGGCGCCTACGAGTTCGCGCCTGTTACCGTCTGCGGCGACGGCATCATTGGCGCGGGAGAGTCTTGCGACGATGGTTCGAACAACGGCCAATACGGATTCTGCAACAGCGGCTGTAGCGGCCCTGGACCATTCTGCGGCGACGGCACGATGAACGGCCCAGAGCAATGTGATGACGGCAACGGCGACAACACCGATTCGTGTTTGTCGACCTGCCAAAACGCGAGCTGCGGTGACGGCTTCATTCAAAACGGTGTCGAGGAATGCGATGACGCAAACGGCGACAATACCGATAGCTGCGCGCAGTGCATGAACGCTGTGTGTGGCGATGGCTATGTATTGGCGGGCGTCGAAGATTGCGATGATTCCAACATGGACAATACCGACAGCTGCGTCGCGTGTGCAGATGCGACCTGTGGCGACGGTTTCGTCCAAGCGGGCGTCGAAGAATGCGACGACGCAAACGCATCGAACACCGACGCATGCACCAACGCGTGTTTGGACGCTGTTTGCGGTGACGGGTACGTCGGACCGGGTGAGACCTGTGATGACGGAGACACCATCAACGACAATGCATGTTCCAACACCTGCAACCCAGCATCGTGCGGCGATGGAATCCCCCAGACTGCTGAAGGCGAAGAGTGCGACGACGGCAATATGGTCAACGATGACATGTGCACCAACGCATGCCGAAACCCAATCTGCGGAGACGGTATCGTGCAAACCGGCGAAGAATGCGACGACGGAAACATGGTCAACGACGACACCTGCTCGAACGCCTGCCAGAACGCTGAGTGTGGAGATGGAATCCTGCAAGCGGGCGAAGAATGTGACGACGGTAACACGGACCCCACCGATGCCTGCACCAGTGCCTGTGTCGAAGCTTCATGTGGCGACGGATTCGTCTGGACCGGCATGGAAGAGTGCGACGACGGCAATGCGTTCAACGACGACAGCTGTGTGGCTGGGTGCGTGACTGCGGTTTGTGGCGACGGATTCCTACGTGACGGCGTCGAAGCTTGCGACGATGGCAATATGATTGACGGTGACGGTTGCTCCGCAATCTGCGCATTGGCTAGCTGCGGCGACGGCCAGACGCAGGCTGGCGAAGAATGCGACGACGGCAACGCAAGCAACACCGACGGCTGTTTGAACACGTGTTTGAGCGCACGTTGTGGTGACGGATTCGTCCGCGCCGGCGCAGAAGCTTGTGATGACGGAAACGACCTGGACAACGATGCCTGCCTCAGCACGTGTCAAAACGCGAGCTGCGGTGACGGATTCGTACAAGCTGGCGTCGAAGCGTGCGACGACGGAAACGGAATCGCGACCGACGAATGCTTGCCGACCTGCGAAGAGCCTTTCTGCGGAGATGGTTTTGTCCGCGATGGTGTCGAGGAATGTGACGACGGAAACGTCGAAGCCGGCGACGGATGCTCGGCGATGTGTACCGGAATTCAGCCCACGAACAACAACACCGACCCAGATATGGGCTCGAACAACGGTAACCCTGATCTGGGCGGGGACGACATGGGCAACACGGGTGGAAGCAACTCGGGCGTCGAAGACGAAGGCTGCGGGTGCAGCGCATCGCCGGTCGAATCACCGCCTGCATCGTTCCTGATTCTGTTGGCCGTGTTCGGCTTGGTCCGGTTGCGTCGCCGTCGTTAGGCTAGGGACAGACCCCGGTTTCGGACCGATGGTAGTAGAGGATGGCGTCGTCGTTACCGTCGCCATCGCTATCGGTGTACGTCGTGACCAAGCCCGGCTCGTTTGTTGCGCGCTGAGCGCGGATCAAATTCCCATCCGGGTCTCGGGTTTCACGCGACACGAAGACACCGTCCTCGAGGTCCACTTGTGAAATCTCATCGACCTGACCGTTGGCGTTGGTGTCGCGTTCTTCCGTGTAGTCTTCGCCGTTGTACGTCGTCGTTGTTGTGAAGTTGGGACCGGGTTGCGCAGGCGTGCCGTCAAACTCGTAACGTGTGACACGGCCTTGGTCATCGTAGGTCCAGATTGAAAGACCGGTGAGGGTGTCAGAGCTGTTGTACTGCTCAAGGCGCGTGTTTACTTCCGCCTCGCCGTAGGTCGCCTTCGTCGTGATGGAGTAATCTTCGATCGAGCCGTCATCGCCCTCATCTCGCCGACTGGTAACCGTATCGCCAATGTACTCGTAGGTTCTTCGGACCGGGTTTGCGCCCATTCGGGTCCAAAGGTCTTCAATGAGTCGGTCCATCTGGTCATAGGTGTAGACGTAGACTTGGTCGATCGTCCCGTTGGATTCGACATCCATCTCCCAACGCACCAGCAGTCCGTTCTCGATCGTGTAGTTTTGCGTCGAGTCGCGGGTGTCATCCTCGAGATCATCGGAAACCAGCAAGACAACCGCGCCGTCCTCGTAGGTTGGCGTTTGAATCAAATCAATTGTGCCATCGGCATCGCGGTCGTGCTCGGACCGACACCAGAACAGCGTTGGCTCTTGATTGTTCGAATTGTTCGAGTTGTTCGCGTTGTTGGAGTTGTTCGCGTTGTTCGTGTTGTTTGAATTGTTCGCGTTGTTCGAATTGTTCGCGTTGTTGACGTTGTTCGCGTTGTTGACGTTATTCGCGTTGTTGACGTTATTCACGCGGTCGGTCCCCTTGTCGCCCGTATCCGAACCACAAGCCGCAAGCAGTACGCTGAGACAAATCAGTCGTTTCATGTCCACTCCAGTATCTTCGATTAGATGCGCAACGTGCCGATTTGAAAGGCCAATGTCAATTTCGGGGCTCAGCACAACCAACTTTCTCAGAATGAGCCGGAGAGGCCGATTGTGAGCCCTCCGTTGTTTGGAACCGTGAACGCCTGCAGGTCCTGTATGGCCTTTTTTCGCTCGCCTTCTGCATCACGTGTCAGGCCGTACCCCATAATCGCGCCACCGGTACTCAACATACCAACGAGTACAGATGTCACCACAGCACCTGCGATCGGGCTGAAGTCGACACCAGCCAATTCATCGACTCCAACTACAATTCCAATCCCTAAACCGGTTCCAACAAGTGAACCGACGGCCGTCGCCCAGAAACGCCCATCACCACCACTTAGTTCTCCGACTCCCCAGGTTGAAAAGCCGCCAATCAAAGGCGTCGCAACTAGAATTCCTGGGAACACATAACCGGCGTTTCCCCCCCTCGACAGGATGGCGCCTGCTCCAACACCAACTGCCAAACCAACAATGTGGAGCGGAAACGTCAGAATTTGGTACTGCACAACATAGGGCCCGTTCGCAGCCTGTGTCGGTTTTTGACTCTCCTGCGCAAATGCCGGGTTGGCGACGAATAGAGCAAAAAGAACCACCAAAATGGCCGACCATGCCCGCATGTTTTCCTCTCGAAATCGGTGTTTGATCATTATACAGCGCCTGCGGAATAGAAACCATCGTCGCCGTGGTTGGATTGGCTCAACATCACTCATATTGGACTGGGGCATGAGACCCAAACGTTATGAACTACAAAATCTATGGAGCTGCGCTCGCAGCGGCGAGCCGACTTATGTTGAAGGAGGTGAAGCCGACTGAGAAGCAGCAGGAACAACTAAAACAGCTTCAGACGCAGATTAACGGACTGAACGTCATCGTAGGGGACTTGGATGCGAGGCGCATCGGCACTTGGGTTTCCTTCGTGAATCGGCTGGTGACGCACGCCTCCGGCACGAGCAACCAGGTTGCTGTCTGCACCTGGCTTAAGGAGCGTGGTTTCACCGAAGGCGAGGATATTTTGCCCTCGTTGTGGGCGGACTTTGCGCGTCGTCGTCCGATGCGAACTGCCCACACCGCCTATAACTCGTCAGCTTGGGAGATGGAGCTGAACGAAGGCAAACTGTACTTCTATGCGTACCAGCAAAACAAGCCGTCGGTGTCTGCGTTTTGGGACGAAGACAGCGCTCCAGAGCCCGCGTTTCCTACCGATGCGGTTGCGCGGGAAGCCTTGTTTGTTGAGCTCGGCGATGTGTTTTGGGAGGGACGAAGTGTGATGACGGTGGACTACTCGAATCGACGAATTTCGATCGTTGAAGACGAGATTCAGCGTCACTCGTATCACGGACCGCTGCAGATCCATGTCGATAACTGGCATAAATACCGGGAGGCTGGAGTTCGCCGTTCTATCCTGCTGCAGGGCAAGCCAGGAACAGGCAAATCGACGTTCTGCATGCACGCTGCGTCCAGTCTGGTGGACCGAACGCTGGTGCTTTCAGTTCGCGCTTTCGAGGCTATCGACGGGTTGGAGTGGCGAACGTTGTTGAACATCACTCGACCAGGCGCGCTGATTATCGACGACGTCGACCGTGCCTCAAGCTGGGAGCTTCGGCGCAAGCTTGAGTTCCTCGAAGAGGGCGCGTGTGACGTCCCGTTCGTCTTTCTGACGTCCAACAATATGGACGAGTTGCCCGATGCGTTGCGTCGTCCTGGGCGTATCGACCAACTCTTGGTCTTGGACGACCCGGATGATGTTATGTTTCGCTCCATCGTCAATCGCTTGGCCGCGCGCGAGCAGACGGAGGTTCCGAACGACCGTTGGGACGAGCTTCGCGAAATCGCGAAGGAGCTTTCGTTGGCCCACGTCGTCGAAAAACTACGGCGTGCTCGGATTGAAGGTTGGGACTCACCATCGCCATGCGATAAGACCTTTGAGTTCGAAAAAGACGAGCCGAGCGAATCCGAGGAAACGGAGTCTGAATCCGATTCGAAATCGGAGTCGGCGGCTTGAACCCAGGAAAGGTCTAATGAAGTCGTCAGCTGTCTCAATCTTCGTGCTCATTTTTATCAGTGTCACGGCCCCGGCGTGGGCCAATGACTCCGAGTATGGCAACCATTCGGGGTCGCCCGCGCCGGTCAAGAACGACGCGATTACGATGACCAGCGAGGACATTGTCATCACCGCACGAACTGACGGCTATTGGGACGTTTCGGCGACCTACGTCTTCACCAATACAACAGACAAAGACGTCGCCCTCACCATGGGTTTTCCCGAGATCGCCGGCGACCCAGGTAAGGAATTCTTGAAGTTCAAGACACTGGTTCGCGGCGAGCCGGTCAAGCTGGCCGTCAAGAAGTCCGCACCGTTTCTGAAGAAAGGCTCAGAGCCCCTCGGTCGCGTTCACCTTTTCGAAGTCACGTTCAAACCCAACGAGGTGGTCACCATCCAGCATGACTACCAGATGGAGGGCGGAGGAAGCGTCGCAGTCGCCATCGAGAAAACCGTACAGTACGTCACCCGAACAGGGGCGATGTGGAAGGGGCCCATTGGTCGTGCGACGTTCACGATCAACACTCGCGAGGTCTACGAAATCATCGCGTGGAGCCCCGAATTCAACTTCAAATCCCTTACGCGCAATGTGCTTCAGAAGGGCGTGACGACCGGAATGTCGTTGGTTTTGGAGAACACGAACTGGACACCCCAAGGTGACCTTGCGGTCGACCTGATGTCGGACGAGGGTTTCCTTCGCGGCAAGGCGGTCGGTGGTGATTGCCCCGAGCTGAAAATCACGGACTACAGCGCGTACAGAAAGGCGAAGGGGAAAGAACGGCTTCAGTACTTCGAGGTGAGTTCGATGGACGAGTTTGATTCCGACCGCCTGCGATTGTGTCGTAATTGGCGCTATGCGCGGTACGGATACACATTCAAAGACACCACACTAAACAAGCGATTCTACGGTAAGGTGTACACGGGCAAATACCCACCACACGCAGTGAACATGGAGGGGTTTGACGGTGTGGAACGCAAGATGGCGCCATTGATGCCGGACCCGGGATTCACGCCGGCCATGTTGAACGAAGAAGACCTGTTCTACCTCAAGGCGCTCCGGACCGAGGAACGCCGCCGTCGCGAGGCGAAGGACGCGAACTAAAACCCATTTGGGGAACCAAGTTTGATTACGAAGCCGCAATTTCTGCGCATTCGCAGGTAATTCGAGACGTACTTTTCTGTCCGTGTTAGGGTCGAACCAGAAACACTTCAAACATTTTGGAGCTTCGTATGTCCTTTAAGGCTGCGGCACTAAAACTCGGCGCAATCGGCGATGTGCCCGAGAACACCGACGAAGAACGTCTCCACCACCGTTTGGTGGTGTTCATGGGCATCTTGATGAGTGGTGGTGGTATCCTGTGGGGTTCCATCGCGGCTTCTTTCGACCTGCTGATTCCGGCGATTGTTCCCTACGGGTATGTCGTCCTAACTGTCTTCAACCTGCTGTTCTTCAAGACCACAAAGAACTTTGCTGCGGTCCGCTTCTTCCAAGTGCTCATCAGCCTGCTGCTTCCATTCTTCTTCCAGTGGAGTTTGGGCGGCTTCGAGTCTAGCGGCAGCGTGATGCTCTGGGCGATGTTGGCGCTTGTTGGCTCGTTGACCTTCACCGACGGAAAGTCCGGCATTATGTGGCTGGTCTTGTATGTCGCGTTCACCGTGGGCACTGGGTTCATCGATGCTGCTGTCTTTGAACAATTTAGCAATCACCCTCCTGCGGGCGTCCGAACGGCATTTTTCACGATTAACATCACGGTGATTTCGTCCATCGTGTTCGGCCTCATGATCTATCTTCAGGTCGAGAAGGAGCGAGCAAACGCCGAGCTCAAGGAAGCGAATGCACGTGTCGAGAAGATGAACGAGGAGCTCGAAGATCTCGTTGCAGAACGCACACGGGAGCTTCGTTCCTCGCTTGGTCAGTCGAAGGCCATCCTGGACAACATGGCGGATGGTCTGGTCGCTATGAATTCCGTTGGACGAGTCGAGGCAGTTAACCCCGTGTTCAACCAATTGCTGATGCGTGACGGCGATATTATCGGCCAAGATGCCAGGGAGATTCTGCCATCCGAGATTGCAGTGTTGGCTGAGCGATGCTGCAAGTCTGGCGACATGGAGACCATCGAAGTTGCGCTCCCCGGTGAGCGCATTGGACTTGCCGTGGCGTCGCCAATTAACGCAGACGAGCAAGAAAAGTGTGAGGGTGTCGTCGTAATTCTACGCGACGTGACGCTTGAGAAAGAAATCGATCGGATGAAGACCGACTTCATCGCGACGGTTTCGCACGAGCTGAGGACACCTCTGACCTCGATTCTTGGCTTCGCAAAGCTCACCAAGAACAAACTCGAAACCCAAGTGCTCCAGCACGTGCCGGCGGACGACAAACGCGCTAATCGCGCGGCCAAGCAGGTGTCTGGAAACGTCGATATCATCATCTCTGAAGGTGACCGTCTGACCAATCTCATCAACGACGTGCTCGACATCTCGAAGATGGAGGCCGGTCATATGGAATGGGAGATGGAAATGCTTGACCCAACCGGCCTCGTGGAACGAGCCCGGGATTCGGCGTCGGGTTTGTTCACATCGACACCCGTAAAACTGAAGTTGGAAATCGAAGACAATCTTCCGATGATTCGCGGCGACCACGACCGTCTGCTTCAGGTGTTGTTGAATCTAATTTCCAATGCTTCCAAGTTTACGGAAGAAGGGTCCGTAACAGTCACCGCACGCACCACCAGCGAGGGCGTTGAGTTCGCTGTCCGCGACACCGGCGAGGGTATCGCGAAAGAAGACTTGTCCACCGTTTTCGAGAAGTTCCGACAGGTGGGCGATACGCTCACCAACAAACCAAAAGGAACCGGTCTCGGACTGCCGATTTGTCGACAAATCATCAATTCCCACCACGGACGGATCTGGGCAGATAGCGAAGTGGGAACAGGCTCGGTCTTTACGTTTGTCGTCCCATCGGACTTCTCGGTCGTCGAGGATTCCAAGCCGACGATGGAAACCCTCGTAGACCGCATCGACAAACACGTAAAGCGTCAGAACGCAGAGGGTGACCTCGACGTTCTTGTCGTCGACGACGACCCGAGTCTGCGGGAGTTGCTCACCCAGCAGCTCGGCGAACGCGGGTATAGTGTGCGATTGGCCGAGAACGGCACAGCTGCGATACAAGCGGCTCGCAAACGCCGACCTGACTTGGTCTTGTTGGACGTGATGATGCCTGGAATCAGCGGGTTTGATGTGGCTGCGGTGCTGAAATCCGACCCCGAAACGCAGAACATCCCGATAATCATTTTGTCGATTGTTCAGGACCGAGATCGCGGTTACCGGCTTGGCGTCGAGTCCTATCTCACCAAACCGACGGACAGCGACCGTTTGATCGAAGAGATCGAGCGCGTCATGCGCGAAGCCCGCTCGAAGAAGAACATGCTTGTCGTCGATCCTGACCCTGCATTGGATTACAAGAAGCTCGAGCTACGAGGCTACGTGATCGTTGGCGAGTGCCACAGTGATAAGTGCGTCGACGAAGCTGACCGCTTGCGACCGGACGTCATCATCTTTGGGACCAAACCCGACAACTACAAACGACTCATCGAACAGATTCGAAACGTGCGGGGTCTAGAGAAGACCCACGTGGTTAGTTTCATCGAGGACAAGGACAAGATCGTCGATGAAACTTAGCCTTAAGCGCATTCTCAGGGGGAGTCAGAACGAGCTGTTAACCAATCTGCGTTCAATTGCCCAGGAGTCTTTTCGGGTCGAAGACGTCAAAGGAAAGGTGTTGTTCGGGGACCCCGACTTGCGGGGACAAGTCCACGAAGTCAATCACGATGGCGAACTACTTGGCCGCGTGGTCGGTGGTTCGGCAGCTGAGCTTGTCGCGCAGATGCTTGAGCATTCGGCCAGCAAAGAAGCCGAAAAGCGCGCTTTGGCGAACGAGACATTGGAGCGCTACAAAGAGTTGAACCTCCTATACGATCTCAGTGCGTCGTTGTCCGAGGTTCTCACGGTCGATGCTGTCGCGGAGCGAGTCGTCACCGCAGCACATGGCTTTCTGAATGGCAGCTGCACAGCGTTGCTTCTCCGAACCCACGGTGACTCGACGCGCGTCATCATGTGTGAGCCTCCCGACGCCTTGGAAACCCCGCCTGACGAACTGCTTGAGGTCGAGCGACGCGTTCTGGAGACAGGCCGAGCGGAACTGTTCCAGTCCGAGGCAGGGGCGATTTTGAGTGCACCACTCAAGGACAGCCGGCAGGTGTTTGGGCTGCTACGCGCGCGCCACGACGATCCAGAAGCATGGTCTGCCGCCGAACTTAAGGTCGTGACCTCGCTCGCCGCGACCGCAGCCGGCGCCGTGAGCCACGCAATCCTCCATCAAGGGCAACTCGAAGAGCAGGCCCGGCGCGGGGACATCGAGCGTTTCATTTCGCCCGACTTGATCTCGACGGCGGTGGCCGACGGCGCAAAACGCGCGGTTGTCGTCTTCTGCGACCTCGCGCGCGCGACGGCGCTTGGCCGAAGTGTCGACCCAGAGGATGTTTTGCGAGTGACGGACCAGGCACGACGTAAGGCGTTGCAAGCGTTGATAGGGTCCGGGGCAACCGTGAATTTAACGCAAAACGATATGCTTGTGGCGGTGTTCGCAGCTGAGTCTGACGAGGTTTGCGCGCAGGGTGCAACCGCCGCCGCCCGCTATATCAAGAAGCTGATTTCGCAGGTCGATCCAATGGGATTTATGAACGACATCGGAATTGGCGTCTCGATGACCGGCAGCATGGAGTCGGGTGTGTTCTTCGATGGCGTCGAACGTGCTGCACAATTGCAGGCCGAGTCCCATGGGCGTATCTTGATCGACGAAGAGCTCTCGGCGTTTGTCGACGCGTTGCCGGTCACGGGAGAGTTTGAGAATGCTAATCCAATCTTTGAGGTCGAAGTGTGAGTAAGAAGATTCTCATCGTAGATGATGAGCCCCATATCCGACTCTTGTTGGAACAGACGTTGGATATCTTGGAGGACTATGACGTGGAGTTGCTCATCGCCTCCAACGGGCAAGAGGGCCTCGACCTGATAAAAGAAGAACGCCCGACGGTGGTTCTGCTGGACGTCATGATGCCACTGATGAACGGATTCGACGTCTGCAAGACGGTGAAGGCGAGTCCAGAATTGCAGGATACGTTT
This sequence comes from bacterium, assembly GCA_030427705.1. GTDB lineage: Bacteria > Myxococcota_A > Bradymonadia > Bradymonadales > Bradymonadaceae > JAUIBR01. The sequence continues at coordinate 223,432 of JAUIBR010000005.1, read as the reverse complement.
ATCATCATGCTGACAGCGAAAGGGCAGGAGTTTGACCGCGCGACAGGTGCCGAGGTTGGGGCAGATGTCTACATGACGAAGCCGTTTGATCCCGACGATGTATTGGACCGTGCTGCAGAGGTTTTGGGAGTTGAGCTCGACTGAACTGGGCTTCAGGGACGTCGAAACCCTTGAAGAACTACTCGAAAGTTTGGGGGTAGACCAAGCCGCCGCTGGTGCAATTCGCTCCATCATTCGTGCGGAAGTGGACCACACTGAGTTCGTCGAGTCTGCGCCTTTGTCGCTGGAAGGCCTGGACGAGGCGACCGCGGCTTTCGTCGAAGATGCGCGTCTCGAGATTGTTCAGCTTCTGACCGAGGGCGGAATGGGGCAGATCCAAATCGCGCGCGATTCGGCCCTGGAGCGCAACGTAGTCATGAAGATTCTCCACAAGAAGCTTCGTGATAACGAGATGGTTCATGCGCAGTTCATGACAGAAGCCAAGGTCACGGCGCAACTGGCCCATCCGGGGATTCCGCCTGTCCACGAGATCGGTAAACTGGGTGACGGACGGCCCTACTTCACGATGAAGTTCGTGGGGGGCGCGACATTGGCGTCGATCTTCCGTGTCATTCATGGTCGTCCAGGAGCCGTCCCAACCTCCAGCCCAACGGGTGATTCCAACAGCCTGATTCAACAAGAGACGTCTCCAACCGGTGAAATCTCGGGACAGGATGTCGTCTCGAGAGCGCCTCGTCCCACCCCGGGCGACGAAGAAGTTTTGGACTCCGAGCACTGGACGACGTGGCGAATGCTCGAGGTCTTTCAAAAGATTTGCGAGGCGGTCGGTTACGCGCATGCAAACGGGGTCATTCACGGAGACTTGAAGCCACCCAACATCATGGTTGGAGCATTCGGCGAAGTGATGGTCATGGATTGGGGCGTTGCACTGCGAATCGCTCGCGACAAGCAAGGGCTTCTGCGTGTGACAAATCCCTCGTTTGTGGGAGGGACGCCGGCCTATATGCCGCCTGAGCAAGCGTTGGGCACGTTCGCGCGGCTCGGTCCTCCAGCGGATGTGTTCGCGATTGGAGTGATGCTCTACCAGTATCTGCGTGGAAAACGACCGTTTCGCGGGGATCAGGAGAAGATTCTCAAAAACTCGCAGGAAGGAAAGTACGTCAAATTGCGAGCCTCCAATTCGATCATGTATGACGAGAGCCTCGCCGAGATCATTTACAAGGCGATGGACCCCGATCCGGAGGCTCGCTTCGAGGATGCCATCGAGCTTGGCAATGCGCTGTCCAATTGGAGAGCTGGGGCCATGCAACGCGCCAAGGCGCTTGAGTTCGTGGAACGTGCTCAGGACCTTCTACCAGCGTCGACGACAAAGCTGCAACGTGCCGAAGAGAAGCGACAGCGCGGCGAACAACTCCTGGAGCAGCTTCGGACCGAGGCCACGTTAGACGAAAAGTCGTCGGCGTGGGCGTTGGAAGACGAGGCCCTTGAACTCGAGCGGCAAGCCGGCGCACAAACCGCTGAGGCTGCTCAGTTGCTGCAAGCTGCACTGTTACACGCAAGTGACTTGAAGGAAGCCAAAGTGCTTCTGTCCCAAATCTACCACCGCCTACATCTCGAGGCCGAAGTCGAACGCCGTTTCGACGACGCAGCCCGATATGAGCTGATGCTGCGCGCATACGATACTGGTGCATTTGCTCGGTACTTGGACGGGAAGGGAGCGTTGTCGCTAGAAACCAACGAACCCGCCGATGTTACCGTTTATCGTGTTGAATCGCTGTCGAGGCGCATGCGGATGGGAGAGGTCGTTGCATCGGGGACAACACCGTTGAAAGTCGAACTTCCAATCGGATCATATATCGCGAAGTTTGAGACGAAGTCTGGCGACGTTTTCTACCCTGTTTTCCTCCAACGAATGCGAGATTGGATGACGGGCAAGGAGCGAAGCCAAGCGGTCATTGAGTTGCCCGTGAAACCTCAGCCCGCTGCAGCGTTTGTACCAGCGGGATGGTTCACGGTGGGCGGCGATGAGGTTGCGCCCGGTTCAGGCCCGCGCGAATGGCGATGGTGCGACGCCTTCTGGATGCAAGAGCAACCGGTTACCTGCGGGGATTTTTCAGAATTCCTTTCCGACGATGCGGGTGCGCCTTTTCTGGCAGCAATGGCTCGCGATGGGCAGCAAGTCTGGCGGAAAGACTGGCCGGTTGTTGGCGTATCGTTGGATGCAGCAAGGGCATACGCCGATTGGTATTCTGAGAAGACCGGCAAGCCTTGGCGACTCCCAAAGGAAGATGAGTGGGAGAAGGCTGCGCGCGGCGCAGATGGGCGAACATTCCCCTGGGGGAACTTCGCGGACGAGTTGTTCTGTCACGTCCGGTCGCATGAGTTACTTCCAACACATGTCGTCTCTGTCCGCTCCTTCCCGACAGACACCTCCCCGTATGGTGTTCGTGGAATGGGTGGAAACGTGCGTGAATGGTGCGAGTCGGGAGTCGTCCGAGGTGGTTCTTGGAACCAAACGCTCGAGATGGCGCGGTGCGCCGGGCGACTCGCGATCGCGGGAGATCGAGGTTATGCAGACGTTGGGTTTCGCCTCGTTCAAGACCACAATTCTTAGCAACATGTCGGCCTCGAAATGTCACAAATCCAAAGGCGTCGGTCGTTCCTGACCGCGGAATGGAAAGACCTGATCTTGGTCACGTATGAGGTCGAGCCGGCGGTGTTGGAACATCGGCTCACGCCTAATCTGGAACTCGACACGATCGATGGCAGGGCGTTCGTCAGTTTGGTGGCTTTCGATTTTCTGGAGACGGCAGTCCTTGGAATCAAATGGCCAGGGTTTGTGAACTTTCCCGAGATAAACCTCCGCTTCTACGTACGTGAAAAGAACGGCGGACGCAGAGGAGTCATGTTTGTGCGCGAGCTGGTTCCAAGCCGACTGGTCGCCTGGATTGCTCGTGCGATTTACAACGAGCCGTACTCGGCAACGTGGATGCGCAGTTCCAAGCTCGTCTCCGACGACACGGTCACGATTACCCATGATTGGAAGTGGAGAGGCGAGTCCCAGCGCTTGGTTGCTGTGTCCGATGGTGAGGCAACGATGCCAGCAGACGACAGTACGGAGCATTTCTTCAAAGAGCACCAGTGGGGTTTCGGAGTCACTCGGTCAGGCAGAGCGCTGGAGTACGAGGTCAATCACCCGCATTGGAAAGTGCACAATATTCGTGACCTTGAGCTCGATGTAGACTTTGGCAGTTTGTACGGTGAAGAGTTCGCGGCCTTAAACGACGCGGAACCCTATTCGGTCGTCCATGCCGTCGGTAGCGAAATTAGCGTTTCTCCTCACAACTGATTTGGCCAGGCGATGAACGACAAGGAAGTTTTCGATACCGCCGTCGTTGGCGGAGGAGCCGCGGGTTACTACGGAGCGATTACGTTAACCGAGAGCCGGCCGGAAGCATCCGTTGTCTTGCTTGAACGCTCACGTCGCGTCCTTCAGAAGGTAAAGATTTCTGGCGGCGGACGCTGTAATGTCACGCACAATTCGTTCGACCCAAAATGGATGGCGACGAACTATCCTCGCGGTTCCAAGGCGCTGATAGGGCCGTTCCATAAGTATTGCTGCCCTGACATCGTGCAGTGGTTTTCCAGACGAGGAGTGAAGCTGAAGGCCGAAGACGATGGTCGCATGTTTCCCACCACAGATGACTCCCAGACGATCATCGATTGCTTGCGTGGCGCCGCAGACGACGGAGGGGTCGAACTCAGAACTCGCGCTGGCGTGGAGGCGATTGTAAACCGTTCAGACGACGGCGAACCGTTGTTTGAACTGATCTGTGAGGGCGGTGACAGGGTGTGGGCTAAACGGGTCTTGTTGGCCACCGGCGGCACGCGTAGCGGAAGCGGGGCGTCCATCGCTAAATCGCTTGGACATGAACTGAAGCCTCCCGTCCCATCGTTGTTCACGTTCAATATCGAAGATAAACGCCTGAAGGACCTGCAGGGAATTTCGCTCGAATCCGTTTCGGTCCGAGCGCCGTCCGTTGATCTGTCGACAAGTGGACCGATGGTTGTCACCCATTGGGGCCTTAGCGGTCCCGCCATTTTGAAGTTATCGGCATGGGGCGCCCGCAAGCTCTACGAGGTCGATTATGAGTTTGAGCTTCTCGTGAATTGGCTGCCGGGTGTTGATGTTGCTGCGGAGTTGAAGCGGCTCGTGAACGACGATACTTGGAAGCGACGTCAGATACTGACGCGTTCTCCGTTCGACGAGCTGCCCAAGCGTCTCTGGCGTCGTCTGGCTGTTTCCGCGGGCGTGAAGGACGAAGTCAACTGGGCCGAATGTCCAAAGAAAGCCCGTACAGCGTTGGTAGAGATGTTAACGGCGATGCGTTTTCAGGTGAGCGGGCAGAGCGTCAACAAAGATGAATTTGTCACCTGTGGAGGCGTGACGACGGACGAAGTCGATATGCGGACGATGGAGAGCCGCCTAACCCCTGGCGTGTACTTTGCGGGCGAACTTCTGGACATCGACGGCGTGACAGGCGGCTTCAATTTTCAGAGCGCCTGGACGACTGGATACCTCGCAGGTCGAGCTATTGCGGACAGTCTTCAATAGTCGTCTTCGACAGCCGCACAGACCCCTACGTTTTCACCTTCAGGCTTTTCACATCGCTGATTCTCGGTGCAATTGTCCTCCGACAAACAACCCAGCGAGCAGTCCCCAAAATAGTCGCTGTAGCAGTATTGGCTGGGTTGGCAAATGGCGTACCGCTTGGGTTTTGCCGGGTCTCCACACTGTGTGTAGCCGGGTTCCAAGACCGGGTTCGGGTCGGGCATCGAGTCGATAGCCACACACTCACCGATATTGCCGTGGTTCTTCACACACAGTTGGTCGTGGGAGCAGTTGTCGTTCGACAAGCAACCTGTGTGACACCAGTTGTTCTGTTGGTGGGCGCAATATTGGTTTGGATGACAGATTACGCCACTCTCGGGGTTCGGAAAGTCGTTGCAGGGGGTGTACCCCTGAGCCAACGTTCGCGACTCGAGATGGCCCGTGTCATCATCCATTTCCACACAAGCAACGGCGAAAATCGTGAGCAGGGCGAGCAGAACAAGTTTCATTGGTATTCCGTAGTATCCAGCGTGCTTGACTGACGCACCTAGAATCCCAAATATTCACCGCCACTGATTACTTGGGACGACGGGCACAACATGGATATCGACGGACAACGACGCTCAGACAACTTCGAAGATCGCGGGGCCGGCTCGGTACGAGGCGGAGGTGGAGGCGCGTTGAACCTCTTGTTTTTCGTCTTCCGAACGTTCGGCTTCAAAGGCTTATTGGTCGCGGGTGTGGCGTTGGGCGGCGCCTACTTCTTGGCCCCAGATTCGATAAAACACTCGCTCTTTGGTGGACCGGCGAACACTCAGGTCACCGAGGGCGGTGTGTGCACCGCGTCCAAGAAGAACGCGGCTGCCTGCGACTTCTCTCGCGCAGTTTTGGGGTCCACCGAAGACGTGTGGAAAGAGAAATTCACGGCAGGCCAGCTACCCAACTACGGTCGCACCCCAAAGCAATACAGAAAGCCGACACTGGTTGTGTTCGCGAATGCCGTATCAACGGGTGGCTGCGGAAACGCAACCTCCGCCGTGGGGCCGTTCTATTGCCCTGCAGACAACAAGCTCTACATCGACCCGTCGTTCTACGACACGCTCGCGCAACGACTTAAATCGCCGGGTGATTTCGCGCAGGCGTACGTAATTGCACACGAAGTGGGGCATCACATCCAGAACGAGATTGGCTCGCTGCGCAAGACGATCCCGGGAGAGAGCAAATCCCAAATCTCTGTGCGTTCGGAGTTACAGGCTGATTGCCTGGCGGGCGTCTGGGGCAACAAGGCTAGAGCAAACTTGAAGATCACCAACGAGGATTTGGCGGAGGCCACACAGGCTGCGCATAGCATTGGAGACGATGCGCTCGGCCACAAGGATGAGTCGAAGTTCAGCCACGGCTCAAGCGAGCAGCGCATCCGTTGGTTCCGGCGCGGATTTGATAGTGGAGATGCGCGGCAGTGCGATACCTACGCGGTCAAAGACTACAAACAGCTCTAATCCTCCAGCGGCCTACAGCCTTCCTCCTGGCAGACGAGCCTGATGCTCTTCTTGCATCCCTGCACTGTTTTGAACTCAGGTTGTTCGATGATCTGAATCTCGGTTGGCGGGCAATCCAATAGCTTCGACCCGGCGACGCGCGCTGGATTGGAAAAGTACGAAAACGCGTACCAACCCGCTCCCACGATGACAGTGCATCCGACCACGACATAGGCCATCATAGACCGTGGGCCGGCGACCTTTCGGTTTCTCCCCAACGCTTCGCGACGGTTGGCCACTATTCCAGAACGCTGTCAATCCAAGCGCCAAACTCCTCGCTCATCGGTTTGAGGCCGGTTGTGAGGTCTTCAAACGCAGGTAGCGATCCAAAACGGGCCTCAACGGCCTGTTTGTAGTCTGCCAGAGCATCTTTTGCTTCCTGAAGTTCGTCGGGGTCATTTTCATCTTCATCCAGCAGGAAGTTGAAACCAACGTCGATTTCGGCCAAGTCGTCGTCTCCGTATTCGTCCACGCTCGGAGCATGAGCGATGATCTTGGCCCAATCCTCACAGGATTTCGCGACCACTCCGCGACCACCTTCTGAACCAAAAATGACGACAGGGATTTCAGCCACACCGTCCCGAATCCATGCGGCGAACTGACTTCCAGTGCCGTCGGCTCCTAGTTGGACGAAACGCTGACCATCCGTTTTCCAGTCGCTGCCGTCGAACCAATAGCCAAGGGTCTCTGCGAGTTCTTCCTCGGATTCAAGATACGGCTCGTAGTCCATAAACATCACAATGGTGTCACAGTGTTCTTTGAGCCAGCTTCTAAGTTCGTCGGTCGTCATGCAGGTCTCCAAATGGGTGGTCTGGCGGAAATGTACGACAGTGAACGTCTTGTCCAAAGTCCGTTTTGACCGACCAGTTTCGGTTCGCTACTCTACGCGCCTGTAGGAGAATGTAGGAGACCCATGCAACGTAATGTGACGACGCTGAGTTTATACAGACTCGCCCCGACCGATCATTTTCACCGTTCTATGACAAGGAACTTACGGCTCGCGCTGAGTTCCTCTTGAAGTCTCAAACCATGCGTTCGCCTGGAAGTCCCTTCGGACCGCTCCAAGAAGACCCTGTCTATCCCTAACTAAGCAGCCATTGCTGGATTATCGTACACTTGGCGAAACTCATCGTCTTCGCTGAAGGGCTCCGTCTGTATCCCGAGAAGTCGGTACTTGACCGTTCCTGCAGGGAACACTGGCGTCTTTCCGGCGCGCAGTTCTTCGAGCGCAATTTTGTATTTCCTCACAAACGCCTTGCGGCGCTCTAGGGCCCATTCGAGGACCTCCGGGTTCTTTGCAGCATACGGCCTATGTCTCTGCTTTTCTCGTTCCGGAGGGTGTTCGAGATCCTGCCGGTATGTGGCAGGGATTCTTCGAGCTGCCTCCATTCCACAGTACAGGTCTTTGGGCTTCACGTTCTTTCCACCATGTTCGCGTCGGCGCTTTCGAAAGATACGTTCGGATTCCGCGTGCAGCTTGCGTTTGTAGTATTTGATCTCGTCGTCGTCGGATTTGGTCGCCCGTAGGGGAGGTGGCACGGGGGTAATCTCGATCTCGTCTGGAGCGACTGTTGTGAGAATGCCGTCGGGACGTTTCAGTTTGATGGTTTTGTTCCACTGGTGCACGCCAAGCATGGCTCCCTCATAGTCTTGGGATTTACGCACGATCCCAGCTGCACTGGCGTTGGACAGCACGTAGACCAGTTTCTCCTCGATGGTCTCTTGGTCCAAGAGCGTTTGTTCAAACAGGCCTCTTGCCTCGTAGATATGTCCCACGATTGCGTGTTTGCGTTTGAGAACGCGAGATATGTAACCGTTCATCTCCTGATAGAACTTGCTGCGCAACGCATGTGTGTCGGTGAACAGGATGTGGAGATGGTTTCGTAAGACTTGGTATCCATGAATCTGAATATCGTACTTGTTAGCGAAGTAGCCGATAACGAACATGATTTGGTGAACTGATTCCGGATCCAACTCGAAGAGGTATCCACCTTCATTCAATCGGATGCACATGTGAACGGTATCGCCAGGGTAATGTTGCTTTGCCATTTTCGAGTCCTTGATTTTGGGCCCACAAGGGGCGGTTTGGACTCGTTCTCGTACGCTGCACCAATAGCGTTGCGGAAAAATTCAGCGACACCCTTGTTTTTTTGGAAACGCCTTAGTTTTCATGTGTTTACTTGAGTGTTTCTTTCACGCGTTCGGGTGTGAATGGCATGTGACGGAGGCGTTTGCCCGTCAGCTTTGCAAACGCGTTTGCGACAGCCGCTGGGACGATTGGAACCCCTGGTTCACCGACGCCTTTCGGAGGCTCGTTCGATTCCAAAAACTTAACGTGCATTTCAGGAGTCTGAGACATCCTCAGAATCGGATAGTCGTGGAAGTTCGACTGCTCGACTCGGCCGTTTTTGAGCGAAAGGCGTTCAATCAACGTCGTGCTGAGCGCCATGACGATACTACCCTCGATCTGTGCAACGGCGTTGTCTGGCTGCACGATGATGCCCGAGTCCAGCGCAGCCCAGAACTTGTGCACGCGAATCTCGCCGCTGTCCTTGTCGACCGAGATTTCAGCGACGCCTGCAGCCAAGGACTTGCTTCGTTCCGCGAGCGCAATTCCCTTGGCTCGTCCCTCCGGCGTATTCGACCAGTCAGACATTTCGACGACAGCATCCAACACCTTGGCCATGCGCGGTGAGGCGATACGTCGTCGGAATTCGATTGGGTCAACGCTTTGTCCGGCGGCGATTTCATCTAAGAACGCTTCGATGGCAAACTTGTTGTAGCCATGTCCAACCGCTCGCCAGTAGTGCAGTCTCAGGCCGTGGTCGACCTGGTGCAGCGAAATCGATTTGTTCGGAACGTTGTAGTAATCAATGTCTGAACCCGACGCCAGCAGACGCCCGCCATCTCCGACCAGAGCGTGCTTCCACCCAATGAGATTGCCGTCTGCATCCACAGCTGCGGACATGGATTGCAGGCACTGCGGTCGGAACATGCCGTATTGGATGTCGTCCTCGCGCGTCCAAATCAGCTTCACAGGCTTCTTCGTCTTTTGCGAAATCAATGCAGCTTCGACAGCGTAGTCAGGTGCAGATCGTCGTCCGAACCCACCACCAAGCATACAGCGATGCATCGTGACCTTGTCTTCATCAAGGCCCAGTGCACCGGCCACCGCTGAGCGGGCACGAGCCGGCGACTGCGAGCCAAGCCAGACCTCAGCGGAATCTGATTTGACCGATACGACGGCATTTAGCGGTTCCATCTGCGCATGCACTACGAAATCGGCGAGGTAGTCAGCGTTGTATGTCTTAGCGGCCGACTTGAAGGCTTTTTTCGTGTCGCCTAAGTCTTCTACCGAGTGACCGTTGTTGGACAGTTGTTTGCGATACCCCAACAACGCGCTCTCGCTGTCAAAACCTGCTGCAGTAACGGTTTCGTCCCACTTGATATGTAGTGCCTGACGAGCGCGGTAAACGCCCTCCATGGAATCGGCAACCACTGCGACGCCGTGGTCCAACATGAAGGTGCTCGATACTCCCTCGATCTTGTTCACTTCGGTCTCGTTGTACGAGAGCGGGCGTCCATTCGGTATCGGAGAGCGCTGAATCATGGCGTACTCCATCCCTTCGATGTTCACATCGATGGAGAACACTGCGGACCCGTCTACCTTGGAGGGAATGTCGGTACGCTGCGTTGTTTTCCCAAGAATCTTGAAGTTTGCGGACGACTTAAGTTCTTCCTCGTCAACATTGGGCAGGGACTCAGGGACATTGCCACCCTTAACAATGTCACCGAACGTCATAGATTTTTGGGTTTTCGCGTGTGTGATGATCCCGTCTGCAACAAACAGCTCCGCTAACGGCACGTCCATCGATTCAGCGGCAGCCGCGAGCAACGCTTTTCGAATTGCCGCCCCGGCAAGCCGAAGCTTCAGGAAATAGCCAGGGACGGTGTGACTACCGACAGTCATCATCGTACCGCCCCCGCTGGCTGAGCGTCCCCAACTACGCCCGTAAACATCGGGGTCAACCGGGGAATGTACGACGGTGACTTTGCTCCAATCCCCGTCCATCTCTTCGACGATCATCGCCGGCAGGGCAGTCGCCGAGCCTTGACCCATCTCCGCTGCTGGGTTTTGAACAACGATGGAGTTGTCTTCGTAGATCGTGACCCAGGCACCGACAGCTTCACCCGTGCCTTGGGAAGGCAAGGTTGTCGTGGTGTTCTGAACTGATTCGTCTTTGGGTTCGATCTTCCGCTTGCAGCCGAATGGCTCAAGCACAATGACAAACGTGATGGCCGCCCCTGCCTTCAAGAAGTCGCGCCGCTTCATGTTCATCATTGACCTCCATCTGTGGCGGCTCGCTCGACGGCTTTCAGAATGCGTTGATAGGTCCCGCAACGACACAGGACGGAGTCCATGAACTCAACGATTTCTTCTCGGCTAGGATTGGGGTTCTTTTGAAGTAGTGCAGCGGCTTGCATGATTTGCCCCGACTGGCAGTACCCGCATTGCGGGACCTGCTCTTCGATCCAGGCTCTTTGAAGTGGATGGTCGCCGTCTTCCGAAAGTCCTTCGATCGTCGTCACGGACTTCCCTGCAACCGCGTTTGCTGGCATCACGCAGGCTCGGACCGGGTTACCGTCAAGATGGACCGTGCACGCCCCACAAACCGATGTGCCGCAGCCAAACTTCGTCCCTGTTTGGCCGAGTCGTTCACGTAACACCCACAGAAGTCGTGCGTCCTTGGGAGCTTCGACTTCCACGTCTTTACCATTAAGTTTGAACTTCATCTTGCCTCAGTCGATGCAGACGAATTCTTCGCCGCGATCACCTTTGAGTTTTTCAGTTTTGCAGTCGTAGCCACGTCGGCACCAATCATTGGCTTCGCAATAAAGCGCGCAGATGCCGCCTTTCTTGTCGATGCACCATGTATCGGAAGGACAATCCTGACTATCGCGACATTCCACCGTGCACATACCTTCCGGAAAGTCCCCTCCGGTTTCGCAGTACTCCTCACAATCAGAGTTTGAACGGCATGGTCCGCCGACTAACGTTCCGTCATTGCCGACGTCGTCATCGCAACCCACAAAAAAGACGAGGCCAAGCGAACTGGCTACCAATAGATGGACGAACAAACGCATCGGAGCCTCTTAGTCAAAAGGACTGGTTAAGTCGTTTAATGAATCGTTGTGCAGTCATTGTCCGCAGTGTTCCCGAGTAGATTAAGCGCACGTCGCCATCGGAATCCGTGATGACCGACGTCGGAATCCACTCTGGTTTGAACGGGAGAGCTGCCTCTTCAGCACAAATCACGTCGACCGACCTTGGGACTCGGGCCTTCCTGAGTTTGTCGCGCACAGCCGTGCGGTTGTCTTTGCCGTCACTCTCGCAATCCAGGGTGACGAGGACCGTGTCGGTGTGATGGAAGTTTGGAACGGCTTCCAGTTGGTCGAGGCAGTCCGGGCACCAGGTGGCCCATATGATGAAGATGTTGGGGCGTTTCGGGTCAAATGTGTACGGCTTGCCGCCGAGTTCTTGACCGGAGAGCGTCAATGGAAACGGCTCGATCGAATGCACCTTAGATTCCAGCTCGTAGCCGTTGGGTACGTGGACCGCGCGTTTGGCGGAGCCGTCTCGAAGTGGGGCATTGTCCACTTCTGCCGGTTTGAGGACATGTTCACCGACGAGCCATGCTGAACCTGCACCCATCGCAACGCAGACGAGAAGGCCCAAGATAGTGCTGGTGACGAGTGCGATGTATCCAACCGGAGTCGGGATGGAGACATCAGACGCAATTGGCTCTCCTGAAAACCAGCCACGCATCCGCTCGTTTGTCACTTGCAGCATTAGGTATGCCCCAGCTGGCGTGAAGAATAGGGAAACCAGCATGAATCCCGACAACAGGGTGTAGAGGCCAAGACCCAGTTTTGAGCGCGAAACGAGGATGAGCGGTAAGTAGGGTAGGACGGCTAGCACCATGATCGTCGCGAATACCCAGCTGACGACGGATTCGTAGTCCGTGATGAGGTAGATGATGCTGCCAAGCACAGTTAGCCAACACATCACAGCGAACCACCGTACGTAAACTACAGCGGCTGGAGTTGGGTCAGCGTTGGTCATGGCGAGAATTCTACAGATGCATCTCGCCACACGCACGGTCAATTCGAACGGGGTCCTCGGTCCGACGCCTTCATCAGAAGCGGTACATCACATCAAAGGCTGCCTCAACTCCCCGCGAGCCGTGTTCTCCGAGCAATGTGACGTAGTCGAATTCAAGTCCCAAACCGAAATGGTCGCTAGTCCATACTCGGCTACCTATATCGAACAAGTAGCCTCCCAGCGTGTGGTCATTTCCGTGGTAGATGATGCCTCCCGCTCCGCCGTAGACGTCCACGAAGTTGGACAGCGCCCATGGGACTTTCAACACCAACTCTCCAGTCGCTCCGTTGTGTCCGTCATGCCGGATGTAGGCTCCGACGAGTTCCAGTTCGAGATGATGATGGAGGAACGCGCGTTCGGCCGTTAAACCAACACCACCGACTGCAGTGGCATGGTCTTCATTAAAGGCGGACCCGCCTATGGCACGGACGCCTAACGTCGTATCAAATCCCTCGGCAAATGCCGTCGTTGGAACCAGCAAAGCAAACAATACAAACAAGACAATTCGATTCATGGCCACCTCCGTAGCTGGGCCGAACGTCGTGTTTTGCATTGGGCGTGCCAATCCGTTACACCATGTTTTTCAGGGTGTTACGAAATGCTTGGGTTGTGGGTGTTTCGGAAGCGTGAAACGATGTTTCACGCATCTGTTAGAATGGCGCCATGGGGTGGTCGATTAGGACATAGACCATTCCGAAATGGCATGCAGCTCCGCCCAGGACAAATAGGTGCCAAATGTCGTGGAAGCCGAAACGGTCGGGCCACGGGTCAGGCCATTTGGTTGCGTAGACGAGAGCGCCAAATGTGTAGAAAGCCCCACCTGCGCCCATCCACATAATGAGTTCAGGCGTTAATGCGTCATACATCCTCTTTCCGGGGACCAACACGGTCCATCCCATCCCAAGATAGAGCGCGACATCAATCCAGCGTGGTGCGTGGAACCACGTGAGTTTGAACGCAACGCCCAGTGCCGCCATCGTCATGATGGCAATTAGCATTCCAGTTCGCCAAGGACCGTCCAACACATGGGCGATAACAGGTACGTATGTGCCTGCGATCAGCAGGAAGATTGCAGCATGGTCGCAACGACGAAGCATCTTGTTGCCACGCTCGCCGAGGTCGAAAAAGTGATAGCTCGATGATGCGAGAAAGAGCAGCGCCAAAGAGAGCCCATATATGACGAACGTGGTTGTCTTCGCGGCGTCAGATCCGCTCAGTACCAAGACAACCAATCCTACGACGGCGGCGAGGAATCCCGCGAAGTGAGTTAGAGCGCTCGCTGGGTCTTTCCAATAGAGCACGTTGTTGTGAGTAGTGATGTGATGTCCTACGTTCTAGCGGCACTCGTATTAGCGGTTTGGCAACGGAAATTCCAGTTCCGCCAACGTCGCAGTCAAGACCGGAGAGATTTCGTGAAAACTTTGAAAGTCATAGTTCTGTTCAGTGTCGTGTTAGGATTTTCGGCCTGCAAAAAGACACGCGCCGACTATCGAGACGACATCACGGACGCCGTTTGCAAAGAGCTCCGAAAGTGCGACGGAATCGGCGAAGGGAAGAAGTATCGGAACATGGATGACTGTCGGACCGAGGTCGGGGCCGAGTACAACCGTCGATGGGATGCGGAGTCTTGTGAGGGCAAGATCAACGACGCCAAGTTTCAGGAATGCAAGACGAAGGCAAGAGCCAATGCTTGCGACGGAAACATATTAGACGGCATAGGGTTTGCCATTCAGTGCGGCGCAGGCGATGTGTGCGTGCCGGATGCCCAGGCAAAGTGACGTCTAGTCCGTTATCTCTTGTTTTGGCGCCATCTGCTCGATGGACAAGGTCCGTCGAATCTCGCTCATGGGCGTGACACCTTGCAGCACCAACTCGATCAAGTTATTGCGAATCGGTTTCAAGCCGCCGGCATAGGCGAGTGTGCGAAGCTGGTCGACGGTCATTTGGTTTGAGATTCCGTCACGGATGTTTGCGCCGACTCGCAGTAGCTCAACTGCCGCAATTCTCCCCTTTGTTCCTCGTCCGTTACACACCGCGCAGCCTTTGCCTTCAAAACATTGGAAGGTGTCTGGAACGTGGCCGGGGAAAAGTTCGCCTAGAATCTCCTCATCGGGTTCAGCCGGTTGACGACACTGGTCGCAGATTCGACGCACCAACCGTTGCGACATGACGGCGATGAGCTCGCTGGCGATGGAGTTCGGGTGCATACCCAAGTCGAATAGTCGTTGAACGGCGTCCACGCTATCGTTGCAATGCAGAGTCGATAGCACGAGGTGTCCGGTCTGTGATGCTCGAATCGCTTCGAGAGCTGTCTCGGCATCGCGAATCTCACCGACCAGGATGACATCGGGGTCTTCGCGGACGAACGCCCGCATGGCATCGGCGAATGCGAATCCAATCTCGGGGTGAACCGCCGACTGTTGCACGCCGTCCAATGCGTATTCGATTGGGTCCTCCACCGTGAGGACCTTTCTGGAAGCGTCTCGCGCCAAGAGCTGCAGACCCGCGTACAACGTAGTGGACTTTCCAGAGCCAGTCGGTCCGACGACCAGTACGAGCCCTTGCGGAGAGGTCAGCAGGCGACGGTACTGGTCAGCGTTCTCTCCACTAAATCCAAGGTCCTCGATGGATAAGACCTTCTGTTCTTGATGCAGAAGTCGGATAACCACGTGTTCGCCGTGCAGCGCCGGTTGTGTTTGAACACGAAGATCGAAAACCTGGTCACCTGCACGTCGTCGGATACGTCCACCCTGAGGTAAACGTCTCTCTGTGATGTCCATCTCGGACGAGATTTTGATGACTTGGACGACCCCTCTTAGGTCGTTTTGTTGAAGGCTGAATCGAGGGATATCGTGCATGTGACCATCGATTCGGTAGCGAAGCCGTGGTTCGCCATTATAGATTTCAAGGTGGATATCGCTGGCGCGCGAGTCGATTGCATCGAGCAGAATCGCCTCAAACATCGCAACAAGTCTCGACTCCTGCGACTTGTCCAACAAGTCATCGTCGTCTCGTGCGACGGTCCGAGGCATCTCTCCGGGAGCGAGGTCCAAGATGGACCAAATGCGACGCAGTGTCGTTGGAGTAACGATCTGAACCTCAACGTGCAACGCTTCCAGGGCTTGCCCCAAGTCTTCAAACGGAGCGTTCGGATCGGCCGATACGACCAGGAGATTTCGTCCGCGTTTTCTGACGGGAAGAAACTGTGAATGGGTCAGGTATGGTCGGGGAACCTTGTCGATGAGGTCTTTGTCCAAGATATCGAGAATCTTGTCCGGCGAGCCCATTTTGAACCCGCTTTGTTCCGCCAACGCACGGTAGAGGACCTCCTCACCGACAATGCCATTGAGTAGTAGCTGATGACCGAGTTTGCGCTCGTGCTTTTCAGCGAGTTCAAGTCCTTCAACTAGCTGCCGTTCTGTGATCGACCCATGATCCAATAGGATTTGTCCCAACCTTTCGTTCACATCAGCCTCCATGACTCAGTGTTTTGAACATACACACTATGAGGCTACGGACTACTTCTGTTTCCAACTCCGAACCAGAATCCGCATTGTCTGAATATTCGTCACCAGTTAGCGTTTCAGTACTAGGCGCTTTGACAATCATCAGGGAGACACCATGAAGCCGATTTCCGTCTTGCTCGCCCTTTTCATCGCATTCGTTCTCACGGGATGTGCAGGGTCCACATCTTTCTTGGGCGATAATCCCGATATTCAATTGGCTCCAGGCGCATCCCAAGAAGTCGTGCTTGAGTTTGAAGCCGAAGGCTCGCATTCCGGCGAATACTCATTTACGGCTACCGTCAGAAATGGTGACGGGCTCACCGCCACCGTGTCGCCTGACAAGGCTGAAGTAGACGGCGTGATAGAAGTGACGGTCACCATTACAGCCGCCGCCGATGCTGAACCCACAGACTTTGCCTCTGTCTATGTGGAAGGTGACGACGGATCCAACGGCGCTGGGACGACCATCTTGGTCACGATTCTTGATGGTGCTCCTTAGTCGTACTCAACCTGCAGGGAGTACGGCGCGGATTTCACGAATGCGTTCATATGCTCCAGTGGCACTGGGGTGAGCGCATAGAACGGCGACTCCTGTGATACGGCAGATGGCTCGGTTCGGCAGAGTTTCAAGTGAGTCTCGTGATACACATCGGAACCGTTTGCCAAACGTCGGCCACCGTACTTAGGTACTCCATTGTGGTACCCAACGATTTCTGGATCTTTGGTTACGGGGTCGTCACAGCCATAGTCGCCATAATACTTCAACTCAAACTGGGTGTAGCAGGATTCATCCATCGCACCCGTGTCCAGCCTATACCGGCCTTTCCAGGTGTCGGGCCCCAGCGCCTCCACCTCGAAGCAGATGGGCGTTTGTCCCATCAATTGACCGTCGTCTGCGTTGGCGTAGATCGGTTGCACCATGGCGCGAACTGGCTGCCCATGCCTGTCACGCAGCACCCAGCGGGGATACACGGTCGTGTCCGTGGGAGCGGCGGGCTTGCTTGGGGTGGTGGTAGGGAGTGGTTGATGGGGAACGACGACTGGCTCCGGGTCTTCTTCAGGGTACCGAGTAACGCTCTGTCCTGATTCGGGGTCAGACGCAGTCACGGGTTCCTTTATCTTGAGGTTGTACGGGTATTGGTTTGAGTCTGGTGGCGGCGTTGGTGGCGTTGGTTCACTGCCATACTTGCCTTGTCTGACGGATTGACTGGTCACCTCAAGTGTCGAACCGTCTGAGTCTCCGCAACCCATCAACAGGAATAGTATCGCAATAGTCTTGGTGGTCTTCATGTGGGTCTCCGTTCAGTATGGAGACCGTTGAAGTGCAAGGATGCTGCCAAGTCGCCACCCACGTGAAACTGCGGTGTGCGCGCAAACAAGTCGCCAAGACGTGGACAAACCACCTTCCGAGAGTGGGGTGCACATACTCCTTCGTGGAACAAAAGCGAGACCTGGATGTCCTAGACTTACAACGCAACTGGAGGCGCAAATGGACTCGATCGTGAACATGTTCATGGAAGGCGGTTACTGGATGTACGCCATCACCGCACTGGCCCTGATTTCCCACCCACTGAGCGCATTCGGCGTGTTCTATGGAGCGAAAGCAATCGGGGACCAACGTAGCGTGGTCATCGTGATGGCGGTTGCGTTGCTGTCGTTGGACGCGCTGTCCGTGGGGCTAGGTGTCACAGGAATGATGGTTGGTCAGACCGCGCTGGAAGCAGCGCTCGCCACCGCGGGTTCAGCGGATGCCGAGGCACTACGTGCTGAAGGCGAACGCATCGCTCAGATTCCGCTTTGGTACGGACTTCTGGCGAGCATCGTCCCATCGTTGTCGGGTGTGTTTCTGCTGATCAAGGCCAATAGCTTGAAGTGACCTAGAATTTGGTCGCGAAGCCAATGCCCGCGCCGAAAACGCTCGATTCGGTCACATTTGCGACTCGGAAATAGGCGTCGATCTGCATGTTGGGCTGTACCAGGTAGGTCACTCCGCCATTGAAACCCAACGATGGGTCGGCATCACTCAGCGGCACAGTCGTGAACACCTCCGCGAAGGCTCCGAGGTTGTCGACGACCGGGATTCCAAGACCCGCAGACCCAAAGATGCTGTCGTCCACGAACTCGCGCTCATTAAGGGGTATCGCTACGCCGAGGTTCATATTGAGACTCAATGGACCTAATGGGGCGTCAAACAACGCGACGACCTTCGAGCCGACGAGGTCGCCCTCAACTGGAATCGTGATGGCGGCTAAAACCCCAATCGACAGGGAACCCGTGTCCGTAATGTGGTATTTGCCGCCAACGTCGAGATCAGAAACGAAGGTGTCTGCCTCGGTGATGACCACAATTCCGCTCTCCACGTGAATCTCGAGTGGTTCGATGACACCAAATCGAATCTTGGTTGGGATCGTGTGCACTTCGAATTCGGTTGTGTCGAAGCCCGTCTCGACCTGAAGCGTCTTGGCCCCGACGGTTGTGCTCGATGCACCCGCAGTCGGTCGGTCGGTCGTAATTTGCGCCGCGGCGCTCGCAGGTGCTGCGAGTACGAATGCTAAAATGGTCGAAATGAGAAATCTGTTCATTGCGTCCTCGTGCTTGAACCGCCTGTAGACTCCAACGAATCGTGGGGAATGCAAGATTTTGGTCGATTGATTGACAGAAGTGCCAAAACAATCGCGATGATGGCTAGGCCACCCATTTCGCGGCCTTCCTCGGTGTCGACAATCACCCAGCCAGTCATTTCATTGTCTGGGAACATCAATCTAGGTTCACCAAACCAAACCTCGAAAGCTGAGATGGCGGCGCCCAACAGCGCGAATGCTGCGAACACGCGCATTGCGGTCGCGAGGTCTCGTTTCAATACGCAGGCAAAGCACAAGGCGGCGGCAATGCCATAAACGAGCACCCACAAGACGGGGTCTGGGTCGTTCAATTGCAGATATGCAGACCATACGAAGAGGCCGGCGAACAGCAGCGCAAATGCACGTTTTATCGGGCCAGGCGGATTGTCACTTTCGTTATTCTTCAACTTTCTTGCGTCCGTTCATCGGGGCGTTCGTCTGTGTCCATGAACCCTCTAATAGGAGCATGAAATGAGCTTGAACAACGAAGAAATCAAAAAGGCAGTACGCGAGCAATATGGTGCGGTCGCGAAGCAAGAGAAGGGGTCTTGTTGCGCGCCAACATGCTGCGCGCCAGATGGGACGACAGAATTACAGCCGCAAAACTCCATCAATATTGGCTACTCAGACGAAGCGCTTGCGTCGATTCCAGACGGTGCCGACCTTGGACTGGGATGCGGCAACCCCACGGGGTTTGCCGACCTTCAGCCTGGCGAGACGGTCTTGGACCTTGGAAGCGGCGCAGGAATTGACGCGTTCCTTGCTGCCAAATCGGTCGGTGCAACGGGACGGGTGATTGGTGTCGACATGACGGCCGAAATGATCGAGAGAGCGCGTGTAAACGCAGCAAAGTCCGATATGTCGAACGTGGAGTTTCGTCTGGGCGAAATCGAGAATCTGCCCGTGGCGGATGCGACCGTCGATTGCATCATGTCGAATTGCGTCGTGAATCTTGCGCCCGATAAACAACGTGTCTTCGATGAGGCATACCGAGTCTTGAGGCCAGGCGGACGCTTGGCGATCTCGGATATCCTTGCAGAACGACCAATCTCGCCGACCCTGCTTTCCAGCGTTCAGGCGTATGTTGGCTGTGTCGCTGGAGCAGCAACGATCGACGAGACGGTCGCGATGCTTGAAAAAGCGGGATTCTCGACGGTCGTCGTGAACCGTGAACCAAAATCTAAGGAATTCATTCGCGAGTGGATGCCCGAGCTGCGTTTGGACGAATGGGTTGTATCTGCCAAGATTCAAGCGACGAAGTGAGGTCCACGTGAATAGCCAAGAACTCATCGATGAGTTTCAGACCGGACTGCGCACATTCGTGCGCGGTCGTATTTCCAATCCGGCTGATGCGGAAGACGTCTTGCAGGAGATTCTGATGAAACTGCACGTCGGGGCCGATTCGGTCGACGACTCTGACAGGGTTGCTGGCTGGGTGTTTCGCGTCGCCCGCAATGCTGTAACTGACCACTACCGAAAGTCAGCTCGCAGCCGCGTTCAGACGTTGTCCGAAGAGCCGGAATCTGTTGACATCGAAAGCATCGACGATTCGGCCGAAGCTGAGTTGGCGTATTGCGTTCGACCATTCATCGACCAGCTTCCAGAGCCATATCGGGAGGCGGTGACGCTTGTCGATATCGAAGGCCTGAGTCAGGGCGAGGCAGCGAAGCGATCGGGGATCGAGCTGTCTGCGATGAAATCCAGGGTCCAACGCGGCCGAAAACAGCTACGTGGCAACATCGAAGAATGTTGCTTCATTGAGCAGGATGTGCGCGGAAACGTTGTGGATTATCAACCCAAGGTATGTGACTGCTGAGCGTTTGTCACATGAACGTGCACTTACTGTCATTCGTGCTCCACTAAAGCAGATCATACTCCGCGCCAATGAGAGATTTTTACCTTCTCGATTGAGCGCGATTGATGAACTCGAATACTCCCGCAGCTGAGCCACAGGGCGAAAAAGCACCCCGTCCGATTTTGCTTTGGTTCGGCGTCGCATTTCTGATCTACGTGCTCCTGATTGGAGTGGGTGTCATCGGCGGCGGCTTCAAGTGGATTTCTGGCGGTTCCGAAGGCGCCGCGCAGATCTTCGAGTTTGCAAGTAATCCCCTCTATGGCGTCATCCTCGGTACATTGGCCACCGCACTCGTGCAATCTTCGAGCACGGTGACATCGGTTATCGTGGGATTGGTGGCAGGTGGCGTCCCCGTTTCAATCGCGATTCCAATGATTATGGGCGCCAACATGGGCACGACGATCACAAATACGATCGTCAGCCTGGGCAATCTCCGTGAGAAAGGGGCGTTTTCGAAGTCGTTCAAGGCCGCAACCGTGCACGATTTCTTCAACCTCTACTGCATTTTCATCTTCCTGCCGCTAGAGATCCTCTTCCAACCTCTGGAGCGCATCTCTGGTGTGATGGCCGGATGGTTTTCATCAAGCGCATCGTCTGCCTCGGTCGCCGACATCAATGTTTTCGCGATGACGACAAAGCCTGTTTCCAAGTGGATTGTGAAGCAGTTCGAAGTGTTTCCTTCGACCGTCGGCGCGCTTCTGGCGATTGCTGCCGGCATCGGTCTCATCATGGTTTCCGTCATCTACCTCGGAAAACTCCTTCGAAGCGCGATGACTGGCCGTGCTGCGGACATGATTGATACGGCTGTAGGCCGTGGGCCGATTACTGGAATTGCGTCCGGGACGGTCGTCACGGTGCTGGTTCAGTCTTCGTCGACGACGACCAGTCTGGTGGTTCCACTCGCAGGCGCAGGTCTTTTGACGACTAAGCAGGTGTATCCCTTCACGCTGGGCGCAAACATCGGCACATGTATCACGGCGCTTTTGGCTGCGACCGCGATTTCGGGACCCACCGGTGTCCTAGCGCTCCAGATTGCGCTCGCCCACTTGATGTACAACGTTTTGGGCGTGATTCTCTTCGGCGTGGTCCCATGGCTTTGGTCACTGCCGGTTCGCTCGGCTGAGTGGCTTGGTGACAAGGTGGCGATCAACCGCGGATGGGCAGCAGGCTATATTTTGGTTGCCTTCTTTGCGCTGCCAGGGGTCGTTTTCGCCAGCAACTATGCGTTCACGACGCCAGAGATTCCCGCGGAACTAGTGAAGGAAGACCCACTCAGCAAAGATGCGGAAGCAAGGGTTGAGCGCGTCTCACTCGAGATCGAGTAACTATAAGAACTCAGCGTGTGAGATGTTCATTCGAAAGAACTCTCCGTCAGTCTCGAACGAATCTGAGCCAAAACCCCAACCTGCTCGAACTTTGGTGGGGATAGATACGCCCTGAAAGCGTTTCATCTCGCTCAAGTACCCTCCAAAATCTAGCTCATGGAAGTCGCCGTCTGGATTACCCCAGCGTTTCAGATGCACAGATGTGAGACCGCCATCACCATCGATGCCATAGTGGACGTCTGCCCGATGTCCGGGAACTTCTAGATGCCCGCCAAACGAGTTCGGCCCTTCAACATGCCAATCGATGTTGTGATTGAGCAGAACCGGCGGGACGAAGATGCTCTCTGTTTCCAGCCTTCCTGCCGCTGAACGGCTTATATCCACGCCATCGCCTTGGGCTACAGGGATGATGCCCAAGATGCGCCAGTCAAGCTCTCCCTGCCCGTAAAGGAATCGGTCGGAGCCCGCGACGGGGACGAAACCGAGCTTGGCGGTGCCTTTCCAGATCAAACCGATGTCCCAATACAATACCTGTTGCGCTTCAAATGGGCGCCATTCGCCGAGCTTTATCTCGCCGGTCATTTGGAGTTTGACTGCCCGGTATTTGGGAGTTCCAGGTTCGATCGCATGTTCGAGATAGCGACGAACGGGTTCGGGCCGTTCCTGAATCTCTGCGGGGTCGAAAGTCTCGTCTGCCGGCTCAACTGACGACCAAAGGTCATCCAAAGAGATTTCGGATACCTTCATCGATCACTCCAAGCCGTCTTCGATGTAATACTCATCGCCAAAGTACTCACGCATGGGATTGAAATAGTGCTCCTCCCAGCCCGTGGTGTACTTCGGCCCATCACCGTCGGGAATGTCCCAGTGGTGTAGTGTGACGATCGTTCCCCCGTCGCCGTTGGATGTGAGGGTGACCTCCAAGACGGAATCTTTTGCGTCGTCGGGAAACTCGGAAGTGCGCCAGGATTGCAGGATGCGAGAAGGCGCCTCGAGCTCGACATTCTTGCCGGAAATATAGCCGCCCCATGCCGTGAATTCGGCGTCTGGTTCGGCAGATCCCGTCGCGGGAGCACCTGTCATTTCGGCATGTAACTCACCGTCCAACCAACACTGATAGATGTCTTCAGGTTCGACGGTTTCGATCTCGGTCGACAGTTTCAGCTCGTCCATAGCTTCTCCACAATTGTTCGCTGACGGTGTGAAGCATTTTGCCTATGATCCGTAAATCCATCCAAGGAAAACCTGAATGATTCCTCACCGAAAGGTTGCCGAAGTTCTGAATCGTGCCATGGGTGAAGCTGCGGCGAGACAACGATTCGCGCCTCTATGCGAAGGCCTGCGTGAGTGTCTGTCATTGATCGACGTCCAAGCAGACCGCATACAGATTCCATTTTCGCGCGACACGGGGTTTCGTCATCCGACTTTTGGCTTGGTGCTTCTAACGTGGAGCCACGACGGGGAGTACGAGGGTTCCGAACTTCACACGCATGAACAGCTCGATAATCTGCCTCAACATGGCGTAGTTGGGACGACCTTCGAGGGGATTTTTTTCCGCGGAGAATCACATCTGCATGTCCCGTTGCACGAGACAGATGCAGGCTATCCGTTCATGAAACAGCTGCAGGAACGGGGCTACAAGGACTATTTCGCATTCGGGATTCCGATGCCCACCGGCGAGGCGCAACCGCTGAGTGTTTCGAGTCTTGAGCCGTTTTCGGATGGTGCCATTGAGCGCGTACTCGAACTCATGCCTATCTTTGGCATGGCGACATATGGCGTGTACCGCACATCTCAAGCACAGCGTCTGGCGCGAGTGTATGTGGGGCGCGATTCAGGGCCTCGTGTCCTCGCGGGAGACATCAAGCGCGGTAGCACTCAACATGAAAACTCCGGGATTTTGTTCTGTGACATGCGAGGGTTCACTGCATTAACCGAGCGACTTGGACCCGATGATGTCGTGCAGGTCGTGAACGAGGTATTTCAGATCGTCGGTGAAGAAGCTTCCAGCCGGGGCGGAGAGATTCTGAAGTTCATTGGTGATGCGATGCTCATCACGTTTGCGCACGACGACGATGATGCCAGCACCGCCAGGTCGCTGTTCGAAACCGCTGACAACTCAATCCGGCGGGTGGACGCGTTGGCCGCCGAAAAGGGGTTGCCACTCTCGGTAGGTTTTGGAGGCCATATTGGTGAGGTTGTCAGGGGCAATATTGGGACGGCGGATCGACTCGACTTTACGGTTATGGGTCCGGCCGTAAATCTGACGAGTCGTCTGGAGTCCCTCTGCAAACCGCTTCACGCGTCAGCGGTCTTCTCACCCCGAGTTGCTACTCACCTTGATGGATTGGCCGAACGACCTCCGCAGACGTTGAAAGGTATCGCAACCCCTCAGCCTGTCTGGGTTCTCGAGTAATCTGCACAGCCTTTCAGAGTGTTTCAGGTGATTCCTTAGGTGCGTTCGGTACCTTCAACTCGCTAACCAAACAAGCGAGGGAATCACATGAAAAAGGCAGATGTCATTGGAAAGAAAGTCGTACTCACCGGCACGTTCACCGAATTCAAGCGCAAGGAAGCTGAAGCAGCGTTGACCGCAATTGGGGCCAACGTTTCCGGCAGTGTGTCGTCGAAGACCGATATGCTCTTCGCTGGCGAAAAGGCCGGTTCGAAGCTTGCGAAAGCCAACTCACTCGGCATTCCGGTTCACGACGAAGCGACCCTGTCGGCGTTGCTCGCCGATGTGGAGGTTGCGGATGAAGCCACGCCCGAACCGGCGTCTGCAGACACTCCAGTCTCGGCCTTTGCTGGCAAGACGATTGTATTGACGGGGACGTTCGTGACGATGAAGCGGGCCGAGGCGAAGAAGGTGCTGACCGAGGCTGGTGCTACAGTTTCTGGCAGCGTTTCTTCGAAGACCGACCTCCTTATTCATGGTGACAACGCGGGCTCGAAACTGACCAAAGCTCAGGGCCTCGGTGTCGAACTGATGACCGAACTAGAGATGGTCGAGCTTCTGCAATCAGGCGGTGCAGGTTCGTCCGAGCTTGCTGGCGCGGACGAAAAACTCGCGAAGGCAGCAAAAGAAAAGGCGGCCAACGAAACCGAAATGACGAAGGTGGTAGCGGAACTGCGAGACTTCGTCGCCACGTTGAAAAAGCGTAAGGATATTCGCGTCACTATCGCCAAGTTCGGTCGAAAGTCGGCCAAGTCTGACGTCGAGTATATTAAGAAGAACGTCAATAAGGAGCTCGGCGAGCTGTACGCTGAAGCCAACGGTATTCATATCGAATGGGAGTTCATCGAGCCTGGTATCGGCGGCACGCTTCGCATCCCGGAAAACCGGTGGGCGTCGTTCCAGGGCGAAAAAGAACACTGGATGGGATTCGGTGACGAGTACAAGGCGCTTCTGTTGGACGAAATCACCCCAGAGGGGACGACTTGGCTGGTTCGCGAAACCAAGAACAAGAAGAACGTTCGCGTCGTCTTTGCGTCAGCTGGGGAGGGCGCTGAAGGTGTTGAGCCGGCCACTTCAATTGCAGAATACTTGCGTCAGGCGATGGAGAACGGATTGGTTCACTACTGGCCACGTTGTTTCTCGAATCACCCATACGTGTCCTACGCTGAACAAGAGGCGTCGGTAACGAAATTCAAAGCTGCGCCGGTCGTTCCGGGCAAGATCAAGAAGGGCAAACGCGTACACTTCAGCTTTTTCTCGGAGGGGGGACGCGGCAATGTGCTCGAACTCCACAAAGCACAGAAGAGCTCCGCAACTGACTACTATGGGGAGAGTTTCGTGAAGGTTCAGTTCGACGAGGGAACCGTCGGATGGATTCCTGAACGCCATATGAAAGCCCACGAAGAGACAGATGCGTACGAGCGAATTCACGACGCAAAGTTCGACATCATCGAGGCTGCAAAATCAGATTTGAACGGTCTGTTTGACGACCTCGCACGAGCAATTGGTCCAATGGGACACTATTCGTCGATGAACACTGGCCCAGCGATGCCTTCAAATTCACGCCGCGCGGCGGGGTTGTTGGGAAGCCGCAAACTCGACGAAGTCGCCAACATTATTGTGGCTTTGCATGACATGGCGGAAGCTGCAGGTCTTGACTTCAATGAGCGACGCTCGCTTGAGAAGACAGGTGAGGAGTTCACGTCAACTGACTTCGCACGCTTCAGCTGGCAGTACAGCCTTGAGGGTCTGTTCAAGGGATTGCACGGTGGTTTGAACCTCTTGATTCACCATGCCTCGGCCCGTGAAGGCAAGCCAAGCCAGACGTTGCTCGACGACACGAAACGCTCCGAACTCGAAAATATTGGCGCTACGCTTGCCGTCTCGGCGTTGAAGTCTGAGGTGTTGCCGCTGCCGGACTACTACTCAAATCAGCCAGACGCCGCGCTCGGTCTTCCGGCCGAAGAACCGCTTTTCGGTGGCACTGGATACTAGCGGAATACGCTAATCGCCGCGTGTTCATTGAATCCGGTGGCACTCCTATGCGAAAGATAGGGGTTGCCACCGGAGATGTTTAAATGAAATTCCAAAAATTGTTGTGGGTTGTCTCTGTCTGCACTTGGCTGGCGGCCTGTAGCGACGACACCGTTTCTCAACGTTCAAACAACACGAACACCAATAATCGAAGCACCAACAACCAGGTTGAGTGCGTGGATGAGGACGGCGACGGCCTGTCGCCCGATCTACGTTGTGAAGGTGGATGGGACTGCGACGACACCAACCCGGATATTGGTGCCGGCGCTGAAGATGTCTGCTTCGACGCCGTCGACAATGACTGCGATGGCGACGTCGACGAAGACTGCCCTGAGTGCCCAGAAGGCGCGACTGCTCCATGCGGAATCGATATGGGCGAGTGTTCGCCAGGCGTACAAACGTGCCGCGATGGCGTGTGGTCTGTCTGCGAGGGTGGCGTGCAGCCTACCGGCGAAGTCTGTAACGGATTGGATGACGACTGTGACGGCGAGACGGACGAAGACCCAGAACGAATCTGCCGCGACGAATCGGTGTGCAACGGTTCCGAAATGTGTGTGGAAGGCCAGTGCGAAGCTGGTGAGCCCATCGACTGCTCGAACTTAGATGACGTCTGCACGATTGGGGAATGTAACGACAAAGACGGCCAGTGCCGTGTGGTCTTCCGCGAGAACGGCACGCCCTGTGACGACGGCAATTTCTGCACGGTGGCAGGCACTTGTCAGGCAGGCGTATGCGAGAGTGAGGCACGCGATTGCGGCGGTGAAACTGACCAGTGCAATCTGGGTGTCTGCGACGAGGCAACCGATGCGTGCATCAAGCAACCCGTCAGCGACGGAACCGGCTGCGACGACGGCGCGTACTGTACGATTAACGATGTCTGCAGCGCAGGGACTTGCGGTGGCGCTACCCGTGACTGTTCGTCGTTGACCAATCAATGCAACGTCGGCTCGTGCGACGAGACCGCCGACAGCTGTGTTGCGCAAGCCCGCCCGAACGATACGCCGTGTGATGACGGCCTGTACTGCACTGCCGGGGATGCTTGCCAGGCAGGCAGCTGTGTGGCTGGCCCACCACGAGTTTGTGGCGCGGCCGGTGGAAGCTGTCGTACCGGCGTTTGTGACGAGACCCTCGACATGTGCACTGGTGACCCGGTCCCCAATGGCTCGGCGTGCGACGACGGCCAATTCTGTACCTTGAATGACTTCTGCGTCGCGGGAACCTGCGCTGGCGGTACCGCCCGAACGTGCGCCGGAACGTCTTGCACGGATGGATACTGCGACGACGTGGCTAATAGTTGTTTGACGACGCCAAAGGCCGACGGGACGGTCTGCAACGACGGCGCGTTTTGCACCATTTCAGACAGCTGCACGACGGGTGTTTGTGGTGGTATGGCGCGTGACTGTTCGTCGGCTTCGGATGCCTGCAATACGGGTATCTGCAATGAAGCTGCCGATTCCTGCGTGGGCCAACCGAAGTCGGATGGCACGGCGTGCCCAGACGGCAATTTCTGTACGGTCAACGATGTCTGTCAGGCCGGCACCTGTGCCACCCAGCCACGTGATTGCACGTCGGCGAACGACAGCTGCAATGTTGGCGTTTGCAACGAGGGCGCCGACGCGTGTCAGCCGGTCGCGCGTCCGAACGGAACGATGTGCAACGACGGCCAATTCTGTACGACGTCGGATTCATGTGTCGCCGGTAGTTGCGTTGGCAGTGCGAGGGATTGCTCCGCCGCAGGTGGCGAATGCACGGTCGGCACCTGTAACGAGATAACGGACCAATGCAGCACCGTACCGAAAGCCGACGGAACGTCCTGTGACGACGGGCAGTGGTGTACGCCAAATGATTCGTGTATTGCGGGCACTTGCTCTGGACCGCCGCGGTCGTGCAACGGCGCAGCGGACAACTGCAACCAGGGTGTCTGTGACGAGGCCGCTGACGCCTGCACCTCCGACCCGCTGCCCGACGGAACCGGCTGTTCTGACATGCAGTTCTGTACAGTTAATGACGTCTGCACCGCAGGGACCTGTAGCGGGATGGCCCGCGACTGCGATGGGGTTGGAGACGAGTGCAATCTTGGCGTTTGCAATGAATCGTCGGATTCTTGTGAACAATCACCAAAACCGAATGGTTCGTCGTGTGACGATCAGTTGTTCTGCACAGACGGCGATGTCTGTCTGGCGGGCTCATGTATCAGCGGTGCGCCGTATAACTGTTCTTCTTCAGCTGGCGTTTGCGAGATTGCATCTTGTAACGAGATGACAAACAGCTGCGACGTTTCGCCGGACCCAGTTTGTTGCGACCCAATGGTGGACCAAGATGTCGACGGCTCGAACGAGTGCGACGACTGCGACGACACCAACGGTGCTGTCTACCCAGGCGCCATGGAGCGCTGCAACGGTGTCGACGACGACTGCGATGGCCTGATAGATGAAGATTTCGATGTCGATGGCGACCTGTTCTCGGTGTGTTCGACGGACCCAGGTGCCTTCGACTGCGACGACACCAATCCTTTGATCAACCCAGGCGCGAACGAGAATTGCGGCGTCTCAGGAAACGGCAACGGACTTGACGACAACTGCAATGGATACATCGACGAAGGTTGCGGAAACTGCCAGATGCTGGACACGGACGGCGACGGTGTGTCCGAGTGTGACGGCGATTGCCAACCCAATGACAGCACGGTCTACCCTGGTGCACCTGAGTTCTGCGACGGCAAGGACAACGACTGCAACACCTACACTCGCCCGAACTGCGGTGTTTCGGAGTCCTGCAACCAAGACGGCGACGGAAACTTCGACAACGACCCGGATATCTGTGGCGATGAGATGATTTGTGCTTGTTTGCTAAACGGTCGAAACTGCACCGGTAACTACCGCTGCACGTCGTTCTGCAACTCATCAGAAACCGGTCCAATCGGGGACGGCTGTCAAGCGAACCAGACCTGTGCGCTGGACCTCTTGTATTCTGCCAACGTGCATGGCTGTCAGGTCAACAGCACGACGCCGGGTGTGTTGGGCGGTGGCGAATACTGCAGTGGAGACAGCGATTGTCGAAGCCTGCAATGCGACAAGCCCTGCAACGGCCCGGGTTGTAACAACAAGATTTGCTACGACTTGTGTACGCATGACGAGCGCTGTGGAACGAATGCCGTCTGCCGAATGGCACGCACCTCTAGCAATCTCGACGGTCGATGTTGGCCAAGCGGTGGGCCGTTCCTTGGCAGCACGGCGGTGGGCGCAACTTGTACTGCAGACTCTAACTGCGACCGCGGGCTTTGTCTGACCGACCCGAATGATTCGACACGGTACTGCACGGAAGGCTGCTGCAAAGACGCCGATTGCCCGTCTGGCTACACCTGCTCGTTGTCCGGTGAAAGCGCCGAAGCCAACGTGGTATACACACCACCAGGGGCCTCGACGTGTACAACCAATGCACAGTGCGCAGGCGAGGGTGGTTACTGCTTCAACGGCAGCTGTGGATGGCGGATCGTCGAGACGGCGGGACAGTGTGTGAAGGACGTCAATACGCCAACGCAGGTTCGCCCACCGGGCGCTGCCTGCACGACCAACTCGCAATGTGAAAGCAACTTCTGCGACGACGACCTGAGCATCTGCATCAGCAGCTGCTGTGCCGACACCGACTGCTTGGTTGGCCAAGAGTGTGTGCTGCAGTTCGTCCAGACGGATACTGAGCGTGCAACTCAAGCTCGAGTCTGTATGAGCATCTCGACCGAGGAAGTGCTGCAACGCAAATAGCCTCCGACCCAGCGGTCGGAATAGGGGCATTTCTCAACCAAGATTGGACAAGAAATTGTCCACCCTTTGGAGGGGGAGTTGTGCGTTGGATTTCCTCATAGGAACTCGCAAGTCGCTGTTATAATTGAGTTTGGGTGGTAAAAAATACCAATGGGTCACTATTGGTATGCTTCTCGCACTTGTGAAACGTGAACTACGAAATGCGAATCTGAATCTGTTTCACAAGGAAGAGAAATGAAGCTCCCCAAAATCATATCTGTGGCAGTCGTTTGTTGGTTGCTCTCGTTTGCATACGGGGCCAATGCAGCTGAACCCGCCAATGTCAGTTATGTTCCTGGGCCGAAGAACGCCGTCACGCCAATCGTGAACGGCGAGCCGCAGGAGCCCGCTCCGATGCCGTGCGTTCCAAAGAAGACGTTAAAAGCAACGGCGACGCGTCTGGTGGCGGAGTGTGACGACAAGCCAGGCCTCTTGATTATCGACACGTCTGTCGCGACGCGTCCGCGTCCACTCGAAGTTCGCGGGTATGAAGGCAAACTCAAACAAGTATACATGGTGGGCGAAGAAGTGTGGGTCGACATCGATGGCGGAGGCTCTCGTCCACTCACGTTCGCGGAGATTCCGCCGGTCGAACCCACTGAGAAGGCCGAAGCCCCCAAGGCTGAGCCCAAACCCCAACCGGTCAAAGTTGCGCCGACCAAGCAACCGCCCGCAGTAACGAAAGTTCCACCTCCCAAGCTCGGCCGAGTTCTGACTGTTGATGGACGAAATGTCGTCATCGATCTGGGTAAACAAGATGGTTTCTTCAAGGGTGACACGGTCGAGTTCTTTACCGAGGGCACCATTGTCTTCGAAGGGGAGAGTGTTCGTCGCGAGGATACGGTCGCGCTGGGGTTGATTCGATCTGTGACCAAGGGTCGTGCCGTTGTCGAGATTAGTTTGAATGTCGACCTGCCACCGGAAACTCAAGTGCGGCGCGCGACTGAGGAGTTCAAACCGAACTACCTAGCCCCTCCACATCCCTCGGCTTCGCATGAAGTTTCGCTGACGGTCCGCCCGTTCCTCGCGCTCGGCACGATTGGGGGTGGGGCAATCATGGACGCGTCGTACACCTACCGTTTTGACTTCCCCATGTCCCTAGATTTGGTCCTTTCCCCCGTCGGTTTCGCGCTCGCGGATGAAGGGAATGCGGTAGGTTTTGCCGGACACGCAATCCTCTCCTACGACGAAAACGTCTTTCAGATCGGGTTGGGGATTGGTGCGGCACGTTACGAGGAAGAGACGCCATACGAAGTACAGGTTGGGCAAGAGGTCCCCGATACGATGCGCTTTGGTTTTTCGGCGGCTCAGCACGTTCGATTGGGCACCCGCGATGGTATGAACCTGACGGCGACCACGAACTTCGTTATCCAAAAAGACGGGTTTGAGTTTGGCGGCATGTCTGGTTCCTTCCAGGTTCCCATGAGCCCGTTTCTACCCGACACGTGGTTGATCATGCGTGGTGGCGGTGGTCTGCCGGGACATGCTTTTGGCGAAATTGGAGTTCGTGCACTGATCGCTGGAAACGGATCGAGCGGGAGCGTGTTCCTGACGCCCACATTGGGCGGTGGGTTCATGTCGAATCCCGTCTACAAGGACTGTGACTTCAATGAAGGTCAGTGTCGCACTGAAAACGAATACGGAGGGCCAATGGCTGGTCTGACGGTCGAGTGGCGGCCCTAATATTTCTTAGCGATGTAGTTGTAGCCACTCTGAAGCATTGCCCCAGCCATGAGTCGGTCTTCCAGGGTGCCAATCTCCAACATCGTCCACAGTACATTCACGTGCGCCGGAAGCGCCTGACTACGTAGAGACTCGAGGACTTGGTCGCGTTCTTGTGGGGCCGCCAGATAGAGCGCATGGTCGAGCGTACCCATATTGAACGGGGTGAGTCGGGTACGCTGTGCACGACGAATTTTCTCGGCGAGCGCCCTAGATGGTCCCCGAATCTTCGCCAGGGATAGAAGCGCGATGTGTCCGAAGTACGGATCGTTTGTGACTTCATTCAACGCCCGAACAGCAGATTTTGCACGTTTGCCAAATCCCCCCAACTCTTTAGCCGCTTGATACGCCACATCAGGGTCTTCGTCTTTGAGCTTCTGGGTGACCAGCTTGATCGTCGACGAGCTCTTGGACGTCCGTGCCAACGCGGCGATGGCCAACGCTCGGATCGACGCATCCTCATCATTGCAGAGTTTTCGAAGTTCTCGCGTCTTCCGATTCGACTTGCCAGTTGCACCAATCTTGGCGAGTTCCAGTTTCAATGCTGACGACACATCACCCTGAAGACCACCCTGACCAAGCGCTTCCGCTGCTTTTTGTGAAACCCAATCATCACCGTCCGCGAGTTCGCGCAGTCGTGTGAGAGCCTTCTTGTTTCGTTTGAACTTGGACAAAACTTGGATTGCGGCCGTCCGATACCGGTTGTCTGGGTGGTCTGTGTGCGCCAACGCACTTTCCATGGCCCATGCTGGTGGTCTTGCAGCAGCGCCGATGCCCCACAACGCGATTGGCGCAGAATACGCGTCAGCCTCATCAAAACGTCGCTTCAACTCCTTATGTCCGGCACCTCCAAGTTGCCCCAGCGCTTCAGCGTAGACCGGGCTCAAACGTCCTTTCTGGGACTCCTTACCCAGGCAATCGACAGACGCCTTCCCGATCTTCACCATTACAGGCAGAACCGGGTCATCATCGCGGCCATTTAGAAGCGTGCAAAGTTTCGGCGCGGCTTTCGATGCCTTGGGCCCGAGCTCCGCAAGTACCTCCAGATATTGAACCACTGGCTTTCGATCCATCAATGCGATGTAGTGTTTCACCCCAGATGCCTTGCGACCAATCTTGTCCACTGCGGCTTGGGCGAACACAACATTTGTCTCGTTCACTCGCTTTGCTGCGACAGCGTCCTTCAACTCAGAGACGGAGTAGCCTCCTTGACGTGTTGGAAGTGCGGAAAGGACCATGGTCCAATCGTGAACATCGCGACCGTTAGCAATGGCTTTCCGAGCCGCGGCTCCTACGCCTTTCCCTTGGATTGCGAGTGATTGGTATTGGGCATCACGTATTTTTGGGGAGAACCCGTGTATCTGGATGATAGATAATGGTGTGGTTGGGCATCGTAATGAGGCATTGGCGACCCAAGCCGGCCGCTGAACTTCGAGCGGTTGTAACTGATCCATTAGCCCTGCCAATGCAACACAATCGGTTTCGGTGCCTTTGCTTTTCGACCGTGATGCGAGTTTCAGTGCGTCAGCGCGAAATTTTTGGGTTGCCTGTTTTGGCCCTGTTGCGGCGAGCTGGATTAGGACGCCTGCGGTTTTAGATGATGGGCGGAACTTCGTTTCTACGAGTTCGTGAAGTGCCCCCGCACGTGTGTAGGGATTTTCTGCTTCAAGAAACGGAACGACATCGCGAGGCTTCTCAGCCCCGAAACCGAGGGGCAAAATCGAGAACAATACCAACAGCCCGACTACATTTGCGAAGATATCTTTCACCCAGTCAGAGTACCCCAACCTCTCAATTGAACAAGGGAAACTCCGTGTGGGGGCGTGTTAGAAATCGAAGCCGCCACCACCACCTGAGGTGTCAAACGGAAGGTCTTCCAAGCTTATGTCGTACCACTGAATTTCTCCGTGCTGATTCTCGAATGGGAAGCAGCCGTCTTCACTGGCGCTGATGTTGAATCCAGCGCCTTGGTACTTCATCTCCGCCATGTCACGCGCGGTGTTTGCCTTTTGGGTGTAGTCCGTCAGCAGCTCCAGGCGTCGTTCGTAGTTATTGTCCCCAACGGGGTTTCGGGTGTGATAGCGCCACATGATGTGGCGGTCGTTGATGACCTGATCGTCCTCGTCCAGCATCTGTAGTTGCTCCGCAGTGTAGAGCACCATCAACTGCGGGTCGTCGAACATGCGTTCATAGCGCCGAGAGAACTCTGACACCGGCGTCCCTGCGTACACATCCTCGAAGTGTTGTTCAGGAATAAACAGGTGTGAATGACCCATGTCCGGGAAGAAGACAAACTCGGCGTAGCCGCGCTCCAATGCATGTTCAATATGGAGCGTGACGTTCTCGACCAGGCGTTCGGGCAGCATCACGTCGCCGCCCCAACTGTCCGTACCAGGCAACACCAACGAACCCAGAGTTTCGTCGTAATACGCGCGAGCATGCAGACGTTTGCCGGAGTGGTAGATCTCCTCGTATCGGATGCCCATGGCTTCGTGAGAGTAGCCCCATTCAAAGTCGTTATTGTAGACAACTTCTTCGTCGTCGGCTGGTGCCGTACAGCGCAGCGCGATTTCTTCCCAGACCGATGCTTTGTCGTCGAACGCATCCGATTTTCCGCCGCTCGCCGAAGCGGTCGTCGTCACCCGCTCGCCCGAGAATGGAGAGTCTTCTGTAGTTTCGGCGCACGCCATGGCGCTGGAAATAGCCACGAGAACAACTAGAAATTTCATTCGCATCTTCACACCTTGTTTCATCATCACACCGACGTATCGCAATGGTTGTGCCAATCGCGGATCGACGGTAAACCGCGTTGGAATGCGTGTTTAAGTGGCTAGCTGACTTGCCGATTGGGTACAGAAGGCCGCGCACTCGACCAGACAGTAGCTTGACGAAGGAAGGTTGATGGAACTGTACAAGCAGGTTTTTGAGAACAATCGCAAATGGGCTGAGGAGCACCTGAAAGACGACCCCAATTTCTTTGAGGAGTTGGCAAAAGGGCAGGATCCCGAGTTCCTGTTCATTGGGTGTGCAGACAGCCGGGTCCCCGCGAGCGAAGTGATGGGTCTCAAGCCGGGCCAAGCGTTCGTTCATCGAAACGTTGCGAACATCGTCGTGAACACCGACCTGAATGCCCAGGCCGTCATCCAATACGCCGTCGAGCAGCTAGGCGTTCGACACGTGGTGGTTTGTGGTCATTATGGTTGCGGGGGTGTCGCTGCCGCGATGCAATCGCAGGACCTTGGACAGCTCAATGGTTGGCTACGAGAGGTGCGTGACGTGTACCGTCTGCACGCAGCGGAGCTCAACGCGATCACGGATGATGAAGCCCGATACAGGCGACTGATTGAGTTAAATGTTCAGGAACAGTGCATCAACGTCATCAAGACGAGCTGGGTCCAAAAGATGTACCTGAAGACAGGGTATCCAACCGTGCATGGTTGGGTCTACGACCTGCATAACGGGCGATTGATCGACCTGGAGATTCCATTCGAGGAAAAGCTCGCCGGCATCCGCGAGATCTACCACTTGGAAGTGGATTAGACCGTGACTACTCTTCTTCGGACTCTGCCTCCGAATCCGAATCTGCGTGGTAGTAATACGTAGATTTCGCGAGATCGAGCATCGCTAGAACGCGATTGAGACCAAGTTCTTCCTTCAACTCTCGGGCGAGTTGGATCTTGGTTTCGATATCCAACGCCTGACAGACCTTTTGATAGGACTCGACGAGCCGTTGGTTCGACTTCGCTAGGGACCGTGCGGACTTCAGCTCTTCTCGCAATGACAGGATTGCGTCCGATTCGCCGAAGATTGTGGAGGCATCTCTTTGTAGCTGTTGTTTCCAACGCGATAGCGTCACGGGATGGACGCCATAGGCCTTAGCGATCGAGGAATCCGTTTCCTTAGCCTTCAACGCTTCCAGCACAACTCGTGCTTTAAAGGCAGCCCCATACTTCTCGCCTTCCACGGGCATCCCTGCTCCAATGGTGATCAATTGCTGCACTGGAATAGTACATGAGACTGTTAACAATGTTCAAGTCGGCGCCTGCTACGCTTGGTTTGTCATATCTTGTCTACGCCTTTAAACGTAGTCCTGCGAAAAATTGCGCGTTAACACAGTTCTGTTGTTAATCAGTGTAAGGTTATGTCTGCGAAGCGTGGACTATGGCTGGTGAATACCGCCCAAAAAAGTGACAGTGAGGGCGCTTTCGAGCGCATCGGAAGCCAGCTCGACCAAGAAGCCACGCTTGCCTCCATTTATGTAAATTGTCTCCAGATCCCTCACCGTGTCCGGCGCGTAGATGGGCATGTCTGACTTGAGTCCGAACGGGGAGGTCCCGCCAACTTGATACCCGCTGTGTTTCGGTGCGGTTTTGGGATCACAGAACGAGACACTTTTGGCGCCAATCTTCTTGGCGAGCGTGCCGGTGGCGACCTCCTGGTCACCGTGCATGAGCACGCACAACAGTGCACCATCTTGGTCCGCCAGTATCAACGTCTTGATCACGATGTTTTCGTCGACCCCCAAAGCCTCGGAAGAGGCCGCGGTGCCTCCCTTTTCGACGTATCGGTATTCGTGCGGGATGTAGTCAACTTGAGCTGCTCGCAGGGCTCTGATCGCTGAAGTGACTGGATACTTTTTGGCCTTTCCCATCGTGATTCTCCGCAAAATCTGCGGCGTTCTAGCGTGAACGCCGGACGGCGATCAACTTCGTTACTTTGCTAAATGTGTCCTGAGTTTGTCGTAGTCGCTTCAGTCCGGTAAGCTAACCCCAGAGGAATTATATTCTATTTTGCTCCACATGCTCAGCTTGGAAGGCGTGCTATGAAGAAGACCTACGGGTACCTCGCGGTGCTTACGTTTGTCGGCCTATCTTTGGGTTGTCAGGGTGAGGTCGCTGTTTTCAGCGATGACCCTGGCTGGTCACCCGGGACTGCCAACAATCGAAGCGAGAACAACCGTTTTACCGGAAACAACCTCCCCGAGGGTGTACCTGTAGAACTTACCGCGCCGCATCTGCGACGCTTAACCCCGATTCAGTTCGAGAACACGGTGCGGTACGCGCTTGGAGACGTCTTCACCCAGGATGATCTTCCTGAGTTTGGCGACGATATCCCCATCATCGGTCTAAACAACAATCCCGATTCGCTTCGTGTCAACGACGTGAATGTGGACAGCCTCTACAACGCGATCCAGGCGTTGGCGCAAGCCGCAGTTGAAGGCACTCCGGTCGTTCAGCAATGCGTGGCGGCGGCTGATGACGTTTGTTGGGGCGCAATGATCGATGATGTCGGTCATAAGCTCTGGCGTCGTCCAGTTACAGATGTGGAAAGGCAGGACTTGCTTGGTGCACGCGCACAGATGGCGCCGGTAGCAACCCGAGCTGAACAGGCCGAGTTTATCGTCATGGCGCTGATCGGTTCGCCAAACACGATGTTCCGTCGAGAAGTTGGCGTCGATGACGACGGTATCCTCTCCATGGGACAGTTCGAAATCGCGTCGGCGATGTCGTACACCATTTGGAATGCGCCACCGGACGAGACGCTCTACCAACTGGCTGTAGATGGACAGCTGGACGACCCTGAAGTTCGGATTGAGCAGGTTCGTCGCATGCAAGAGGACCCCAGATTCGCTGACGCGATGGCGGAGTTCTTCATCGATTATCTGAAGTTTGAAGCCCTGTTCTCGAAGACCAAAATTGGGGAGCTGGGGTTGACGCCGGAAGCACGCCAATCTCTTGTGGAAGGCGCGCGCCGCGATTTGAAGGCAGCATTCTCGGCTCCCGAGGCGACGCTGCTCGACCCATTCCGCTCAACCAACTTCCACATCGACCAGAACGGCGCGTCGTTCTTTGATGTCCCGGTCTCATCGGGAGACTACGAAGTCGTGTCGATGGACCCAACGCAACGACTCGGCATTTTGTCGCATCCCGGTTTCCTCAGCGTTCATGCTGGGGAAGGGGACAGTGGCATCGTGAAACGCGGTGTGTTCACGCTCGAGCAGCTTTTGTGCATCGAGCTCGGAACACCACCCGCAAACATCGACGGCACAGACGACGTCCCAGAAGGTTTTGATGATGCGACCGCGACCTCCCGCGAAGTGCTGACGGTTCGTCACAGCTCGCAAGCCTCGTGCGTGGGATGCCACCGGGTCATCGACCCTGCAGGATTCGGCTTTGAGAACTACGATTCCGCTGGCCGCTATCGCACGGTCGAGAAAGGTAGCGTTCAGATCGATGCTAGCGGCGAGTTGCTGTTGGGGCCCGAGACGCTGACGTACGCAGATAGCATTGGGTACATCGATGCCCTCACAAATTCAGAAGCACTTCAGAGCTGCC
Organism: bacterium; assembly: GCA_030427705.1. Taxonomy (GTDB): domain Bacteria; phylum Myxococcota_A; class Bradymonadia; order Bradymonadales; family Bradymonadaceae; genus JAUIBR01. The sequence continues at coordinate 185,469 of JAUIBR010000005.1, read as the reverse complement.
TGAGTGACACATTCTTCACATACGTGATTGGCAACGAGCCGCACCTCGCCGAGCGTGAAGCGCTCTACACAACTTTCCAGGAAAGTGGAGGGGACGTATCCGCACTCGTTGAGGCGATTGTGACGACCCCAAGCTTCACCGCACGCAAGCCACAGGAGCAGTAAGTGAAACGTGGAATTGATAGACGAACGTTCATCAAAGGCGTGGCCTCCACAGGGCTCGCCGCTTCGCTACTAAGCTCTCGGGTTGCGCTCGGACAAGAGACTCAGGCTCCGCTTCGCGTCATGTTAGTGCCTCTGACGCATGGTTGGGGACGCGACCTTGCCCTTGGACGTGCCTTTACCGGCACCGAGACAAACTTCACCATCCCGGCACCGCTGACGGGATTGGACGCGATCAAACAGCACTGCACCTTCGTGGACGGTGTGCGAGGTACGTTGTGGGGTAACGCTCACGATGTCTCGTACTCAGACATCTTCACGGGAGCAACGTGCTGGGAAGAGCACGGGTCCGATCAGCTCGGAGTTCACTTCCCAGAGCCTGTCGGCCCATCGCTTGACCATGTGATTGCGCAGCATCACAACAGCCAGGTCCTGCGCGTGAGCGCGAACTACCGCTCGTGGGGACGTCGGTCTAACCCGATTTGTTTCGACAATAATGCGAACGTCTTGGACTCGTTCTGGGAGCCAGAGGCTGCATACGACGCCATTATCGGCCCGATTCGTGACGCATCCGCGCCACCACAACCTGGTCGCAATGCCATTCGTCAGCAGTTCTTTGACTTCATGCGACGGGATACGGACCGCATGCTCGCTGAGATCGGCGGGACGGAGCGCTCGAAGCTTGAACAATATGTTCAAGCGTTCACGGATTTGGGTGAACGTCTGCAAAGACGTGCGTCTGTCACGTTGACGGAAGACCAGATTCCTGACCGTCCGACGCCGAGTCCGGCGTTTGAAGCCATGGTCGACTATTACTTCGACATGGTTCGGTTGGTTTTCCAAGCGGACACGCACCGTGTGGCGGTCCTTGGTTTTGGTGAAGGAACGGAAGATTACCAGTGGCGCGATGCTGCGGGTAATCTCCAGACGGGTAACCCCTGGGGATCTGACTTCCACCACAACGTGGCGCACCATGGATCGGCACACGAAGACCCTGAACGCGCACGTACCGTCTATGACGGCTGGGTTGAGTGGTACATCGAGAAGATGGTCGAGTTCGCCAATATCTTGGAAACCGTGGAAGACATCGATGGCAATTCACTGCTGAGCAACACGGTCATCATGTTGACCGGCGAAGTTGGCACTGGAAACCACGACACGCGTAACAAGCTGCATATCCTAATCGGAGGCAGCAATCACATGCAGACAGGACGTTGGATCAACGCGCCGCTTGTTGATCCACGTAACCGTAATGGTGTGTTCATTGGTGGGGAAACCCGCGTCGGCGACATGGTCGAGAGCGGTTTGAACTACGGTGACGGCCTGAGCATTTGGCATACCGCCGACTTGCTCGCCGAGATTGGTCGCTTGGCCGGGTTGGAGCTTCCGAACGGCTTCGGTCTGTCAGCCAATAATATGGCGCCGATGCCGCTGCGGCTTACCTAACGTCGTCGCCGCAAGGCGACGAAACCCAACAATATCAACCATGCGGGAACCGGTGCCGACCCAGGCACCGTTGCGCATCCTGCTGAGTCATTTGACGCAGCCGCTGAGTCGTCGTCGACTTCGTCAGACTTCGTCCCATTAGCCTCAGCCAAGAGTGCGCAGCCTTCGTTGCCTGCGCGGTCGGTGCCGCAGACTTCGGCGTCTTCCAACCTACCCAGCGCGGTGCCACGCCAGAGGGATTCGCCATACCAGGCGAGCTCAACGGTGTCGTCTCCCCATTTTGCGACGACACGTGGCATGTCGTGGGAACGAAGTGGGCTTCTGTTGTCGTGAACTCGGACCAACAGTGTGTCGCCGTCGATGCGCGCTGCGCCTACCTGTGGTGCCGCTGTATCCGGAGCCAGGTTGTCCGTTGCAAGATACACTCGCTCGTCGAAGGCAATCTCACCCTGGGTTTGAACCAAGTCGAGTCGGTCATCGCCATTCAAGTCGCCCAACGCAATCCCCAGTGTTCCGGGGGTGTCATTTGGGGCGGCCATGATGTCGCCGTGCAACGTAAACTGCCCATCGTTGTTGACCAAAAGTCGGTCAGGTCCGCTTAGCGATGCGAGTAGGAAATCAGCGTCGCCGTCGGAATCGAAGTCGAGTACGACCGCAGCGTTGTCGTCCCAGCCGATGTTTTCGGACGCTGGCCATAGCGCTTCTGTAGCATCAACGAACCCACCTTCTTGGTCATTTAAGAAGACGTGCTCGCGACGGTGGAACATGTCTGCGGCGTCGACCAAGTCGCCGTCATTTACGGTGACGAGGTCCAGGAATCCGTCGCCGTCGATGTCGATTGGCTCGAAGTCATAGTTGTTCGCTTCCGGGTCGCCGTCCCGGTTCATATCCATCGCCTCAAAGCCTTCCATGCCGATGAATTGGGGAAGTCGCTCGGATGCGACTTCGAAGCGACCGTCGCCCTGGTTAATGAAGAGCTCGTTTTGCAACCCGACTTTGGACGCCACCAAGATGTCCAAGTCCAGGTCGTTGTCGATATCGACGAGTTCGATATCCCAACTCATGCGAATCGTCGCATCGGGAAGCGATACGACCGAGAAGTTCGCATTGCCATCGTTTTGCCAGATGATTGCTTTGCCGCCAGCGTTTGAGAGTCCGTCGCCTGCACCCCAGTCGATGACGACAATATCCAAGTCGCCGTCGCCGTCGATGTCGCCAAACTCCAGATCGCCCAGGCTGTCTGCGGTGCCAGGGAGTTGATCTGAAGCATCGGTGAACGCCAATCCTTCCCCGCCCAGTAGCAGCCGGCTAGCGTTGCCGTAGGTTGCGCCGATGACAAGGTCAACGTGTCCATCGCCGTTGATGTCCCGCGCCTTAATCACACGGGTCAGGTCCGGCGTGCCGAACACCTCAGCGCTCACGTCTTCGAATCCGCCGTTGCCGTCATTCAGCCATGCTTGATTGGGTTCCGGTTGGCCCGGCGTGGAGTAGTTCCCGCCGTTGGCAAACAGCATGTCTAGGTCGCCGTCTCCGTCGATGTCTGCCAACTCAACGCGATGGGTCCAGCCATCGGTCGTGCCAATGGTCGATTGTGTCACGTCGTCCCACAACATCTGGGCGCTCACGCTCGTTGGAACGAGCACCACGGCAAAGGCGGCAATATACTTACGCATCGAATTCTCGGCGGATCTTCACGTCGTCCAAGCGGCGTGCAAATTGTTCTGAACGCAGAATAGCGTATGCTAGATAGATACGAGTCGCCAGCATCCCATGGGGCAATCGGACAATGAAGTTTCAAATCGCCACGTTTCAGCGTGCCTTTCTTTTCTGTGCGTTCGCATCCGTCGTCGCATGTAGCTCAGATGATGACTCCCAAACGCGCGCTGAGTTGGAACACCCGCCCGAAGAGCAGATCTACCTCTACGCCAACGAGTGCGTGTCTCTGAAGGTCGGTGAGCAGTTCGTTGTGAGGTCGTCCGACGACGCTTATACGTTGGGTGACGAGGCTGCAGCCGAGAAGTTCTTCATGAAGGCCTCTGCGCTTGGCACGTATCTCTTTTACGACGTCGACCGTGGTTATCTGACGGCGGAAGATTCGCAAATCTTGCGAGAAACCCAACTCGAATCAGATGTGTATCGTCTGGACGAAAACTATATTTCGGGTGCCGAATGGAACCTTGAGTTTTCGTCGACGACATCAAACCAATGGCAACTGCACAACCGGCGCAATAATGCCTACTTCACGACGAACTCGTTGGTCGAAATGGCCGACGACGCCGACGCGCTTGAGCTAGTCGAGGCAGAGGGTTGCACCCAACATCCCGAGATGGCGTTGAGCGCAACAGGCATGGTTGAGCGACGTACCTACGACGATGGCACTCTGTTCGGTTTCGCAGATACGCACAGCCACATTCTTTCCAGCACAGGTTTTGGTGGGGGCGGCATCTTCCACGGTCAGGCGTTCCATCGACTGGGCGTCGAACATGCGATGGGGTCGTGTGAGCCGTTCCATGGTCCGGATGGCCGCGCGGACTTTGTGGGGTCGTCGTTGATTGATGACCTGAACGAGACCGACCTCATCAATCTACTAACGGAAGGTTTGCTCCCCGAGCCGGCACACGACACCGAGGGTTGGCCGAACTACCCCGGCTGGCCGACCTACCACAGCCAAACGCATCAGACTCAGTATTATCGCTGGCTTGAGCGAGCGTGGATGGGAGGCTTGAGGCTCATGGTGCAGCACGCTGTGTCCAACGAAGTGTTCTGCCAACTCATGGCCAATCCAGGCTATCAGCCGGTTCGTTGGGAATGCGGTGATATGTTCAACATCGATAAGCAGCTCATCCGAATTCGCGAGATGGAATCCTATATTGATGCGCAGCACGGTGGCCCCGGAAAAGGGTGGTTTCGGATCGTAGAAACACCTGCCGAAGCTCGCGAAGTCATCGCAGAGGGCAAGCTCGCGATCGTGCTCGGCATTGAAGTGCCAAACTTGTTCTCGTGCTATTCCGTCCCACGGGCGGATGACCCCGAATGCGACGAGGCGTACATCGAGGCTCAGCTAGACCTCTACCACGACCTTGGTATTCGTGTTCTTTTTCCCAATCACAAGTTCGACAACGCCTTCACGCCTGGGGACGGACATCGCGGAATCATCGAGCTCGGGAACTTCGTGACGACCTCGCACTGGTCGAATTTCGTGCAGGATTGCCCGGACATTGAGAGTTCTTTTGATAAGGGGCCGGTCACTTTCGGTGGGCTAAACGAACCGAGGGACATGTACCTTTCACCCCCACCAAACGAGCGCGTGGAGATTTCCGACGAACCCGTAGTTGATCTGCTGCCCTACGTTTCTCGGATTCGGCAGCCACCGCTTGAGGGGGATTGGTGTCAGAAGGGAACGCTTACGGACGCCGGTCGCACTCTGTTCACCGGCATCATGAAGCGCGGAATGATCCCAGAGATCGACCATCTGCCGCGGCGTTCGTACATCGACGCTTTTGCAATGCTGGAAGAGGTGGATTACCCGGCCGCAGGTACACACGGTCGTGATAACGACGGAAAGCTATTCGACCTTGGCGGCATTTCAAAATCTGGATTCCAGCGGTGTGCCGACCCTGCGAATCCTGGGTCTATGGCACAGCGATTCCGAGACCGCCGAGACATGATTGCTGCTGCAGGTGGATTTGAAGCTGAGGCGTTTGGGTTCGACCTGAACGGACTCGCAGGCGTCCCGCGCCCACGTTTTGGCGATGACGCCAATTGTACGATCGAGCAACAAGACCCGGTTGCGTACCCGTTTACCTCCTTCGCTGGCGACGTAACCTTCGAGGAACCGACCATGGGCGAGCGCGTGGTCGACTTCAATACCGAGGGCATGATCCACATCGGACTCGTCCCAGAATTGATTGAAGATGCTCGCCGCACGGGTGTCTCGGACGAAGATCTCGACATCATCTTCAAGTCGGCCGAGGCCTATATTCGAATGTGGGAACGGGCTGAAGCCCAGTCCAAACAGTTCGAATAACGATTGATCTGTAAATTTGGTGGAGCAGACGCATCTAAGCCTCGAAAGCAAAAGAGGGATGCCATGAAGTTCTACAAGACACTCGAAGTACCGGTTAGCTCGCGAGAGCTCCACGACTGGCATATGCGCGATGGTGCGTTTGACCGTCTGGTCGCACCCTGGGATGACGTCCGTGAAATTCGTGCGGACCCAGTAGCGAACGGTGCCAAGCGCATCTTCGATGTCAAAAAAGGTGGGGTGTGGATTCGATGGGTTGCGGACCATGTCGACGTCGTGGATGGAGAATCGTTCACGGACGTCCAAGAGAAGGGTCCGTTTTCAGAATGGCGGCACACCCACCGGTTTGACGATTTGGGACCGAATCGTAGTCGCCTGGTCGACGATATCGAGTTTGCTCTTCCCGCAGGAGCCCTGGGCGAAGCCGTCGCCGGTGGGTCCGTCATGGATGACATCGAGCGCATGTTCACTTATCGACATCGGACGACGTTGGCTGACCTCGAGTTCCATTCCTCGCTTGGCGGTGAGCGCAAGACGATTGGCGTGACCGGGGCGTCTGGACTAATCGGCAAGCAGCTCTGTGCGTTGCTTACAACTGGTGGTCATCGCGTGGTTCGCTTCGTTCGAAAGAAAGACCAACCAGCGGACGACGAGATTCGATGGTCGACGGACGGTGTTGTTGACGTCGACCGGATGGAGGAGCTGGACGCAGTCATCCATCTGGCCGGCGAGTCTGTGGCGCAGCGTTGGACGACGGAGTCGAAGCGACGAATTCTCGAGAGCAGGACCAAAGGGACTGCGGCGATCGTTGATGCGATTCGCCAATCAGAGTCCAAACCGGAAGCGTTCATTTGCGCCAGCGCGGTGGGTTTCTACGGCGACACCGGCGCAAGCGTCGTCGATGAGACGGCAGATCCTGGTGACGATTTCCTCGCGCAGGTATGCAAGGAATGGGAAGCCGAAGCGGCCAAAGCGTCTGACTACTGTCGTGTTGTCATCGGACGCATTGGCGTGGTCCTTGACCCTCGCGGAGGTGCACTGCGAAAGCTACTGCCAGTCTTCTTGGGCGGGGCAGGCGGTCCTGTGGGGAGTGGTGACCAATTGATGAGTTGGGTCGGCATTGATGACGTCATCACTGCCTTTGCAACCGCGGTCCAAGACGAAACGATGGAGGGCGCATACAACTTTGTCGGGACAGAACCCGTTCGTCAGGAGACGTTCGCCCGAGTTCTCGCGGAAGTTGTTCACAGACCAGCGCTAATCCCAACACCAGCATTTGCCATCAAAACGATGTTCGGAGAAATGGGCAAAGCTACTGTGCTTGCAAGTACCGGCGTGCGTCCGAAACGTCTGCGGGACCATGGGTTTCGGTTCCGCGCCGAGACACTAGAGGAGGCGTTGCGACATTGTCTGGGCCGTGATGCCGAAGACCCCGGGATGCTTCGACCCGAGACGAAACTCAGCGCATGACCGCTGGATCCCAGTGGTGAAGCCGCTATATTGGCTCAAATTCTGATCGAGCCACGATTTCGAATCCCAAGCGAGGATTGCTGCATCCAAGCGCCGTTGGAGACTAAATGAGCGACAGAGACGACATCAACATTGAAGCCGAGCCGGAAGGTACATCCGCTTCGAAGTCCGCGGGATGGTTGGTTTCTGTCGTTGGCGCGGTCGTTCTACTGGCAATCGCTGGTGGCGTGACTGCGATCACGTTTTCGACGGAACCCACCGCACAAAAAGAGGGCGCGACCAAGAAGTCGGCAATGTTAGTGGACGTGGTCGAGGCAAAGCGCGGCGACTATGCCCCCGAAATCGTGGCGACGGGTACGGTTGTGCCGGAACAAGACGTGCAATTGCGGCCGCAAGTTTCGGGTCGTGTTATATGGGTATCTGAAGCCTTCGCCCCAGGCGGATTCGTAAAGAAGGGAGAGCGGCTAGTCCGGTTAGAGACAGCAGACTTCAAGTTCATGGTCGCTCAGCGTGAAGGAGAGTTGAGTGACGCGATGTCTGAGCTGACACAGGAGAAAGGTCGTCAGCGCATCGCGAAGAAAGAAGCTTCCTTTGTCGAAGAACCATTGTCTGAAGAGGACAAAGCGCTTGTCCTACGAAAGCCACAGATTCAAGCGGCTGAGAAACGTGTCGAAGCCGCAAAGGCGTTGGTCGAACAGGCCAAAGTGGATCTAGAGCGCACGACCATTCGGGCCCCGTTTGATGCACATATCATCGACAGGCACGTCAACGTCGGCTCCCAAGTATCGACCAACGACCCGCTCGGACAGCTCGTGGGGGTGTCCCAATATTGGGTTCAGGTCGAGGTTCCGCTCGCCAAGCGAAAATGGATCGAGGTGCCTCGAGACAACGAAGAAGGCGAGACAGTCACATTTCTTAACCGAACGGCGTGGGCAAAGGGGACGAGTCGCGACGGGAAGCTGACCAGCTCGATTGGTGCACTGGACCGAACGACGCGCATGGCGCGCCTGATTGCGACCGTAGATGACCCGCTGAGCAGAAATCCCGAAAACGAATCTCTTCCACCGCTGACCGTCGGCGAATTCTTGGAGGTCACGATTCCCGGTCGACAGATGACGAACGTCGTGCGCCTAAATCGTGAGCATGTGCGGGCCAAGAACAACGTCTGGGTTAAGTCCGATGGGAAGCTCAAGATTGTGCCAGTTGAAGTTGTCTTTCAGGACGCCAAGTACGCCTATATCAGCGACGGGTTGGAGGACGGCGATTTGGTTGTGACGACAAATCTCGCGACGGTCGTCCCGGGCGCTGAGCTGAGACTTCGCAAAGGCGACAATGAGTAAACTCGCCCACAACGGCGTGATCGCCTGGATGGCGGGAAATCCTGTCGCTTCCAACCTCATCATGATCCTGCTCTTTGCAGGCGGGTTCTGGACGACAACCTTCATTCAAAAGGAAGTCGAGCCCGAGTATGAGCTCGACATCGTCCAGGTGTCTGTCTCGTATCCAGGGGCGGCTCCGACCGAAGTTGAATCTGGCATCATCCTGCCGATCGAGGACGCTGTTCGTGGTGTGAACGGGGTTAAGGAAATCACGTCGACGGCCCGCGAGGGTTCCGGGTCGGTCTCGATTGAGTTGGTGGCGGGTGCGGACCGGACGGTTGCATTTCAGGATATCGACCAAGCGGTGAGCCGGATTCGGACGTTCCCTGACGAGGTGGAGCAACCCGAAGTTCGATTGCAAGCCCGGCAGCGGCGGGTGATGGCCGTTGTGGTTTATGGCCACGTCGACCCGTGGACTTTGCGCGTATTAGCAGAGCAGTTGCGCGACCAGTTACTCAGCAACCCTGCCATCACCCAAATTGAGCTCGGTCGTGCGCTCGAATACGTCACGCATGTCGAGATTCCGATGCACAAGCTGCGGGAACACGAGCTGACCCTGGGTGATGTTGCAAAGATGATCGAGGAGTCTAGCCAAGATGTTCCGGCAGGTGATGTGCAGACGAACTCGGGCATCATCTTGTTGCGCCTTCAAGAGCGCAAACAATGGGCCGATCAGTTCGCCAACATCCCGGTCGTTACGGCGGAATCAGGTGAGGCGGTGACTTTGGGAGATATTGCCACTGTCACCGACGGCTTTGAAGAGCGCGGTTTCCACTCTCAGTTCAACCAGACACCATCCGTTCAGATCTCGATCTCGCGGGTGGGCGACCAGTCCCCGCTGGAGATATCAGAGGCGGTACAGGCCGAGATTGCAGCGTTCGAGGCAAACCTGCCTGAAGGGGTGAAAGTGCGGATCGATTCGTCGGCCGCCGATGACTACGAAGACCGACTTGACCTCTTGCTCGAAAATGCGGCGATGGCCGTGTTTATCGTGCTCTTCTTGCTGGCGTTGTTCCTGGAATTGCGGCTCGCATTTTGGGTGATGATGGGGATGTCAGTGTCGTTTGTGGGAGGCATCATCTTCCTCCCGTGGTTCGACGTTAGCATCAACATGATTTCCATGTTCGGCTTCCTTGTTGTGCTAGGCATCGTCGTCGATGACGCAATCGTCGTCGGCGAGAACATCTATGATTTGCAGGAGAAGGGCGGAGACCCGTTGGACGCTGCAATCATTGGTGCGCAAGAGATGGCGCGACCTGTGACCTTCAGCATTTTGACCAATATTGTCGCGTTCATCCCGCTGCTTTTCATTCCCGGGACGACCGGCAAATATTGGTGGCCGATGCCAGCGGTGGTCATCATCGTGTTGTTGGTGTCGTTGTTTGAATCACTCTATATCTTGCCAGCTCACCTCGGGCATGTCGCCAAGCGGCGCAATCCGATTGAGGCTTGGGTTGCCAAGTATCAGCAGAAGTTCGCACGTGGATTCAACGATGCGGTGACGAAGTATTTTGGCCCTGTTCTGCATACGTCTCTGCGTTTTCGATACGTTACGCTGGCTGCCGCGATTTCGCTGTTCGTGATCGTTGGTGGGTACGGCTACAGCGGTCATATGGGCATGGTGATGATGCCCGAAGTCGCAGCCGATGAGATTGAGGCTGGCGTTCGATTGCCTGTGGGAACGACGGCGGAACAGGCTGCGCGCGTTGCCGTCGAAGTGACTGAAGCGACGCAACGGATGTTCGATAAACATGGTCTCGAAAATGTTGCTGACGGCATCAAGACCAACGTTCGACGCGGCAGCTTCGTCGACGTTGAACTGGTGATGAAGCCCCCGGACGAGCGCGATATGACGGCCCGCGAGGTCATTCAGCTTTGGCGCGATGAGATTGGGGATATCGATGGGGTTGGCCAAATTAGCTTCGAAGCTGAACGTGGTCCTGGGGGTTGGCGTAAGGACCTTGAGATCGATTTGAGTCACTCTGATGTGGCTACGCTGGAGAAAGCTGCCATCGACTTTTCGAAACGGCTTGAGGCGTATGCATCGACGCGAGACGTCAATGACAACTACGACAAGGGGAAGGCCCAGTTCGATATTCGCCTGCTTCCGGAAGGTCGTGCGCTCGGGCTCACACCTCAGGTTGTAGGTAAGCAAGTTCGTGACGCATTCTTTGGTGCGTTGGCGGTCCGGCAACTGCGCGGCACCAACGAGTTTGAAGTCCGGGTTAAGTTGCCCGATGCGGAGCGCGAAGACGTACATTTCTTCGAGGAATTCGTCGTCCGCACACCCAGCGGAATGGAAGTTCCGCTGCTAGACGTCGTGGAGATTGAGCGGACTGAAGCGTTCAACAGCATCACTCGCCGCAACGGTCGTCGGGTCATCACGGTGACCGCCGATGTCGAGCCCAACAGCGCGATGAGTCGGGTGATGGAGGGGCTGCGTGACGACGACTTGCCTGAACTGCGCAAGGCGTACCCAGGGCTGACATGGACTTTTGAAGGAACGCAGTCGGAAATGCGCGAGTCTACCCGGTCGCTTTATGGTGGGTTCGGTTTGGCGTTGGCCATCATTTTTGCCCTTCTGGCGGTGGCATTCAGAAACTACTCGCAACCGCTTATTGTCCTCAGCGTTATCCCATTCGGGATTATCGGTGCGGTGATTGGTCACATCTTGCTTGGGCAGGATCTGTCGTTGATGAGCGTGATGGGAATTGTCGCACTGAGCGGCGTCGTCGTGAACGACTCGCTGATCATGATTGACTACGCAAATCGAAATCGAGGGGATTTGGATGCGTTCTCGGCCATCTATCAAGCCGGTTTGCGACGCTTCCGTCCTATCATGCTGACCACCGTGACGACGTTTGGCGGCTTGACTCCCATCATCTTCGAAACGTCGAATCAGGCGAATCACCTGATTCCAATGGCGACCGCCTTGGGATTCGGAATCGTCTTCGCGACGGCGTTGGTCTTGGTCCTGGTACCGTGTCTGTACCTGATTTTTGAAGATATTGGACTTGGTCCGAAGAAGTCGGACTTGGGCTAAGAATCGCGACAGTAGACCGCAGCTGTTGTTTCAGATTCCACGCATTCTAGTTTGCAGGTGCGAATCTTCTCGTAGCCAGCTGAGGTGCACGAGTAGCGCTGCAAGCCATCGCATCGCACTTCATACGTTTCGGGATCACACGATGTAATCGGGTCGACAGCGCAAATGGCGCCATTGTCACCGACAACGCACACAGGACCGTCGGACGTGCAATCGCGACCTTGTTCCCAGCCTGCACCGCAGTCCACCAATACGTTTGAGTCGCAGTAGGCATCGAAACTGTCGACGTCACACTCGACCTTAGGGGCTCGGACGCACGAGGCGTATTGATTGCGGTCGCCGTGTGTTGCGCAGGTTTCGTTGGGCGCCTCGCAGGGAAAGCGTCGAATGTCGCGGCCGACAACTTGGTCTGGTCCTTCTCCGCAGACTTCAAGCACGTCTCCGTCGCAACGACTCCAGAAACTGCATTCGTTGCACCCGAAGCATCCTGACGAGAAAAGGAGCAACACAGCGATGGCGAGTATGGCTTTCATTTCGGCTTCTCAAACTCGAATGTTTTCAAAAACTGTGTCGCTTTGGTCGAGGAAACCGCCGCCGGGTCAATCGCAGATATCTCCAGCATGTACACGCGTTGATTCGTCACGAAATACTGGCTGCGAATCACGCCTGGACCTTTTGGCTTGATTGCAGCTTCAATGCCTGGGACGCCCTTGTGCTTGATATTGACGGTCTTCGCAACCGTTCCATCGACCCGTTTTGCCACCTGTTTCGCAGCAGAATCTAGGACGTCTCGCTGCGCGAAGTTCATCAGCTTTGCGTCACCGACTTGCGCGACGGTCAGCGTGAACCCGACGCCGCTACCGGGGGTTGACTGCAGATATTGGGTGGCCGGCAAGGCAGACCCATCAGGTAGCAAGAAATCCACTTTCGAGACACTGGGTTGCTCGGGCAGGGCGAACGAACATCCGCATTGCGGTGGACTCAACTTCAGCCAATCTCCGCTTTTGGGGCGGTCGATAGCAAGAGACTTGATGAACGGTGAAACAGGCGCCTTCCCGTCCCGCAACGTCTGAACGACTGCTAGGTAGAAGGTGTCTTGAATCTGCACGATGCGCGTGAACACAACGGCTTCAGGGTTGTCCTTGAAGGGCGCGGTGAAGCGAACGTCTACCGATGGGTTACCCTCGAAATCTCTCTTTTCACTGGCCTCGAACACCCCTCCTACTTCCGCAGCCAACCACTTCTGATTGTAGTCTAGACCATCGGTGTTTGCGCTAGACCACACGCCTGGGTTGTGTGTGAGAGCGTATGCAGTGTAGCGCGCGTCTGCGGTGTCGGCGGACACGATTTCGAGGCGAAATGCCTTCTCGTCAAACGTCAGTTTTTCGAATTTTGGCTCAACTTTTGACGGCATCATTACCCGCCATCCGAACTCGGATTCAAACTGCTTCCAGGATTTGGGAAGCGTGTCTGGTCGCTCTGGCGGCTCCACGAGGGTGCCGTCTTTGACCGGTTCGAAACTTGGGTTGGGCACACTGGGGGCTTTCGAATCGTCTGTCTTCTCGCACCCAAGCACGCCAACGAACGCGAGCAAAACACCGAATGTGCGTACGAACTGGAACAAACTTCAAACTCCGACTAGACTGGGTGCATCGTTAATCAACATTAGTAGAAATGGCAAAGACAATGCGACCAATAATGGGCGTGTTGGGGTTGTGTTGCGTATTGCTAACAGCATGCAATGTTGGCGATGACGAGGCCCGTCTGATCAATTCCAAGGCCAATAACGTTAACAACACGAACAACGTTAACAACGTCAACAACGTCAACAATTCAAACAACGCCAACAACGTAAACAACGTCGATGATCCGCTGGTACCGGCGGTTCAGGCGTTTCGCAATTGCGCAGCTGGTGGCACGGCCACGGGTGGCGATATTCAAGCAATTACATGCACGGGTGGTGACGACCTCGAGGGCTTCGAAGCCTCAGGCGGGAACGTCGTTTGGCAACCTGGCTCTTCATCTGTGGTGCTAATCAAATGAATCAAGAGAACACAAAAATGAATCGACTCTTTCCGTTGCTGACCTTTCTGGCCGTTGTCTTGACGAGCCTTTCGGCGTTTGCCGTGCCAACACAGGTGACTCACCAGGGACGGCTGTTGGATAGCGCCGGCGAGCCGTTGTCGGGGTCTGTTCAGTTGATTTTCACCATCTACGATGCCTCCGAAGGTGGCACTGTGGTTTGGACTCAGGAATCAACCGTCGATCTGGGAGAGACAGGGTTTTACACTGTGACCCTGGGCGACGGAGCCAACCCCATCGATTCAAGCATCTTGGAGCGCACCGGCTCTTGGCTTGAACTGACCGTTGATGGGACGGCGCTTTCGCCGCGCATGTCCATGAACTCGGTCCCCTATGCAGTCGTCGCAGGTATTGCTGAATCGGTCGCACCTGGCGCTATTACAAACGACATGGTGGATTCGATCGACTACTCGAAAATCGCCAACGTTCCCGCGGCCCAAGAGGACACGCTGGACGCCGTCACATGCTCTCCAGGGCAAACCGTGACTTGGGATGGTGCCGAATGGATTTGCACGGCGGTCCCCACGGGATCGTTGATTGGTGGTGCATCAAGCTCTGTCATCAGCAAGGTAACCGTCACAGCACAAGGAACCTGCGGAACAGAGACGGTCAAGCCGCGGATGGGGCTCTTCATCAACCGCAAGCTGGTGAACGAAATCGAGATTCCGAACGCCACTTATTCGACGTTTGATTTCAATATCGCGCCGGCTCAATTCGCAAGCGAGATTGGTGTTGCGTTCATGAACGACGGAGACAGCAACGGCTGTGACCGAGACCTCATGGTTGAGTCCATCATCATCAATGATACTGAGACTATTATGAGCGTAGAGACCGCTCGGGTCGTCTACGACAAGAATGCCTTCTTCGACAACATCGACGTCGAGCCTGGAACGGACAGCCTTCTTGAGACAGGCGTCTTGCGCTTCTTCGTGTCGCCCTACACCGCGCGCGCAGACGAGTTCGTCGCGACGGGGCAGAGCTGCCCATCAAACCAATACGCGTATGGGACTGCAGCCGACGGCACCATTATTTGTCGCACCGACCAGAACAACCAATACTCTGGAAGCGACTTCATGCTGAGTGCTCAAGCGTGTCCGACAAACCAATACGCGTTCGGGGTTACCAGCGCCGGGGCAATTCGGTGTCGTGCAGACCAGAACACAACGTACTCGGGTTCGAACTTCGCACTCAGCAATCAAACCTGTGGTTCAACGCAGGCCGTCTACGGAATCTCGTCGTCCGGCGCGCCGCTCTGCCGCAACCTCAACGGTCGAAGCACCAGCCGTACTTCGTGTGCATGGTCGGGATACGTAAACAACTATGACGCAACCTATACCTACACATGTCCGGGATCTGAGTTCATTGCGGGCGTGAGTTCGGTACACAACAACAGTACCGAGGACCGCAGATTCCAATTCTACTGTTGCGCTGCCGTCACTAACTAATCGACGAGCCAGGTACTGGACGATGGCATCAGCCACTCTTGCCGCTCAAACGGCCCCGTCGGCTCGTCGCTGACGCCGACGGTCGAGAACTCAACCGGGATGGAGTACGACCGTCCCGCCTCGACGTCGTACCAGAGAAGCACAACATGCATGTGGGGTTCTAGCGAAACGCCAGAGTTCCCGACAACTCCCAGCGGGTCGCCTATGTCTACTTGGCTACCGACGACGACGTTCGGGTCGACGCCATTCTCTTGGAAGTGCAGGTAGTAGGCATAATAAGAACCGCCGAGCGCGATACCCACGAGGTTGTTGATGGCCGTACCTATCGCAGGGTGGCTTCCGGGCGTGTTGTCGACGCCATTTTGCACGACTTCAATGACCTCACCCGTCACACCGCTGTAGACCGTTTCGTCCCAAACGAGAAAGTCCTCGTTTTGAACGCCTAGCCCTGTGTAACGCTGGCCGTTGTCGTCGGTGACCTCGAAGTCCCAAGCGAAGTTTCCGTATCCATCTTCTTCCAGATGGTAGAGCTCTCCCGCCGTTATCAGGAACGACGGTGGCTCAAACGGAGGTCGGTGGAAGTAGATGCCATTTGCTCGCAGGAACTCGACGTAGCTCGACCGACCGTCGTCGGTTGTGGGTTGCTGCGACACGACGGACGACTCCAAAACAAACCGCATGCTGGTGTCATTTGGGTAGGGTGCGAATCCATCGGGATTAAAGACGGCTAAAAGTGGGCCATCCAGGGGATTCCACCAAATCAACGTGTTGTAGCGCGCGACAAGCTCGCCTGTGAACGTCTCGCCGGTGGTTAACTCAAATTGGGTGAGCCGTGAGTCGATTGGCATGTCTGGACCGAGGTCCATCATAGCATCCGATGGCGTGTCGATTCCTACGTCTGTTGAGATGAGGTCCGACGCACTTTGGTCGGTACCCAGATCGCGGCTGCCCGCATCCGACCGGACATCTTGGTCGATATGGCTGTCTGGTTCGTCTGACGTGCACGCTGAGAGTGCGATGATGATAACTACGAGCCACTTCATGGCGGCTTCATAGCAGAATCGATTTGAAAAGTCCTACTGGCAGCTGCCGTTTGCCTGGCATTCCACAAATGGGCCACAGACTTGGCCCACCGAGCATGCCGGGTCGGTACAATCGCTACATACGCAGATGTCGAAGGTGCCGTTGCATGTTTGCGATGCGCCACAACCACCGCAGTCGATTGTGTTGGCGCAGCCAAACGGCTGGATCGTTCCACACGAGAATTGTCCGCATGCGCTCGTATCGCAGCCACAAACGTTTGGCGTAAGCAAACCGCAGACGGCATCGCCCTGACAACCGCCGCAGTCGATGTCACGCGTGATTCCGCAATTGTCGGTGATGGTGGCGGTGCCACAATCAATTCCGTTTTGGAAACACAAGGTGCCATTCGAACTCGGGTTACAGCAGGTTTGACCGGCGTCACAGAAACGTGTGGTGTCGGTATCGCTGCACCGTTGTCCCTCCATGCATGCAGCGTCGCTGCAGTCGTTGCAGATACATACATTGTTGTCACAAGTCTGGCTTGCACCGCACATTCCGCAGTCGACCGTGTTTGAGCATCCTGTTGGCGTCGTCGTTCCGCAGGAAAATGCGTCGCACGCGCTAACGTCGCAACCGCATTGATTCGCGTTCACCGCGCCACAGGTTTCCGGTGCGTTGCAGGTTCCACACATGATGGACGTCTTGTTTGAACAGAGGTTCGTGACATCGACGGCATCGCAGTTTGTTCCCAGCGATGCACATAGTGCTGCGTCGTCTCCACAACCGCATTGGTTTGCTGTCCCGCCGCCACCGCACGTGTCGAGGCCGTTGCACGTGCCGCAATCGACATCGGTGCGCGTGAGCCCGCAGTTGTCAGTGCCGCTCACAAGGCCGCAATCTGCGTTCTGAGCAGCGCAGAACTCCGCATCCGATTGAGGCGTGCATCCGCAGATGTTGGCCGTTCCTCCGCCTGCGCAGGTATCGGGCGCTGCGCAGGGAGTGCAGCCAGTGCAGGTCCCACAATCCACGGTGCGCATCTGGTTGCAGTCATCCATTGCAGTCACCATGCCGCATTCCGCACCGTTTGCTGTGCAGAAGTCGACATCGGTCTGGGCGTCACATCCGCACACGTTCGGCGTGCCGCCTCCGGCACATGTTGCAGGTGCAGTGCACGCGCCGCAGTTGACGGTGCGCTCCATCATGCAGTTGTCCATGGCCGTGACCATGTCGCAGTTCAGGCCCAGACGAGTGCAGAAATCAGGATCGGTCTCAGGGACACACATATCCATGTCGTTGGGCATGTCCTGACCCATATCCGACGCAGTCATATCCGACGCCATATCCATCATGTTGTTCGAATTGTTGACGTTGTTCGAGTTATTGACGTTATTGACGTTGTTCGAATTGTTGGCGTTGTTCGAATTGTTGGCGTTGTTCGAATTGTTCGCTGTGTTGACCCAGAAGCCGTTCACACATTCCTGCCCTAGACGTGTGTCACCATCGGAACACATCAAATCGTTGCGAGCATCGAACTCACACGCCGAAACGAACATCAAAACGAATATCAGCGCCACTACTCGCAACATACCCAACTCCTTTGAATCCTCGATTGGTTGGATTGTATCAAAACTGCCAATTCTGCGCCCGTTCGATCTCGCACAACCAAACGCATCGCACGACATCCAACGTAGAAATGGTCACAGGTGTCGTGTAAAACACAGTGCAAACTCACACGTAAAATGTCTCAACTTAAGGCGATTTTAGAGGGGCGAGCGAAGCCGGGCGTTCACGTTTTGGGAACGGTGGTCGACGTCCGTGGCTCAGCGTATCGGCGTCCGGGGGCACGTGTTCTGATTTCCCCCGATGGCTCGCGAACAGGCATGATCAGCGGCGGATGCTTGGACAAAGACGTCGCTCGTCATGCTTTCGATTGGACAGCCGAGGGACCTCAAACGGTCTTGTATGACACCCGCGGAGACGAACTGAATCCCCGAGGAAAATACGGTTCGGGCTGCGATGGAATCGTGGAGCTCCTGTTGGAGCGGGTTGTGCCCGGTGGTGTCCTAGACCTGATGCAAGAAGTCACAACGAAGCGTGAATGCCTGGCTTTGTTGACCGTGTATGCCGGTCAGGCTGTTGCACCTGGGACGCGCGCATGGCGGACCTCAGGCGGATTCCACATCGACGAGGCGCTCAAGCCGCTCGAAGATGAAATCGGGATTTTGTTGTCAGAGAGCGAGTCTTGGCGGCGTCCCAAATCAGTCACGATCACCATCGATGAGCAGGATGTAGTTTGCCTCGTTGAGTTCATCGCGCCGCCAGCAGAGCTGTTAATCGTTGGCGCCGGAGATGACGCCCGTCCGTTGGCCGCCATCGCACGGTCAATGGATTGGGATGTGACAGTTGTAGACAAGTGGCCGGCGCTAGCTACACACGATCGATTCCCTGGCGCAGAGGTCGTTTGTGTTGAGCCGCAACACCTGTTCGGGCACGTCAACGTCACTTCGCAAACATACGTTGCCATGATGACGCACAACTTTGACGACGATGTCCTGTTGCTGCCGCAATTCATCGATTCGGCGGCGCCATGGGTGGGACTGATGGGGCCGCGCAGTCGGACAGTGGGTATCATCCGGGCGTTGAAGGAACAGGGGCGAATGCCCGAAGTTGACGCTCTTATCAAGCTTCAGACGCCGATTGGGATCGACCTTGCCTCAGACTCGCCTGAAGAGGTTGCGCTCTCGGTGATGGCGGGCGTCGTTGCTGGCAAGAACGCCGCAGAAGCGGGTTTGCTACGTAACTCGCAGGCACTGACGATTCACGAAGAACATGCACGAATTCGAATCGAAGATCTGATTCAGGAGGCTTCGTGAACGTCGCAGTCATACTCGCGGCTGGGCAGTCTAAACGCCTCGGTCGTCCGAAGCAGTTACTCCAATTCGAAGGGAAGACGCTGATCGAGAGAGCTGTGACAACGTCGCTGAATGCGGACTTGGAGCCTGTCGTTGTCTGCGGTGCCGAACCTGAGATCGCGAACTTGTTCCCGCAGTACGCGGTCCAGAACGCCGATTGGGCGGACGGCATGGCCACTTCAATCCGGATCGGCGTGGCTCGTGCCCTTGAGCTAAATGCGTCTCGGGTCGTCGTCATTGCCTGCGACCAACCCTTCGTGACGGCGGACGACTTGACACGTCTGGTAGACGGTTTGGACGACCCAGAGACGAAGATCGCGGCGGCCGAGTATGACGATGTCGTTGGGATTCCGGCTTGTTTCGACAACAGCGTTTTCGCGGACCTTCTTCGTTTGGAAGGCGACCGTGGTGCTCGCGACTTGATTCGGAGTCCTGACTCTAAGACGGAGCACGTCCCAATGCCCAATGCTGCGCTCGACATCGACTCCGAGGAAGATGTTAAAGCTCTACAAAGGAGCCACCATTGAAATTCTTCATCCCATTTATCGTAGCGCTGACGTTTGCGGCGCCGGCCTATGCGCAGGACACGGCGTATTCTTTTGGAAACGACGCCGAGGCGTTCGTGCTGGGTGGACTCACCGGTGGCGGTTCGTTCGGCAGCCCCGGTGGCGGTGGATTCGTTGGCGGCGAGATGAGTCTGGTCTGGCTAAAGGAAGGCCTGTGGGGCGGGCTGTATGCCGACGGTCTCTATGACTTCGGGCACAGCGCGGCAACCGTGTCCGTCGGCCCGGAGATTGGTTACGCACTCTTTGGTCTTGATGGCGGAGTTGCGTTCCGTTTTGGTCGAGACGGAGAAGAAGACAGCCCCGAGATTGGGTATCACGCGAGAGCGTTACTAGGGATGGGCGGTTTTGCGTTGTTTGGCCGCTATGGAATCTGGCCGAACTCCCAAACCGCCGAACACGTCGTCCAGATTGGGCTGCTCTTGAAAATGCCGTTCTGGAATTCGACGCCAACCCCCGACATCGCACGATAGGTAGTCAGATGAAACTGTTGATAAATGGAAAGCAGGTCACGGTTGATGTCCCAGACGATACGCCACTCTTGTGGGTGATTCGTGAAGAGGTTGGCCTAACTGGTACCAAGTTTGGCTGTGGCAAAGCACTATGCGGTGCATGCACGGTCCACGTGGACGGAAAGCCGAAACGTAGTTGTGTAACCGCAGTTTCTAGCGTGCAGGACAAGCCCATCACGACGATTGAAGGGCTTGAGGCGACCGACGGAACACTGCATCCGGTTCAAGCGGCGTGGGTCGAAGAGAACGTGCCGCAGTGCGGGTTTTGTCAATCCGGCCAAATCATGGCAGCGGTGGCGTTGCTGGCAAAGAAGGGCAAGACGGTTACCGACGAGGATATCGACGCAGCGATGTCCGGCAATATCTGCCGATGCGGGACCTATCCCCGAATTCGAAAGGCCATCAAGCGGGCGGCGAATGCCATGGAGGAGCCGAAATGAGTCTCGATAGACGAACTTTCCTACAGCTCGCGGCCCTCAGTTCAGGCGGTCTATTACTTGGTATCACGCCAGGTTGCGCGAATCCGCAACAGGTCCGAATGGAGGATATTGCGGGCGCCTCAGGGCGTTTCTCGCCCAACGTCTTCCTTACCATTACGCCAGATGACCGTGTGTTCCTCGCCATGAACAAGAGCGAGATGGGACAGGGGGTGATGACCGGTGCTGCCGCAATGATCGCGGAGGAGTTGGAAGTCCCGCTCGAGAAGATTGAGCCGTTTCACACCGCAAAAAACGAGTTCCGTACCAGTGTTGGCGAAGCCGCAATCGAGACGTCTGCCGGAATGCAGATCACTGGCGGCTCGTCCAGCACGCCAGAAAACTGGGTACCCATGCGAACCGCGGGAGCCTGCGCGCGCGAGATGTTGGTGCTTGCAGCCGCAAAGACGTGGGGCGTATCAGCCAGCGAATGTACGGCGAAGGCCGGCGCGGTCATTCACACCGACGGTCGGAAACTCACCTACGGAGAGTTGTCAAAAACGGCGGCGTCCATCCCGTTAGTTGAAAATCCCAAACTGAAAAAACCGGGCGAGTTCAATCTGATTGGGAGCCGAGTGACGCGCACAGACGCCTTCGACAAGGTGACTGGACGCGCAGTGTTTGGGGCCGATGTCCGGCTTGAAGATCTTCACAACGCATACGTGATTCATCCGCCCACCATGGGTGCTCAGGCATCGAGCTTTGACGCGGTAGAGGCCAAAAAGATGACCGGTGTGTTGGACGTCTTCGCCTTTGAGCGCGGCGTCGCGGTGGTCGCTAAGAAGTACTGGCAGGCACGAGCCGCGGCAGCCACGGTCAAAGTGGAGTGGTCCGGGGGCCTTCTCAACGGTTTGAATTCAGACGCAATGATGCGTGACCAGATAAAGCAGCTGGAGGAGTCGGGCACGCATACGTTGGAAGCCGAGGGCGACGTCGACGACGCTTTGGAACGAGACGATGTGACCGTGGTTGACGTTGTTTTCGATGCACCATTTCTGGCCCATGCGCCCATGGAAACGCAGAACGCAATCGTCTGGGTGCGGGAAGACGACGTGCGCGTTTGGACGCCCAATCAATCCCCAACCATCATCGCCGAGGGCGTTGCCCGCGTGGTCGGCGTGGATATGTCCGATGTGAAGGTTGAGACCCCCATGTTGGGCGGCGGTTTTGGTCGTAAGGCGGCTCCGGATTTCGCCTGCGAGGCAGCGATGATCGCCAAACGCGTGGACAAGCCCGTTCGGGTGATTTGGACACGCGAGTACGACACGCAAGCCGGGTACTACCGACCGCAAGCCGTCGCGCGCATGAGAGGTGCCATCGACAAGCGCGGGAACGTGCTCGCCTATAGCTATCATGGTGTGTCTCAGTCTATCTTCCGAGACATGTCTTCGATGATGGGTGCGATGTATCCGGAGTGGATTCCAACTATTGGAAAAAGGCTGATGGTCAGGGCAGGCGTGGGGTTCTTGGAAACCGGGTCCTTCGCAGACTTCTTGGCTACGGAGGGCGTGACCAAGATTCCCTACGCCATTCCGAACGTCCGGGTCGAGTACACCCCGGTGAAGACGTCGTTGCCTGTGATGTTTTGGCGCTCCGTCGGTCACTCGTTCAATGGATTCATGAAAGAAGTATTCATGGATGAGCTGGCGATTGCGGCAAAAAAGGACCCATATACGTTCCGTCGCGACTTAATCAAAGACTCGCCTCGTGACCTCGCCGTGCTGAACAAGGTGGCCGAGATGTCGAATTGGGGCGAGCCCGTGGAAGACGGATGGGGCCGAGGAATTGCGGTTCACAAGTCGTTCGGCACGTACGTCGCCGAAGTGGTTGAGGCGGGCATCGTGGATGGGCGAATCAAAGTTCGGAAGGTCTGGTGCGCGGTGGATTGTGGCATCGCCATCAATCCGGATGTCGTGCACGCACAGATGGAGGGCGGAATTGTCTTTGGGTTATCGGCAGCGATCGATCAGAAGATCGAACTCAAAGACGGAGTTGTGCAGCAAGGCAACTTCGACAGCTATCCAATGATTCGGATGTTTGAATCTCCGAAGATCGAAGTCGCAATCGTGAACAGCGGTGAGGACCCAACTGGTGTCGGTGAACCTGGTTTGCCGCCGGTGGCGCCTGCGCTGTCGAATGCCTTGTATCAGGCGACTGGTGTGCGTCTGCGCTCGATGCCGATGCAGGATGCGTGGGACAAGGAGGGAGCCAAATGAAGACATCAAATGGAAGTTTCTTGGGGACGCTCGGCTTGGTCCCTGTTCTTGTCTTGGTCGGAATTGGGTTTGTGTCGGCGGAAGATAGCAAGTCGCAGATGCCTGAAAAGACGCAAGCCTCGAATCTCACAAACAACACCAACGGGACGACGAATTTGGCACCTCAGAAGGCTCCGACGGTGGATGCAAAGTCGGGCGCGGCGGCGTTCGTAAACATAGCCCAAGTGTTGCAGCACCCTCGTTGCATGAACTGTCATCCAACAGGGGATCGTCCGTTGCAGACAGACGAAAGCCGTCCGCACGCGATGAACATCTCTCGCAAGAGCGAGGCTGCTGGGCTGGAGTGCAGTGCCTGTCACGCCACACAAAACAGCGACGAAATCGGTATTGTAGGTGGTCCTCCTGGCGCGCCGAATTGGCACCTTCCGCCGGAAGATACGCCGATGATCTTTGAAGGACTGACGCCCACTCAACTTTGCGAACAGCTCAAACGACCCAAAGACACAGGCGGGAAAGACCTGGCAGCTTTGTTGGAACATGTCAGCCACGACGCGCTGGTACTGTGGGGTTGGAACCCAGGCGGAGACCGCACCAAGCCGCCACTGTCTCATGAGCAGTTCGTCGCTGCGTTTCAAACGTGGGTGGACTCCGGCGGAGCATGCCCATAAAAGT
The DNA here is from genome assembly GCA_030427705.1 of bacterium. Lineage (GTDB taxonomy): Bacteria > Myxococcota_A > Bradymonadia > Bradymonadales > Bradymonadaceae > JAUIBR01. Next base: position 162,045 of record JAUIBR010000005.1, on the reverse strand, counting down.
GCGTTCCTTTGCTGGATGATCCGATGTTGAGACTCCTTCTGTTTATATCGCTAGTCTTCGTGGTCGCGTGCGAAAAGAAGCCTGCTGAAGTCAAAGCAGAACCCGCCAAGAAGCTGAGCTTCGTCGAGCGTTACGCAGCTGCACCAGCCAAGACCATGTTCGAGTACGACGACTCCGAACGCGCGAAAATCTTAAAGGAACTGGAGACGATGCCAGCAAAGGAGGCAGCATCCGCGGCTCATGAACTTTTGGTGTCGCAAGTCGAACCGGTTGTTGGTCACGCGTTTTCACGCCTTCCGGAGGAAACGCGAGCGAAGTTAGCCGAGGATCTCAAAGGGCGATTGGGTGATGACCCTGTTTTGTGGCAGGAACTCGAGAAGTCTCGTTTGATTCGCATCCGTGACGAACCTCGTCTGACAGTTAAGGGGCTCCACGTGCTTACAAAAGACGCGGAGACCATGCAAAAGCACCAATGGGGTGTCGATCGATATCTGAAATCGTACGTTTTGCATGATTCTACGGCGGCAACGAAGTTCGCTTGTGACGTTCTTTCTCGAGAGTCATTGCCGGAGTCGATGACGGACGGGAGTCCGAATCAGATTACCTTCGCGGCGGTTGCTGCAACCGAAGCTGGTGTCTGTCCTGGTATCGAGCGCATCAAGACAGACATGTGCAAGGCACGGTGCCTTCGTGGATGTTCAATGGACGAGATGCGCGAGTACGTCGAAACCGAGCGGAAGTACAATCAGTTCCAAGAATCGACTCAGGGCGCGAAACCGCGCCCTGAGATTCTACCCACTGTAATCCGAGCCAATTATGTTTTGGCCGGGGTGGAAGTTGACTGCCCCTAGCAACTAGCGACGGTTACGTCCTTTGGATTTGCCGCGATTAGGTTGCGAGTTTTTCACGACTACAGTTTTGTGGACGACCGGTTGGCGCTTCTGAACCTTCTTACGCGCGGGCTTGCCCAGTGCCGGCTTTGCAAACGCGGGGCGGTAGGGCTGGTACCAACTCTTGTGGTGACGTCGCATCTTACGCATCGGTTTGTACGAAACGTTGCGGGTGGTTCGAACCACCCGACCTTTGCGGATGATCTTTGTAATCGTCACGGTGCGCAGCAAACGTTTGCCGTGCTTTCCTTTGACCACACTCGTGTAGGTAGTGGTTTGTGTGTTCTTACCATGTGGGCTCGCCGACGCATTTCCTATGAAGAGGAAACTTGCGGTGATGAGTCCGATGAATCCAATTGCGAGCTTTTTCTTTATCGATGTCATGATGACCTCCTGTAAGTCACGGGACGTTCCCGTCTCTACAGGCTTCAACGAATGGATTCTTAAGCGTTCCTTAAGCGTTGAGATTTTTTTTCGATCGAGAGGCACTTTTGCGGGCTCGCTATGCAACTTCGATAGACCTCATGCATCGAATTGCCGTACAAACTCTGGCGAATTCTCATTACATGAAGGACATGAAATGGCTGCAATTACGATTGGTGGTAATCCGACAAACACCGTAGGAAACTTGCCCGAAGTGGGTGCAAAGGCGCCTGACTTTGAGCTCCTCAACAACAAGCTTGAGGCCGTGAAACTGCAGGATTTTGCAGGCAAGCGTTTGATTCTTAACATCGTCCCGAGCGTGGACACAGGCGTGTGTTCTCTGAGCGCTAAGACGTTTGAAAAGCGCGCAGGCGAGGCCGACAACACAGAGATTTTATTGGCGAGCAAGGACCTGCCGTTTCGCTACGCGTCATTCTCAGAGGCGGAAGATATCAACCATGTAAAAATGGCTTCCGGATATCGGTCATCGTTTGGCGAGGACTACGGCGTTACGCTGGCAGATGGCCCGTTCGAAACGTTGTATAGCCGCGCCATTGTCGTCGTCGACACTGACGGCACGGTTATCTACACCGAACAGGTTCCAGAGATTGGCCAGGAGCCAAACTACGACGCTGCGCTCAAGTCCCTAGGGTAGACTTAAGGGTGGCAGTAGATGGTCTCTCCACAGACCGTCACTTCCGTGCACATCATATCGAATGGGCATTGTGACCAACCCATCGTTCCGTCGGCGCAGACAGGAATCGCATCACACGTGACCGGGTCCTCGTCCGGCATGCAGACGATAGTCTGGCCGCAGACGGTCGTCTCTTTGCAGTCCACATCGGGCGGGCACATCTCTGTCTGAACATAGCCAACCTCGCAACTTGGTAGGCCCAGGCAAATCGGTTCTTCACGCTGACACAGGATGGTCTCACCGCAGATCGACTGCTCGAAGCAGGCGGCATCGGTTCCGCATTCCGGCACCTGAATCGAGCCTCGCGGGCAGACGGGAAGGGCATCGCATTGTGCGAGTTCTTCTTCGCAGTAGATGGTCGTGTCGCAAAGCGTTTCCGAATGGCAGATGGCGTCATCTCGGCAAACGTCCACTTGTGTCGTTCCAATTGGGCAGGTCGGAATTGCTCGGCAGGCAACCTCGCTCTGCACGCATAGCGCCGAATGGCCGCAAACCTCGTCGGTCCAGAAGCACTCGCGTCCATCGTTTGGACATTCGAAATCCACGAGTTCGTCAAAGCCAGCGGGACACGTTGCGACCGCGTCGCAGACGGGACCGTCGTCGCAGTCGGGGTCTGGTTGAAGACAGAACTCATCGCATACACCATCGCCATACCAGTTGAGCGTGTCGCAGTAGTCGACGCCATCGTTCTTGGTTTCGGCTTCTTGTTTCGAGATTTCGCTATCGTCGTCTTGTTTGCCCAGATCGGCACCACAAGCGATGGTGGTCATTAGAACAGCACAGAGAATCAATAGAATGGGTCGCTTCAACATTTGTTCACCTCTTGTCATCACGCCCACACACTCTTCAAGTACCGGGCCAAACGTAGGTCGATAAGTCTTTCGCCGCGCTATGATTGGCGGTCCGGGGAGAGGCGGCAGAAGGTGTGACGTTTGCGATCTCAGAAAACTGTGGGGTTTTCGGAGAATTGTGGCACCAGACATTCAGGATTCTGATGGTGTTGCCGCAGACATGACGGTGAATAGGTTGGGGGTAGTTAGGTAGGAGGTCGAAAATGTATAGACGACAACAACCTCAAGTAGTGCCACTTCATGTGGCCCAAGAAATCGTTGAACAGCGGGATGCACTGGTCGAAGAAGTACGACGCTTGCGAGAGGCTGCGCAGCGCCACGAGGCAGACCTGCGCTCGCTAGAGGCGCAGACAAACCTGCTAAAGGACCAGCTTGCCGAGACAGAGCGTGACCTGCGGGCGTCTCAAGCTTGCGTTGATGAACTTCAACATACTGAAGAATCAGATGAAGATGCCCGAGTCGCGGAGCTTGAATCGGATTTGGCGCGGGTCTCGTCGCAACTGAAGGAAAGCAAGCGAGCGTCCACGACGGAGGAGCGCCGGCGACTTGTCAGCCAGTTGGGATCTGTCTGGGATTCCGTAGAGATGGCCTTGCGTTTGAATCAGGAACCAGGCCCCTGGCGAGAAGGAATCGAGAGCATCCAAGCTCAGCTGCGCAGTTTCTTGGTGGCAAATGGTGCTGAACTCATCGGAGCTGTTGGCGAGACGTTTGACCCAACGATTCACGAAGCGTTGGCGACCGTTGACGACATGGGTCTGGAGCCAGGAACGATTGCTCAGGTTCACCGACGAGGGATCTTGGTGGACGGCAAGCTCGCGCGCACCGCACAAGTATTGGTGGCGAAGTAACTAACGACCTTTGAACACCGCGTCGCGTCGCTCCAGGAACGACATCATTCCCTCCCTCGCGTCTTCCGAATTCATCAACTCCCGCGCATCATTCATCATGTTAGCAAGCCCCGCATCAAAGCCGTCTTCGGCCGCTGTGCGGGCGTTCTTGAGGGACGCTTGAACGGCCAACGGTGCCTGCTTTGCAATGGTCGTTGCTAACTGTGTTGCGCGGTCAAGTGCGTCGTCTCGGTGCTCGGCGAGTTCCTGCACAAAGCCAATTCGATACGCTTCGGCGGCATCGAATCGGTCTCCCGTGAGTAAGTAACGCATGGCATTTCCCCACCCACACTGCTGATGAAAACGCAGAGTCGCACCGCCAAATGGCATGATGCCGCGGCAAACCTCAATCTGCCCAAACTTCGTGTCGTTGCCTGCAACGACAATGTCTGAAGCCATGGCCAGCTCCATACCAATGGTAAGGCAGTGGCCATACACAACTTGAACGACGGGCTTCGAACGGCGACGGCCAAACAAACCCAACGGGTCGACTTTATCGTCGCTAAACAGGTTTTCGCCGGCTGCGACGGCGGGACCGACGTCGCCCAAGTCCAATCCGGCGGTGAAGTTTGGACCGTGTGCGAAGAGCAGGGCACACCAAAGCTCGTCGTCGTCTTCGTATTGGGTGTAGGCTTCGGCGAGTTCCGCCAACATTTGACGATCAAAGGCGTTGTACTTGTCTGCTCTGTTCAGTCCGATCTTCAGGACGTGATCAGATCGTTCAACGGTAATGCGGTCCATCGGGCCCTCGGCTTCAGAAAACTGTGAAGTCGTAGGTGTACTCTCTGGTTTCCTCATTCACCAGCACGTTTGTGATTTCGACGTCGTACTTCGTGTTTGGTTTCAGACCATCAACCCGCCACATGAGCACATTGGGAATGCCGACGATGTCGCCAAACCAGCGTTGGTCGACGACAGTTAGCTCGGTGTCGCCTTGAGTCACTTTGATCTGAGCATCGGTGAAGTCGACCAGTTCATGGTTTTCGAGGCGGTCGGTTTTGTCTGCAACGACAGTCAAAGATAGGAACGCGTTCTCAAGGTCGACAAGATGCCCTGGGTACAAACCTTGTGGGTACGCGACGAAGTCGGGCACGTCTGAGCGGTCGACTTCTTGCCCATCAACGACATCCATGGTCGCGCCGATGACGGGAGAGTAGGGGAAGTCGACCTGTGCTTCTCCTAGCACCATTCCGTAAGACACTTGTGCCAAGAACGGGTCCAACATCCACCGTCTGTGCCCAAGCGTGCTTTCGCCTACGTCGGCTAGCCACGCGCCCAACACTCGATCGGGGTTTTGCGGGTCGCCGACCTCATTGCCTGCAGAAATCAAGAGCAGGCTTTCGATTGACGAGCGATTACCTTCGTCGGTGTAACAGAGCCAATCCGGCGTCATGCCATGGTTGATGCGGGCATTAGCAACGATAGCCAATGCAGCTTCCTGCGCAGGTGGTGTTTCAGACTCCACGATCGCGACCGCCGGAAGTTGGTGTAGTGCACGAATCTCGTTCAGGCGCCGGACGACACGCTTCTGGTAATCCAACGTGAGCTTGCCTGGTTCGCAATCAGGTACATTCGGCTCAACTTCGTAGATTCCGGCGAGCCCGCCAGCGCCCTTTTGCGGACCCGACGCTGAACCTCCCTTGTCGCAGGCGCAGAGGAGCGCAACGCAACTAATGATATGCAAATATCGCAACGACATTTCCGTCGAACACCTGTGGGTCTGGGTTTGTGATTAGGATTCCTGCACGCTCTTCGTCGCACTGCACGCTGGGCGTTGGGGTCCAGCTGATGGGTTCAACCCACGTATAGGGGAAGTCCACACGGCTGTAGGTTTGCCCCACTTTGCGATACAGCCCCATCTGCAATTGTGTCATTCGGTCGCTGATCCACTTCGGATGGCAATACTCCGCCCGCAGCTCGGTCGTGCCAGCAAACGCCTGGTTCAACTGCACCTCCAAAATGGCAGGCTGAATCTCGACTGTGTACGTACCGACGGTTTGTTCGCCGTCGGCCATGTACATTGGCTCCGCCATCGGGTCATTCGGGCGTGTCAGGCGAATCTCGTAGAACTTTGATGTAGCGCTGTAGATGTCCTGCGGGTTTGATGCCAGGGTGACGGACGACGTGATACCCTGTTGCGACATCGGAATTCGAGCGTAGAGAACCTCGCCGTCAAGAGACCAGCCGCCGGATGCAGTCATGTTGGAATCGTCATAAATCGGCGCATCCACCCACTGACCGTCGTCGTTTTTAACTTCGACTTTGCCTACTGCTCCAGACGGAGTCTTCATCCCAAGATGTTTTCCCCGAATCTCGATCCATCTGGACGAGGTGTGGTTGAGCTTGAAGACCTGGTCGTTGTTCTCGACGACGCTGACGTTCATGACGGGCTTCTTCTGGCACCAATTCTCAAGCGACGTCGGGCTGTAATCTCCGAAATCACCCTTCGATTCAACATATCCTGGGTGGATGTAATAGGGCTTGGTGTCGTCGCTTGCGTCGTCCGTCTTGAACGTTGGATTGCTATGATCTGGCTCGAACCAACGGCAAATCGGCTCGTAGGTTGGACCAAACTTCGTGGCCTCATCTTGTGGAAGGAAGTTGCCTACGAGCTCCTTTCGCGGAGCATCCATATCCATCGAGTAGTCGTCCGCTACACCCCGGTAAGTACGGTTCGCTAGATATGCACAGGTTGCAACAAGCCGTGGCTTATCAAGCGGTGCTGCAGTTTGAATCTCGTCACGGAGTTCCTGCAGTTTGGTATGAAGATTCTCGCACCAGTAGTGCGTGCCCGCTTTGTTGAACAGACCATACAAAGCGTACTTGTCCTTGCCGTACTCGTTGTCGAGTTCGTCGATCGAGTCGAGGTCGACTGGCTCATAATACCCGGGCACCGGATACTGCTTGTTTCCTCGCCAATAGAACCCGTTGGCCTTGAAGCTAGGACTATTGCGGGCGAGCTCGGTGCCGTAGCGCACTTTGCCGTCAACTTCTCGGTTTTCTTTGTCCCACTCGACCTGTCGGGCAGCAATTGCACGGGCCTTTGTGTAAGCGAGCCCGGCACGGGCCAAGATTGTGCCGTTGGGTACCCAACCCGAAGGGGCACCGTCAGCACTTGTCGCTACCACGATGACGTCACCAACGACGGTGTTCTGTCCTGCAATCGTGCGTATGCCTGCATAATACGCGTCGTTTGTGACCCAATGGCTGGTACAAAGCGGATCTTGAGACGGGTCCTGACCCAGGCGATTTGACCCAGGAACCCACTCGTACTGCAGTTCGGCTTTGTCTGTTTCCGGCAGTTCTAGCTGCTGCGAGCCGAATCCCTGACCGTTTTCCCCCAAATCTGCGATGACGTGGCGTACGCCCTGCGCCATGCAATACATCATTGCCTTGCGTTGGTTCGTCGCTGACGCGAGCGAAATCGCAGGGTCGACGGTGTGCCCGGGGACGCCCTTGTAGGAGCGATCGAGGAGAGCCTCGAACGCGAGGTCGCCCACACCTCCTTGAACTTGAGTCGGGGGCGAAAGCGCGTTTTCGGCGGTGTAGCGCCAAGTCGAGAGCGTCCCGCCAGTGTTTTTGTCCCAATCCCCACCCAGGAAATTTAGAGCGCCGGATGCGCCCGAATTGTGCAGGAATGGAGAGTTGAGTGGGTCTGGCGCGCCAAACACAGCCTGACTGCCGTGCAACATGCCTGTAAGAATTCCGAACTGCACCGCGTCCTCAAGCCGTCGAACGCCGTTCACCTTGGGAAGGTGTTCATATGACCCAGGCCCCCATCGCCCAATCATGTGGCCGGTTGCCCAACGATCAGCCACGAAGTGTTGTCCTACGGTTTCATAGACTAGGGCTAACATCTCGGTCTCACGGACGTAGTCTTCATGCCACGCGGCGCCCGCTGCTGGCAGTCCGTTGTCGCCGCTTCCAAGCCGAGTACGTAGCTCCTTGGCCCGGGCGGCTTGCGCGCGAGCGATGGCGTGATAGCGCTGATAGATTCGCATGGGGAGCCACCCAAAGTGGGTGCTGTTCAGGCCGCCGCCGAGCCAGGCGCCATAGTCATGACAGAAGTTTCGGTGTTGCGCGGTCTTGGGGAGCGACGGGCAGATGCGCATCTTGTTTGCCCAATCGTAAACTGTGTATCCATAGTCCGGCAGGCTCGCCCACATCGCCAGCGGTGGTTGCCTACGTTCTTCGAGTGGGGTTTGTAGGTCGTCGCCGGCCGTTGACGTTCCGTCCAACACGTTTCGGCGAAGCCAGCTCGCGTTTAGGTCCACCATCAACGGACAGTTCGCGTCCGCTTGTTCTTCCGTCACGCAGGCATGTGTTCCGAACAAGCGACCGATCTCGGGATTGATGGACCAAAACACGTGGTCCGTGATCTCGGCGTGTTCATTGCCTGAGAGGGGGCGCACTCCAGAATGGCGGCTGCCTGTGTCACGACATTGCGTGCCGACGCCAGGTACATCTGTGCAATACATCGACTTCCAACCGTCCGGAGCGAGCTTGACCTCCCAAGCGTAGACAGGGGTGCAGATGAGCATGGCGACAATGGCGAAGAGTAGCGTCCGGTTCATGGCACAACCTCCACGTCCGTGAGGCCTGCTTCGGCTGAACACACGGCTGTGGGTGCCGTGAACACAATCTCAAAGGCGTTCCACTTTGCGTCGAACGCGTTCGGGTTGGGCGCACCCGAGCGCTTTCGACCGTACTCAGCCTTGCATGCAGATGGACAACCCGAAGTCTCGACGCAACCCGGCATGTCACTGGTTTGCTCAACACAATCCAGGATGCCATTCACACATCGAACCCACTGTGCTTCGGGGTCGTCCGTCGTCGTGTCGAACATGATCTTCGCTGCGCCCATATGACCAAGTTCAACTTCCCCGACCTCGGTGCAATCGGCACATGTCGGGTCGAACGGTTTAGTAGTCGGCGCCCAGGCGCTTTCGCCCACCTCGATCGACGGCTCGGATGAATCGCACCCGCTCCAAACGAGCAGCACGCAGACAATTACAATGAATTTCATGGGGTTGAGTGTAGCAGGCCTTCTGATGATGGAAAGACCGCGGGCTTGTTATGAACCCTCACTCCTCGAAAAGCATCTGAACTTACAATCTATCCTCGCATGATCTAAGTTGCCGAAAACTCGTTTCAATCCCAAACGGAGACCTCCATGAAGAGTCGCGCTGCAGTGGCATTTGGCCCCGGTGAACCCCTTAAAATTGTCGAGATCGATGTCGAACCCCCAAAAGCTGGCGAAGTTTTGGTTCGGATTACACATACTGGCGTATGTCATACCGATGCCTTCACGTTGAGTGGAGACGACCCCGAGGGAATCTTCCCTGCCGTCCTGGGCCATGAAGGCGCAGGTATCGTCGAGGCGGTCGGTGAAGGTGTCACAAGCGTCGCAGTCGGCGACCACGTTATCCCGCTTTACACCGCAGAATGTCGCGAATGTAAGTTCTGCAAGTCCGGGAAGACCAATCTCTGTCAGGCAGTTCGCGCGACTCAGGGCAAGGGACTGATGCCAGACGGGACGACCCGTTTCTCCTACAACGGCGAGCCTATCTATCACTACATGGGCACTAGCACCTTTAGTGAGTACACGGTCGTGAACGAAATCTCGGTCGCCAAGATCAACCCAGCAGCTCCCCTCGAGAAGGTCTGCTTGCTGGGTTGTGGTGTGACCACAGGAATCGGAGCCGTGCACAACACCGCGAAAGTTCAGAAGGGAGATACCGTCGCAGTCTTCGGACTCGGTGGAATCGGATTGGCTGTCATTCAGGGCGCCGTGCAAGCAGGCGCGGGACGCATCATCGGTGTCGATATCAACCCTGACAAATTCAAACTTGCCAAGGAAATGGGAGCCACCGATTGCGTCAACTCCAACGACTATGACAAGCCAATTCAGGAGGTCATCGTCGAGATGACGGACGGTGGCGTCGATTTCAGTTTTGAGTGCATCGGCAACGTGAAAGTCATGCGCGCTGCCTTGGAATGCTGCCACAAGGGTTGGGGCGAGAGCGTCATTATTGGTGTCGCGGGAGCGGGGCAGGAAATTTCGACCCGTCCATTCCAACTCGTTACCGGGCGTGTCTGGCGCGGGTCCGCATTTGGTGGCGTTCGTGGCCGAACTGAGCTTCCAGGGATGGTTGAGGATTCGATGAATGGCGAGCTGGACCTCGATCCATACATCACCCACAACTTGCCGCTTGAGGACATCAACGAAGCTTTCGATCTGATGCACGAAGGCAAATCGATTCGTACTATCATCCACTTCTAGGTGACGACATGGAACGCGTTGAGAATGTCGCGTCGTTTGGAGGCTTCCAGCAAGTTTGGAAGCACACCTCCAAGTCGCTGTCGTGCGAAATGAAGTTCGCGGTTTACCTTCCGCCTCAGGCAGAGAGGGAGGCCTGTCCCGTCCTGTATTGGCTGAGCGGCCTGACCTGCACTGAGCAGAACTTCATTACGAAGGCCGGGGCGCAGCAGTTTGCTGCAGAGCATGGTTTGATCATCGTGGCTCCAGACACGAGCCCTCGTGGTGATGATGTTGCGGATGACGAGGGCTACGATCTGGGCAAAGGCGCTGGATTCTATGTCAACGCAACGCAAGAACCGTGGGCTGCGCACTATCAGATGTATGACTACATCGTCGATGAACTCCCGGCGTTGGTGAACGACCGGTTCCATACGACTGGGGCACAGTCGATCTTTGGTCACTCGATGGGTGGGCATGGTGCCTTGATGATCGCCCTCAAAAATCCAGGTCGCTACAAGAGCGTGTCCGCTTTTGCGCCTATCGTCGCGCCTTGCGAAGTTCCCTGGGGCCATAAGGCGTTGGGCGCATATCTTGGCGATAGCCCGGAAAGTTGGCGACAATGGGATACTTGCGAGTTGATTGCAGATGCCAGCGAGAGGTTAGAGTTGTTGGTCGATCAGGGAGATGACGATCAGTTTTTGGCTGAGCAGCTCCAACCTGAAAGACTGCAAGCGGCATGCGAGGCTGCAGGACATCCGCTCAAGTTGCGTATGCAGCCTGGCTACAACCACAGTTACTACTTCATCGCTTCGTTCATGGGTGACCATGTTGCCCATCATGCGGCGGCGCTTCGCCGATAGAAAGAGGCTGGAATCGGAGGCCTTGCAGAGGTAATTCACCTGTCCCCTCTGCGAGGCAATCGATGAAGTTCCCAATCTCAAAGATTCGTTCCAATCCCTTTCGTGATCTTGATTTCAACGGCTTTGATGAAGAGACGTTGCAAGGTCTCGTGTTGTCTATCCACGAGACTGGATTTTGGCCAAATCTAATGGGTCGGATGGATGGTGACGTGGTCGAGATTGCATACGGGCACCATCGTATCGAGGCCGCACGTCGTTTGATGAGCGACGATTTCGAGGTCGAGGTTGCGATCGCCGACTTGGACGATGAGATGATGCTGAAGATGATGATCGCCGAGAACGTCAATCAGCGAGGCAATGCGGCGGCGAACGACTTCGAAATCGCTCGTGCGATTGTCAACGCAGTCGCGGATGGTCGCATCGACTTAGGCGTGGATGAGGGGTCCAAAAACGTTCGCTACGCGCCGAGTTTCGTGCCGCCAAGCCCAGACGACGTAACAACAGGCAAACCCTACACGGTGCCTGATGTCGCCGAGTTTTTTGGTTGGGATGCGCGACGCGCTCGCTACGTGTTTGGCGCTTTAGAGCTCGACGAACTCGGCATCTTGCCTATCCAAGACTTGATGGGGATGACGACAACCGCGGTACGGCAGCTCGTCGAAGCGACCCGCGAACGATTGTCGGCAGCCGAGGCCGCTCAAAAGCGAGACGAGGAGCGCATCGCAGAGTTGGAGGCACAGGCCGACCTGGAGACGCAAGACCAGGTAAAGTCGAAGATTCAGGAAGTGCGTTCTTCGAGCCGCGAACATCTCAAGGCGGCTGACCGCGATATCAAAGAGACCGCAAAAACGGTGAAAGAGAAGCTCGACAATCGCGAGATTACGACAAAGGCGATCAAGGAAGTCGCGCGGGAAATCGAGCTCAAAAACTCGGACTCCAGTTATCGACCCCCGCCGCCTGCAGCGAGATACGTAGGCAGCCACAAGCGACGCGTTGATGCGTTCTTCGATGGGAGTCGTGGACGTGAGCTCGACGAAATCGTCGCGTCGTGTCGCGAGATTGGCGAAATGTCAGCGGAGTCGCTCGACCGTGTCATCGGGCTATCGGTTTCGCTTCGCCATTTGGCGACGCGAGCATCCGAAGCTGCCGAGTCGATCGAGACCGCTCTAGGGGATATTGAGCCGCTGGACTTGCAGCCTACTGACCCGCCGGATACCAGTTCAGATACTTGATCTCGATCTCTTCGCCCTTGAGAAGCTCGTCGAGCTTTTTTGGGTCCTGTCCCCGATGGTGGAACGGATAGAGCTTCTTCGGCTTGAACGCTTTGATGCACTCGGCCGCTTCCTCGACAGGCATGGTGTAGGGCAGGTTCATGCAGACAAACGCAACGTCGATGTCCTTCAACGCCTTCATTTCGTCGATGCATTCGGTGTCGCCAGATAAATACACGCGCTGGCCACCCATCTCCAAGATGTAGCCATTTCCGCGTCCCTTGATGTGGAACAATTCGCCGCTGTCGCGTTTGCGTTTCAGGTTGTACATGGCTACGCCCTCGACCCTGATTTTTTTGTCAAACAGGAACGTTGCCTCGCCGTTGCCGATGACTTGCGCGCCGTCAAGTTTGCCTTCGGCCATGTCTACAACCGCTTTCGGTGCAACGATGATGGTCTTGTCAGTCTTCAGCGCGTCGATGCCTGCTTGGTTGTAGTGGTCGCCGTGGATGTCGGTGACGAGGATGACGTCGACCTTGGGCTCATCTCCTGGGGCGTTTTTCAACGCGTCCTCGATGGGGTCGACAGCGATCTTGATTCCTTCCCATTCCAGAATCATGGAGGCGTGTTGTAGAGGGGTGACTTTGACCTCGGTCTTGTCAGCGCATCTTCCGCAGCAGGCGCTGTTGCAGACGGCTACCCCAGGTGGACAGCAGCTTTCGCACTGGGCCATGTTGCAGAATTGCCCGTCTGAGCACGCTTCGTCCGATGCGCAGATTCCCAGTTCCTTGGCCTTTGCGTCAGCTTCGGCCTCGTTCAATGCAGCTGCACCATTGGTTTGGGCGGGGGCAGCTTCAGGTGTTGCTTCGGGTTGGCTTTCGCAGGCAAAAACGAACAACGTCATAACGATGATGAAGTACTTCATTGCGGCTTCTCGTGAAGAATAAGTTCCATGCTGAAGACGACCGTTCCTTCGACCCTTGTTTGGAAAAGCACAGGTGGGCCGGGCAGTTCGGCCGCAAACCATGCGTGTGTTTCTTGCGCAGTTCCGTCCTCGGTCGTTCCAGCTACGATGTAGTGCTTGGATGCGAAGCTACCCGCAGGAGTTACGATCTCTTCTTCGATAATCTTGGTGGCCTTCGCGGGATACTCAGCATGCTTGCGCAACTCCTCCCATGTGGCAGAAGTCGTCTGCGGTTCTCCAATGGAAACACCGTCTTCTGTTTTGACGATGGTGCGGAACTCAGCACTTTCAGCCGTCGAATTGGTGAACGTCGTGTGTCGCAGAATCGGCTCTTCACCCATTGTTTCAAGTCTGTACGTATCCGAGCGTCCGGTGGGACACCCTTCGCGAATCTGGTCGGCGGTGAACGGCGTCGCAGCCATCGATACCTGTTCTTCCACGTTCTTCTCCACACTCGTTGTTGCGTTGCCGCCTGAACATCCTGCTAGGAACAACACCAGGATGAACTTACGAATCATCGGGAATCCTCATGACGCCGGGCTCCAAGACGATCTTTCGTGCCTTGTACAGTCCGCCGACGGCACGTTTAAACTTCTTCTTGCTGACACCGAACTCTTCGAAAATCTCGTCAGACGAACTCTTGTCTGTGATGTCCGTCGAGCCGCCTTGTACACGAATATGCGCCAGGATCTGGGACTCCAAGTCGTCTTCGATTCCCGACCCGACAGGTTGCATCGAAAGGTCGACCTTACCGGACTTTCGGACTTCTTTTACGTAGCCCTCCAAGCTGTCACCCCGACTCAAGTCTTGCAGCAAGTCGCTGTGGAAAATCATTCCGAAACAGGTGTTGTTCACGACACATTGCACACCCAAATCGGTCTGCCTTGTAACGAGTAGGTCGACCTTGTCGCCTGCCTTCACGGCACCACGGGACACGTCATCGATGAACTTGTTCAGCTTCGTGGTCGCGGCGATGCGCTCGGTGTTGTCGACGTACACATAGATCACATACCACTCGCCTTTCGTAACTGGCCGCCGTTGCTCACCGAACGGGAGAAACAACTCTTTGGGTAGTCCCCAATCGAGGAATGCGCCGTAGTCATTGACTTCGCTCACCTCCAGGTATGCGCACTGCCCAACCTCGACCTTGGGTACTTCGGTCGTTGCCAGTAAGCGGTCTTCCGAATCGCGATGTACGAAGACCCTCAATTCATCGCCGACTTCAACACCGTCTGGGATATAGGGGCCGGGAAGCAGGATTTCTCCTGTGTCTTCTCCACCATCTAGGAAGGCTCCGAAGTCGGCAAATCGTGCGATTGGGAGCGTATGTGTCTTTCCAAGTTCAATCATGCAGCCAACATGCAACGTCCTGAGCAGCACGTCCACTGCGGTCTGAAATACTCTGAAAGCGCGAGCGCGGATCTGTTATCGTTTGGGTCTTCCCACTACATTGCCGCCACGTATCAACGCTTTGGTGACTTCATGAAACGTCTAAATCTAATGTTGGTTTGTCTGGCTCTAACCGTTGCAGCTTGTGGCGACGACACGGTCGGGTCCGACACGAACAATCTGAATTCACGCGTCAAAAACGGTGCCGATGTGGGCAACGACGCGAACAACGTCAACAACGACAACAACTCGAACAACGCGAATAACGCGAACAATGCAAACAACCAGACGGACATGGGCTCGGATGCAGATATCGACATGCCGTCGACGGTTTGCGGTGATGGAGTTGTTGAGGGCAATGAAGTCTGCGATGGCAACCAGCTCACCGAAACGTGCGAAACACTCGGATTTGGTGGTGGCCAGCTGAGCTGCGCCTCGAACTGCGCGGATTACGACACAACAAGCTGTGACCCGTTGCCAACATGCGGAGACAATCAGATCAACGACAACGAAGTCTGCGACGGAACAGACCTTGCCGGTCAGACCTGCGAACTTCAGGGACGCACTGCCGGTACCCTGCGCTGTGCCGCAAACTGTGGCTCATTCGACCTCAGCTCCTGCGGTCCGGCCGATACGTGTGATGGCCAAGCGATTGATAGCGGCGAGGTTTGTGATGGGAACAACTACGGGCTCGCGACCTGCGAATCCCTTGGGTTTGGACCAGGGGCGTTGGCCTGCTCCACGGACTGTCAGACAATCGACACGTCCGGTTGTGACCCCACCCCGCGTTGTGGCGACGGTGCCATTAACGGTGTCGAGGTGTGTGATGACACGCTTCTGAACGCAGAGACCTGCGAGACCCAGGGATTTGGCGCGGGAACGTTAGGCTGTGCGGCCGACTGTCGCTCGTTCGACACGTCCCTATGCCCACCACCACCCGCATGTAACGACGGTGCGATCAACGGCGCGGAAGTCTGCGACGGACAGCTTCTCAACGGCGAGACTTGTCAATCTCAAGGATTTGGACCGGGAACGTTAGGATGTGCCGCAAACTGCCTGGCCTACGATACAAGCCAATGTGACCCGCCTCCGTCCTGTGGAGACGGGGCTATCAACGGCAACGAAGTGTGCGAACCCGGCATGCTCAACGGAGAAACATGCGCGTCTCAGAGCGCAGGCGTGGGAACGCTGCAATGTGCGAGCGATTGCCTCAGCTACGACCTCACGATGTGTTGCACGCCGGATTGTTCCATGACGGCTTGCGGACCTGACCCCCAATGTGGCGTCCAGTGTGGCGCATGTAACCAGGGCGAATCCTGCACCAATGGGCAGTGCGTCTGTGTGCCAGAGACTTGCCAATCGGTTGGGGCCATCTGCGGTTCGTTGCCTGATGGCTGCGGTGGGACCATCACCTGCGGCGTTTGCACCAATGGCGAGCCTTGTCTGAACAACTCGTGTGGTTGTGGCAACATCCTGGGATCCAATACCTACGTCATCGATGTTCCGGTGGCGGACATAACGTTCAACGTGACCTTGAACGGACAGCCGGTCACAAGCGCAAACACCAACGACAGCGACGAGGGACGGCTTATCCTGGAAGACCCCGAGACCGGTGAGCGGTTCAACCTACCCGAGACCGCAAATGGTTCGACGATGAACTATCCGACGACTCGACGGCTAATTCCAGGGTTCTACAATGTCTACTATGGCAACGGTGGTACGCAGACGTTCTGGCCCATCAATAATCAGAAGCTTCTGATTGAGAATCTCGACCTGAACAGCAATCAAACTGTGGTCATCGATGTGCCTGTCGTTGATATCAACTTCAACGTCACGTTGAACGGCCAGCCGGTTACGTCCGCCAACACGAACGATAGCGACGAAGGAGTGTTCCGATTGGTCGACCCAAACACGGGTGAGACGATTTCACTGCCCGAGACTGCGAATGGGTCGACGATGAATTACCCAACCACTCGCCGCATTATCCCAGGTGTGTACGACATCTACTACGGAAACGGCGGGACGCAGACGTTCTGGCCCATCAACAATGACCATCTCATCATCGAGAACGCCGACCTGACGACGTCGGGCAACTTCACGATTGATGTTAGCACGGTTGATGTCCAGTTCGACGTCACGTTGAACGGTTCGCCGGTGACGACGGCCAATACAAATGACAGTGATGAGGGTGTCTTTCGCCTAGTTGACCCGACCACCGGTGAGACTATGTCGCTGCCTGAAACGGCCAACGGCGCAACGATGAACTATCCAACAACGCGCCGAATCATCGGCTCCGTTTACGATATCTACTACGGAAACGGCGGCACGCAGACATTCTGGCCAATCAACACGAATCACAAGTTGGTTGACGCTGTAGAACTGACCATTTCACAGACGTATGTGATCGATGTGGCGACGGCGGACGTAACGTTTGACGTGACACTCGATGGCCAACCGGTCACACCTGCGAACACGAATGACAGCGATGAAGGTGTGTTTCGATTGGAAGACCCAACGACCGGGGACGTATTCAGCCTTCCGGAAACCGCCAACGGCGCGACCATGAACTACCCAACCACGCGTCGCATCATCCCGTTTACCTACCGAATCTACTACGGAAATGGGGGCACGCAGACGTTCTGGCCGATCAACAACAACCACTTGTTGGACTCTGCTGCGCAGCTGACATCTACAGGCACGTACACCATCAACGTTCCAACAATTGATGCGACGTTTGATGTGACGCTGAACGGCCAGCCGGTCACATCGGCGAACACGAATGACAGTGATGAAGGTGTCTTTGTCCTCGAAGACAACGTGACCGGAGAACGATTCAGCCTGCCCGAAACGGCTAACGGCGCGACGATGAACTATCCAACAACGCGTCGGATCATTCCTGCAGTCTACGACATTTACTACGGCAATGGTGGAACACAGCTGTTCTGGCCGATCAATACGAACCATAAGCTGTATGACGATCGCTCGCTGCAAACGACGTCGACATACGTCATCGATGTACCTGTGGAAGACGTCACGTTTGAGGTGACGCTGAACGGCCAGCCTGTGACGCCCGCGAATACAAATGATAGCGATGAAGGTGTGTTCCGGTTGGTTGACCCAACGACGGACGAGACCATCAATCTGCCCGAAACCGCGAATGGTGCGACGATGAACTACCCCACTGTGAGGCGCATCATCCCTGCTAGTTATGATGTGTACTACGGCAACGGCGGCACGCAGACGTTGTGGCCAATCAACAACAACCGAAAGGTTGGGTGCTTCGGATTCTAGTTGTTTAGCAGCTCAACGATTGCCTTTCCGGCACCAGTTGCTGACGCCGGGTTCTGGCCGGTAACAAGTCTCTGGTCGACGACAACTTGCTCTTGAAAGTCAGCTGCGGGTACGTGCGTGGCTCCGCGCTCTACTAGCTTGGTCTCCAGTAGGAATGGAACGGTGTCCGTGAGTTCCACCGCAGCTTCTTCAGAGTTGGTAAACGCGGCGACCTTCTTGCCTTTCACCAGGTACTCGCCATTGGAGAGCTTGATGTTTACCAGTCCCGCCGGGCCGTGACAGACAGCTGCGACGACACCACCTGCCTCGTAGATCTTGGCTGCGGCGTCGGCGAGCTGCGCATTGTTAGGAAAGTCCCACATCGCTCCGTGGCCGCCGGCAAAATAAATGGCAGAGTACATTGATGGATCTATGTCACCTGGTGACATCGTTGTGGCTAGGGCTTCAACATTTTTTGGGTCATCCATGAACTGCTTGTTGATGGGGTCGTCCAGCTTGTTGCTCTTGGGGTCCATTTCGACAGCGCCACCCTTCGGACTAACAAAATCTACCGTGAATCCAGCTTCGGTAATCACGTGCCATGGGTGCGTGACTTCGCTCAAAAAGTAGCCGGTCTTCTTGCCGGTGTCGCCTAGCTCTGTATGGCCGGACACCACAAATAGGACGTGCTTTTGTGGTTTGTTGCTAACGCTCTTGTCGGCGTCATCGCCAGGCTCGGTCGCGTTCTTCGTGCATTCGACTTGTCCAGGGTACGACTCCAATATGATGCAGTCATCCTCGCAACCCGCAGCCGCGCAAGCATCTTTGGCGTGCATGTAGCAGACGCCTTCGTGGCGGATCTCACAGTTCTCGGGGATGGATGATTGCGTCGCGCAGCAGACAATGCGAACGCAGCGATAAGAAGTAGAAGACGAGACTTCATAACTTTAGTCCTGAATGATTTGGTATCCTTCGATGTAGCCGGAATCCCGGTCTGTACCGCAGCTAGCTACGTAGATCTTGTCATCGACAACAAGCGGAACCGTGAAACGATTTCCGGGGCCATGCAGCTGACGATCTTCGATGATTTTACCGTCCCAAGTTCGAACCCCTACCAGTTTCCCAGGTCCCGAGCGCAGCGCTTCACCAACCCAGGCGATCTCGACACCGTTCTCAAGCCGCTGGATAACCGGCCGAGTGGGATGCTCACGGAACCGTTGAATGGCTTCGGTCGAACTGAAATTGGGTGCTTGCCAGACGACCTCTAAGTTTGGTCCTGCTGCGTCGTCGTTGATTCTCAGCGCAACAATCCCGGCCGGGTGGCTTTGGTCGGGCATGAACGTAGGAACGATAATCAGGGGGGCCCCGTTGAGCTCCGTTGACGCTGGCTGTGTGACGATCATTCCCGCCCAGTCCCAGCGGCATTGGTCGGACTCAGTGCCGCAAATCGAAACGAGTTGTTCCCGATCGTAGAGTACGCCAAGGTTGTTCGCGTCGACCAGATAGACCGCCCCGTCCTTTGTTGGATAGGCGAGTACCTCGGTTCCGCTACCAAGTACGATGTGAACAGGCGTGCTTCCGCCGATGTAGTCCAAGGCCTGCCAGCATTCGAACATCGTTAAGCCCTCACACCGTCCGGACTCAGGTTTTGGTGGGGTTTCCATTCTGGGGACAAACAGATTTCGGCACGATTCGACGCATTCAGTCCCAGGGGCGTCAGGATCGAAGTTAGCGCATGCCTGAGGGTCACATTCTGGCGAGAAGTTCAAACCGCGACCCTCGATTCGCATAAGTGTGTTTGCGAAGTCGTTTCGAGCCAAGTCCAATTGGCCGTTTCCCGGTGCAAGGATCAAGTCGAAGCTTTCGCCGCGTTCCACAACGAGCGGTCCAGAAGGTGCCCACAGTCCACCACCACAGATTCGGTCACGGGAACCGGAAACACCTGCCTGTCCGCAATCTTCCTCCGGCGTCGTTACCAGTCTCCCTGTGATGGGTTCGGCTCCGGCTCGCCAGCTGTCCAGATTGAGTTCGAACGCAAAGCCGTGCCAGGGTTGGATATCTCTTGCGTTGCCCATCGTTACGTACGCGTATCCGAGGCGCTGCGCAGTCTCTCCGGCGATGACAACCTCAGGACGAGGGAGGGCATTCGTGGCGCGAAATGTGACTTCACCGCCTTCATTCGAAGAAAACGGGCCATCTAACTCGACGAAATCGAACCCATCAGCAAGCCGGCGGCCCTCCAAATCCACGACCGCGGCGAGCTGACGAACGCGGGGTTTCTGCCCGTCGTTCGTGTCGTCATTGCGTTCGGTGGTGTAGTAGGCGAATACTGCGAACCGCTCGTTCGTGATTCCCGGGGTTCCAAACACCATCGCACGCTCGCCTTCGGGTGCGGGAAGCCTAACGGACCAACGTTCGGCGCCTGTCTCCGAGTCGAGGGCAACAACCGATTCGCCAGCGACGGCGATGATTTCGGTCCCATCCACACTTTCGAATCGGATGGGGGAAGCGTACAGGCAGTCTTCAAACCGGTGACCTGGATTGGCGTCGGTCGGAAACAAGCGAGATGTGGTAACGTTCACATCAGGATTGTCCAGATCTGGCACCCCCAGATCGATATCGACGCCTGTGTCGCGATAGTCGTTCTGTGTTGGTGTATTGTCGCTTGAGCAGGCGGCCACCAGGGCAACCACCGCCATCCAGTACTTCATGGTGAATCTCCTCGCCTCGGCACGCTTTGTAGCGGATCGGCGAGGATTTTGGAATTACGGACAACCCTCGTCGATTACGCCATCGCAGTCGTTGTCCTCATTGTCGCAGACTTCGTTGCTGCACGAATCGCAGCCCTCATCGACGGCCCCATCGCAGTTGTTGTCGACGTAGTCGCAAACTTCGTCTGAGGGCATACACATGTCGACTATCTCGCAGCCAGCAAACACGCTTACGGTACCACTGCCAATCGATTGGCAGGCACTTGGGAAGAGGTTTATCTGATTGGTGTTCGGGTCGAACTGCCATCCAGACCGCGGGATTGCAACTCCGTCGACCAGCACCCAAAGGAGGAGCGGGTCTTCGGGGGCTGCGTTCAGTTCGAAGGAGCAGCTTGTCATTGAATCCAACATGTTGCTCAAAGCAGTCTCAAATTGGCTGAGCGAATTCACACTTTGGTAAGTGCCGCCAGGCGTCGTCACGTCTTGAGGCAGGGGGGTAACGCCTGACGAAAACAAATTGATTGCGAACACTTCGGCGCCAGTCGCGGCCGCCATAGCGTCGGCGCGGGCAACATCGCCACCATTTGTGTCGCATGTGTTAGCTTCGGAGTCTGCAATCACCAAAACGTACTTCTCGCGCTGAGCCGCGCTCGGATCGGTGGCATCAGAGAATCTATTGTAATCGACGATGTCGTCGAATGCCACAGGGGTCGCTGATGCGCCGCTCGGATTGTTTGGAATCGCATTGCTGAACTGGGCTGTTGAGTGTCGCCCCATACCCAAATGCAGAGTCGCACCCTGCGTGCACTGTCCGCTGGCGGAAGGAAACGAAGTGACCCCAACCTGAAACTGGCTAGCGATCCGGCTTGCCGCGTTCTGGAACCCCAATTGCTGAACCCGGCTCTTCGTTGTGGAACCCAAGAGCGTACTCATGGATCCAGACTGGTCGAGGATGATGTGCAGCTGCGGTCGCAGCCCATTCGTAACCGTTCGGGCGCACTCCATTCCAACTGGATCGGGGTCACATTTGTCGCCGCGGTTGTTGCTATTGACGTCGGTTTGGAGCGGATTTCGGACGGCTGGACAGTTGTCGCAGGCGTTAGGTACTCCATCGCTGTCGGTATCCCGGTTGTTGGGGTTCGCAACGTCAGGACAACCGTCTGAAACGTCCGGAATTCCGTCGTTGTCGGAGTCTAACGAAGGGTCATAACTACCATCGTCCTCACAGGCATCTCCGACGTTGTTTCCGTTGAGATCTTCCTGCGCGTTGTTCGCTATAGGCACGCAGTTGTCGCAAGCATCACCCACGCCATCGAAATCCGCATCGTTCTGCATGGGGTTCGCAACCTCCACGCAATTATCCAACGCGTCCGGACGTCCATCGCCGTCCGAGTCCGTCATGTTGTTCGTGTTGTTGACGTTGTTCGTGTTGTTGACGTTGTTGACGTTGTTGACGTTGTTCGTGTTGTTGACGTTGTTTGTGTTGTTGACGTTGTTCGTGTTGTTGACGTTGTTGACGTTGTTGACGTTGTTGACGTTGTTGGAGTTGTTGGACGCAGCCCGCTTTTTGGTTGGGCTGTCTCCGCAACTCACTGCGATAGATGCAAAAAGGAACAATGCGGCCAAGCGCTTCATCATCAGGTCCAGATTCGTAGGGATGTTTACGCTCCAAATCTACCTAAACGCTGTCTTCGCTGCCACTTTCTATCCAAATCCTCAGATCTATTCAGTTCGCCATCGGATGCCTTCGAGCCTACCGATGAGGCAGCGTTCCACCTCGGAGACCCGAAAATCAAAATTCTTCGCAACGGTTTCTTGGCGGCGCCGATAATGGACGTGAAATGGGACCGATCCCATAGAAACGGAGGTTCATTATGGCGAAACAACAACTGCCAGGAGAGGTGGTACATGCCACCCGAGTGTGCGCCGACAACAAATTCCGCCTCAAACCCGATCATTGGCTGACGCGGCTCTTCGCTTTCCTGGTGTTCTTCTTCGCTCAGAAATTTGGGATGGAGATGCACGCGGGCGTGCTGATGGCAAATCACTACCACCTCTATTTTACCGATTGGACGGCCCTTCGGGATAAGTTCCTTGGTAGTTTGAACGCGACGTTGTCACGTTGGACGAAGCGAGAACGCGGGATCACAGGGCATTTTTGGAATCAATATCGCGATAATGATTTCCCAGTTCTCGACAAGCGGAGATCGGAGCAGACCATTGTTTACATCGTTACGAATCCTGTTCGTGCTGGCATCGTAAAGGATTATCGCGACTACGATGGTTGGATTCTTGGACCATGCCACTGGGGCAAAAAGATAGAGGTCTTGCGGCCCCCTAAAGTCCTTCGAAGGATCGGTATTCCTTCGCTCACCGTGACGGTTTCCCCGCCTTCTGTTTTTGGTGGCGAGGAACTGGAGGTTGTGCGACGTCGGCTCGAAGGACAAATTCAAGCCGAGCAGGCGAGGATTGATCGTGAGTTTACACGCGAGCGGGTGGCACAGGGAATACCTATCGAGGAAGCAGGGGATTGGGCAACCGGCACGAGATACGTTAGAAGTTTGCCTTCGGAATACAGTCCAGTTCAACAAACCAAAGGGAAGCGAAAACGTGTTGATTTTGCCTCGGCTGATCCGGTCATCCGAGACTTCGCTAAATCAAGAAAACGCGAGTTTGATCGACGATATGAGGCTGGCAAGGCCGAGCTAAAAGCCGGAGGAACGCCGATGTTTCCGCCAGGCACCATCGGATACCAGCGGGCTGGCATTGCAACGGAGCCAGTGACTGACCCGTGGTATCCTCCAAATTTGCCCAGATTTTCGGCGTTGGCTCTCGAAAGGATGGCCGGATTTACAGGGCAACACGAAGCAAAAAGTAGGAACACAAGGCCGCGGCAACCAAGGACCATAGACTCGTGGCTCTTCCTGTCGGAAGTCCAATCGCGGCTTGAGGCTTCCAAGGTAAGGTTAAGCCACATTTGGTCGCATCGGACGCCCAGACTCAGGGATGGCTAAGGTCGCTCGCGGTCGCTCTTCTCAAATCTTCAATCAAGCTTTTGTATGGAAAGTGTTTCCCGGGGCACACGGTCAACCTGCCGTCGACGCGCGTATGGGTCGTGACGTTCTCGATGGGTATCTCGTAGGCAGCCATTAACTTCGAAACAAGGGACACCAATGCCGTGTACTGGGCCTTGCTGATCTTCCGCTCGTGGAGGTTTCCGACGAGTGAGATCGCGATAGCATCTGGTGCGCCGTCCGGTTTGAACAGATGGATTGCACGCTTCTGGATTCTCCAACGTCCCAGTTCGATTAGGCCATCTTTGGCCTTCTTCCCGTTGCCGATGAGGAAGTGATACTCGATGCCATCGGGGTCTTCGAACTTCTTTCGGTGATAAGCGTCGATGCGCTTGAGGGAGCTCCACTCGCTCGCTGTATGGTGGATGACGATGTGTTTCCACTTCGTCTCCGCCTTCGGCAGGTCTGTGGTTAGCGTCGAAAGCGTTTTTGCGTTTTGGTCGGACGCAGACTGTGCCCAAGCCGGCGTGCCAAAGAACAGCAGAAGAATGAGGGTGATGATGCGCATATGTATTACACGTGCGCAGAAGTTGATTAGATTTAACTTTTCTTCTTTCGCCAGCTGGCGAGGCTTTTTCCAGCCATAGTCTGAACCTTGTTGCGGACCATCGGAGTCCAACCCAAAAAGATGCCTGGGAGACCAAGTGCTTGCCGGCTCCACCGCCAAAAATCAAACTTGTCGTCGTGCTGCACGATCTTGCCGTCTTCAAAAACGAATGACGCGTGGATGATGTTGTGAACCTTGTTGCCTGTAGCCGTGAAGGTGTACCACGCATCCCAACGTGCACTTCCGCTTGAGTCGTCGGCTTTGATTTCGCTTGCTTCGATCCTGAGATCATCGGCTTCCGTCAGCATCCGCCACATGTCTCGAACACCTTCTGCATCCAGATCGGGAAACACTGGGTCGCTGAAACTCGCTCTGTCGCTGTAGTGCGCAGCCATGGTTTCGGCGTCTTTCTGGTCAAAGGCACGATAAAAATCGGCGATAACTTCTTCGTTTGGATGCATTGCTCGTTACGCTCCGGGGGAGTCGCAAACATACAGTCAACGGATCGAATCCCAAAGCTTGATGATGCGTTTGCGCTCTTCGGGGTTTGGCAATCTCCCGAACGCGGCACCCACGTTGTCGCGTGCATGCTCGGGACGTCCGGTTCCTGGAATCACACAGGTCACAGCGGGATTCCCCAATGCGAACTTTAGGAAGAGCTGGGCCCAAGAGCGGGCGCCGAATTCGGCCGCCCAATCTGGAAGCGACTTGCCCTTTGTCTGCCTGAAGGCAGCACCTCCTTCAAAAGGGCGGTTAACGATCGTTGCGATACCTTTGTCGCGGCACAGCGGATACAGCTTCTTTTCCGCGTGCCTGACACCCACAGAATACGCTGTTTGCACGAAATCGATGGCAGCACCTTTCTGCAAGATCTCCACGATTTGGTCGATGCCGGAGTCAGTATAATGCGTCAACCCGATGTATTTGACTTCGCCGCGCTCTTTCATGGCACGAACCGTCTTCAATTGAGTTTGCCAATCCACGAGGTTGTGGACCTGCATCAACTCCATCTGTTTGCCAGCCGCCATCAACCGAAACGACTTCTCAATTTCGGCGATGCCTGCTTCTTTTCCACGCGTCCATACTTTGGTGGCCAAGAAGGCATCGGATCGATTCAATCCAGGGCCCGACAAGAGCTTGCCCACAACGGCTTCGCTGGAGCCATACATTGGGCTCGAGTCGATGAGGCTGCCACCAGCGTCGAATAGGATGTCCAGTACCTGCGCAAGCCGCTCGTGAGCCTTTGCGTCAGCCCCCACGTCGAAAGTCTGCCAGGTGCCAAATCCTAAGGCAGGTAACTTCTCGCCGGTCGAAGGAATCTTCCGCGTCATCATCTTGGTCTGCTGCGCCGCCCATGCGGGGTTTGTTGCAACCATTGCGGCGGCGGCAGCTGTCGACTTCATAAACGTTCTGCGTCGCATTCACCAAAGCTCTCTTCGATCCGCGTTCGGGTCTGTTTGAGGTGCGCGTTTGTATGAACCTGAAATCTTCGTGATCGCCGCGTGGGCCGCACACCCCGCCGGCTTCCCGTCCAGGTAGTACACCGGACATCGACCGATCTCGACCACCTCCATGCCCAAGGATTTGGCGTGCTCAACCGCATCGGGATGGCCCGTCTTGAACGAAAACCAGACTCGTTTGCAGCCGAGTTCGTTGGCTGTATCGACTGCGCGTTTGGCGTCGTGGGGATGGACCCAGATGATGGCTAGGTCGTCATGATCGTCCGGGATTTCGTCCACACTCGTGTAGACTTTCCCGCCTTCGTACCCGCCGCGGCTCTCCGTTAATCCGCCGAAGTCCAAGCAATAAAAGCGTTTCTGCACATGCATGTACGCATTGTATGAATACGCAGGAAAGCGGTCTTTGGACGAATCACCGATCAAGATAAAACCGTCCGCGTTGTTGATTACGTCTTCGAGAGGGTGGGACATTTCTCGCTCCATGCCGTTTGACGTATTAGATGCGGCAATCAAAAGGGAGTTTCGGACCTAAGGCGCCGCTCCCACAAGATTTCCATCGATACCGCTGATTTTAAGACCGATGGACTTTGCGTCGTCTGTGCCATCGCCATCGGTGTCGATGTCGTTAGGAGCTAGCGTCGACAGCAGGTTGATCAGGTTGGCTGGCGGAAGCGGCAATGAAGCTGGATCCAGCGAGTTGATCGCGGCGTTGAGGTCGGTTTCGGTCGCAGCACCGCCGATGATCGCCGTGAAGGCACTGACCTGTCCGTTTGTTAGCGTTACCGTCATTTCGACTTTTACATTATACAACGTGATATTCAGTGAATTGCTGGCGTCCAGCGGGATCGAAAACGGCAACTGAGAACCGACGCCACCTGCGGTGACCAGCGTCCCAGTCCGATTTGCAGGCAGCTGAATGGTGGTCGTACACGCAATTGGATCAAGTACCGAGCGGTCGGCGAGGTAGTCGCATGTGTTCATGGTGTAATCGCAGGATGCATTTGCTGGGTCGACGCTCGCCGTTACTAATCCGAGCGTGAATGCACCAGGCGCAAAGCCGATGTACTCAAACAGTAGATTCAATGAGCCGTCATTGGCGGCGTCTTGCAGCGGGCCATTTACGAACGAACCAAGCGGGGCCAGGGCGTTGTCACGCGTGTTGTCGCCATCGATGTCTAGTGCTTCTCCCTGCATCGTGTTTGCGCCGACTGTGAGAGTGTTCACCCTCGCCGCGTCGTCGAAGCTTGGTACGCAGAAGCACTGGCTTGTGTCAGCGACACACGTGCCCTGCATGCACATGTCTCCAGTGGAACAGGCCTGCCCATCATCGCAGGCAACCGCGTCAAGATTCGCGTAGAAACACCCGGCTGCGACGTTGCACATGTCCTGCGTGCAGCTGTTGCCGTCGTCACAGTTGATTGCCGACCCAGTACACGTGCCCTGGTTGCATGCGTCGTTTTCCGTGCACGCAGACCCGTCATCACACGGCGCCGTGTTCAGCTGATAGGTACATTCTGCGGTATTAGGGTCACATAAGTCTGTAGTGCAAGGATCTTGGTCGTCGCAGATAGAGGTTTGCCCCGTGCAACATGGGTTGTTTGTTGGAAGATGCTGGCAACCGGCGCGCTCATCGCAGATGTCGATGGTGCATGCGTTGAAGTCGTCGCACGTGTTCGGTTGTGCACCCTGACACAACCCTGCCAAACAGGTCTCTCCAACCGTACAGAATGTGCCGTCTTCACATGCCGTTCCGTCATCGAGCGGTTCGTTGGTACATCCGAGGGTCGGATCACAAGAATCCTGTGTGCAGGTGTTCTGGTCATCACAATCCAGCGTTTCACCCACACATGTCCCCGCCGTACAAACGTCATTTTCTGTGCAAGCGGTACCGTCGTCACATGAAGAACCGTCGTTTTCGTCTTCGTAGGTGCACCCAACACCTGACGTGCAAGTATCGATGGTGCACGAATTGCCATCGTCGCAGTCGACAGCGTCCCCAACACAGGCGCCGGCGGAACAGGCCGTATTGAATGTACAGGGGTCTCCGTCATCACAAACGGCGCCGTCTTCTGCGGTAGACCAGGCAAACTGCGACATCTCAGGGTCGCAAGCACCACAAGCATCTCCAGGGTTCGCAGCACCGTCATCGAAACAACGCCTTTCAATGAGGCACGTGTCCTCCGCTACCAACCACGCGCAAACCTTGCCCTCTGGCGCATCGATGCAGGTGTCTGTCGTGCACGCCAGCCCATCATCACAGTCAGAGTCTTCGGAGCAGTTCACGACGCCCACGAACGCACCCATGTCGGACACGTTGTTTTGGTTGTTCTGGTTGTTTTTATTGTTGGTGTTGTTTGCACGCGAATTTGACGGTTTATCGTCGCTCCCGCAGCCGACGACAAGCAGCGTCAGCGAAGCCGTCACAAGGCACAATCGAATGTATTGCAATGGTGTTCTCATTGTAATGCCCCCGAGATGATCGTGTTGCCACCAGATCGTGTACTGCCGCTGGTCGCGATAGAAATCAATGACGTACCGGGCGGCTGTCCGAGCGCTGAACTCAGGTCAATCTCAGGCAGTGGGAACGATGCCAACGGCTGTCCGCCACCAAGCAATCCCCCAAGCGCTGGGACCAGTTCTGTTTCCAAGAGGGACTGCAGCGCTGCTTCGGCGCCTAAACTGGCTTCGTCTTGCACGCTAACTTCGAGATTGACGTTTTGAATCGATGAAACGGTGATTGCGATGTCTCCGCTGGGCCCAGGCCCCAGCGAGATTGGAGCCTCGAACGACACGTAGACAATTGCAGTGATCGGCTGCCCGAACAGATCCAAGGTTGCATCGATTCGAAGGTCACCGATTTGCAACAACAACTGTCCGCCCGTGCCACAGTCAGCCGCGACAGGCGGCAACCAACCACTGACGTCTAGATTAAGGTTGGATACGCCAAACTGGCTGAGGTCGACACTCCCAAGCGCCGCGGGGTCGAGCGGGAATTGCAGAAACCCTCCCCACCATGCAGCGCGAAGTATTTGATTGATCGTGTCATCGGCAAACACGATTTCCAGCGGTGCCGATTGAGGCACGACCATGGCTTGGGTCATGCCGGACGCGCAATCGATACGCATGGGCACGCCGAGGTTCTGGTCGAAGGGAGAGCCCGCTGGCACTCCGCGGGTTGCAGCTGTCGCCCACGCTCGAAGGTCTAGCTGGCCGCCCTGCGGTCCAGGTGATGCATCGTTGAAGTCGGACGAACTGAAGTCGCTTTCAAGCGCGACGGAAACCGTGCCGCTGCCATCAAGCTTCGGCAGGTCAAAGACCAGATTGAACGCTAGTGCGTTGAACGCATCGCCCAACAACGGTCCCACCGCCGAGTTCAACTGTGTGTTTAGTTCAGTTTCAAGGTCTCCCACGATCCCTCCCAGGATGAACGGTTCGATGATGGAGAGCAGGAAGTTCGTGAACCCGTTGTTTGAGAAAATGTTCAGGTTGTTAATCGACGTGTTGCTGTTCTGGATCGTCACGGCAATCGTGTTGTCTGGCTGGACGGTAAAGACCAAATCCGCAGTGACGACGATGCTATCGATGTCGAGTCCACCCGTGCTGTCTCCTCCAAGTAACAAGCAACCAAAGCTCGTACAGTCGAAGACCAAATCCCCCGAGATATCGAGGATCGCGGCTTGAATGGCGATGCCTGTATCAGTCGCTTGCAGCGCCACATCGGTGTCATTGAAAGACAGGCTTGTCAGATAGATATCGTACCCCGCAGATGACGTAATCGGCGTGGACGAGTCAAAAAAGCTACTGATGTCGAGGTTTGCGAAAACGCCCTCGAAAATGGCGGCAAGATGGGTAGGCGGCGGGGGTTGGCCGCTATCAATCGTTTGTTGCCCCAACCAGATGCCCAACCCTGGGTCCACGGAGCCGACGCCAGGCATCGCGGCGTTCGGCAAGGTGTAGTCGGTGGACCAATGGAATGCTTGAACCCGATTCTCTTCGGTCGTCAGCGCGTCGACTGCCTCGAAGACAAGGGTGTTGGAGCCGACCCGTGGCGTGTAGGCGTGAGAAAACGCTCCCGTCGCCGGATCAACGGCAACGTTTACACCGTTGATAGTGAACGTCGAAATCGCACCCGCTCCGGAGGCGACAGTTCCTGTTACGACTACCGGTTGTCCCAGCGTTCCAGTGATTGTTGCCGCCCGCGGTGGATACGTCACCGTGATTGTCGGCCGGCACGCAAACGATAGTATGACGGTGTTTTGGCAACCATTGACTGCATCGCACGAGTCCGTCGTGCATGCATTGCCGTCATCGCAGGTCGAGCTGATGTCTGTGAACACGCAGCCACTCGCGGAGTCGCAGCTGTCGGTAGTACAAACATCATTGTCGTCGCAGGCAAGTGGTGTCGTTCCAGGTTGGCAGCTCCCACTGCCGCAGGTATCGCCGACAGTGCATGCATCGTTGTCGTCGCAGGGAAGGGTGTTGGGTACGTTCATGACGCCCGTCGCTGGGTCGCAGGCGTCATCCGTGCACAGGTTTCCATCATCCACCGGCACCGGGGTTCCAACACATGATCCTTGCGAGCACGTGTCCATCATGGTGCACAAGCTACCGTCGTCACATGCGTCCGTATTGAAGGGGTAGATACAGCCTTGGGCTGCATCGCATGCCTCGTCCGTGCAGGGATTGCTATCCGCGCACCGGTCAGAGATATCGTCATGTCCGCAGCCGTCTGCGCTGTCGCAGAAGTCGATCGTGCAGACGTCAGAGTCGTCGCAGGAATCTACCTCCGAGACAATGCAGACCCCGTTTTCGCAGACAGACGCGGTTGAGCAGATGTCACCGTCATCGCAACTAACGCCATCCTCGGGCGTGTTCACGCAGCCGGTTGCGGGGTCGCAGGAGTCCGTTGTGCAGCCGTTCTGGTCATCGCACGTTGCGGCCTGTCCGGACTGGCAGGTTCCGCCGCCACATGTATCGCCGTCAGTGCAGAGGTCTCCGTCCTCGCATGGGGCGGTGTTGTTGTTGAACTCGCACGCGCCTGCGCCGTCGCAGACGTCGTCGGTGCATGGATTTCCGTCATCGCAGACAAACGGTGAACCTTCGCACTGCCCGGCGACGCACACGTCGTCCATCGTGCAGGGGTCACCGTCGTCGCAGGTAGCCGTTGCGTCCGACGACCAAGCTGCTGCATCGACAGCAACCAGGCACACTTGACACGGATTGTCGGCGCTGGCCTCACCATTGTCGTAGCACTCGCCGTCAATCTCGCATTGGTCGGCGGTGCAACACAGTGTTTCTTCGTAGGTGTTGACGCACTGCCCTTCAACACAGGCGTCCTCCGTACAGGCGTCGTCGTCATTGCAATCGCTCGAGCAGTCGCCGTTGTTGGTATTGTTCGCGCGATTGTTTCCGCTGGAATTGGACGTTGTGTCGTCCGCGCACCCGTACATGAGCGCGAAAACGCATAAAATCACCCACAGCGGGCCGTGGTTCGGCCGCATAGCTGGCTCCTAGTTGGTTCTTGCTATCCCTGTACCAACATTGTGAGCAGTTCACGGGCCAAAAGCAATTTCAGCGAGACACGGACCTAGAAACCGGTTTGCACGGTACTGGCAGTTGTGTCCACAAGGCCGGTGGTTGGGTCCACCATCGTGTTCTTCCAGAACAGTCCTTGGTTGGCCAGATACTGGTCACGATACTCATGCATCAGCACGCCGTTGTGGAAGATGCGCAGGGTTGCGTATGAGGCGCCCATTCCGTTATCGGCGTAATAGTACACGCCGACATTGTAGTTCTGGGAGGTCGTTGCGCCCCGATGTTCGATGACTTCCGGGCCAGCACCGTTGACGTCATCGAGTACCAACTCAGCTACGCCATCGCCGCCAAGTTCCAGCTTAACTTTGCGCCAAAACACGTCGTAGCCCTCAACGTTGAACGTCCCCGAAGGATGTAGGTAGTGAATGTCGAGGTCAGTACCAATATCATCGGTTTGGTCCGTGTCCGCAGGCGTATCCCAGGTCAGCTCAATTCGTAGATTAGCCGTGTTTGACGGCGAGATTTCGATGTCGATGCGTGCAGTGTCGCAATCTGTCGCTCGACCTGAGTCCAAGACCATCAATTCGATGATGTAGTTGCCTGCAACGTCAGGTGTCAGCGTGATGTCGCGTCCTCCATCTATCTCCAAGATTGCAGCGGAGGAGGTGCTTGGCTTCGCAACGAGCGTCCAGAAGTAATTGGTGATTTCATACTCGGAGACCGTGTTTTCGGCCGTCAAAGCGATCGTGGAGTTAACTTCACCTTCAAGATTCAACTGGGCGTCGGTGGCGCCTGGCAGGCTGATTCGCGGATTCGGGCACGTTGCGTCGATGTTTCCTCGGTCGAGACCAACGCCTTTTACGTTCAGCATGATGGTACCGGCTGACGTGGTGAGGGTCAGATCGCGGTCAAACTCGTTTTCCGAAGTAGGACGGAAGGTGACCGGCAGGTCGTCTCGTGACATCGGTGCAATCTCGGACATCGGCTCCGCAACAAACTCTCCGGCGCTCCCTACCATGATCTGCAGCGGTGTGTCGTTTGAGCAGTTTTGGACACCGACTGGGATGGTCAACTCTTCGCCAACAAGGACGATGCCGAACGAGACGGTCTCCTCCAACACTGTCACGCAGGGCCCACTGACGCCTTCGACATTGTTCACGTTGTTCAGGTTGTTCGCGTTGTTCGCGTTGTTCGCGTTGTTTACGACGACATTGTTGGCGTTGTTGTCGACCGCGTTGTTGACGTTGTTGTCGTTGTTCGCGGGACCGGATTTGTCGAGCTTCTTGTTTGGGCTTTCGCCACATGCAATCAGCAACATGGCTGCGGCAAGCAATAGGGTGATTTGTTTCATGGCTGTCTCCTTGGCTTGTCCGAATCAATAAGGAAACCGCGGCGTGCAAACAACGATTTGCGGCCATGTTTCAGGAACTTTCAGAACAGCCGTTGGCCTGAAACCGGTCGACAGTCAGCGGGCGACCCACTAGTCTTTGCGTATGGGAATCATCGACCTAATCCAGCGTCTTTTTGGCTCATTTGACCCGATGGCTTATGAAGCGCCAGTTGGCATCCCGTCTCCGGATGAGCCCCGAACGTTGGAACTGTACAAGTTCGACACATGCCCGTTCTGTATTCGGGTGATGCGTGTTGTCGACAAGACCGGCGTTGACGTTACCTACCGGGACACCCGAGGGGACTCTGCCGCTTCCGATTTTCTGTTCGAGCAGACCGGCAGAACGACCGTTCCATGTATGTTCATCGATGGTGTTCCCATGTTTGAGTCCGCGGACATTTCGAAATGGTTGCTGGCATATCACGCCCGCACGATGGAGTAGGCCGTGCATCGAATCTTGATTGTGGTGGCGTTGTTGGTCGCTGCCTGTGAATCGGCTCCTGAGAGCAAATACAAACCGTTTGAAGGCCCCGTTCCGCCTGCTCCGCACGAAGTCGCGGTGCAGAACCAACCCAAACCGAATCCGTTTCCAAACTGGGACCCCAACCAACCCGTTGAACTCACAGACCTGCCGAAGCGCACCTTCTTCGTCATCGCCGATTCCGTTTCGATTTGTCCGACGCAGGAACAAGCAAAGGCAAACGAGTGCGGCAATTCCGTTGAGTCAAAAGACAAGGGCTACCGACATTACAAAGGCCAGCTCGTCACGGTAGTCGGTGAACCCGAGGACGGGTTCATACGGGCAATACGATTTACAAAGATGGGGACGTTACCATCCTGGGTTGACGCCACGCGCGTTGCAGATGCGCCAACGTTGGACGGCGTTACCGCCTTTAAGAAGGCAAACCCAAACGCCACTACACTGAAGGCGAACCACCTGATTTTGGCGGGTGAAGCACCGGAGTACGAGGGCGATGAATCACCGGTGTCGCCTGCGGTCTTCATCCACAGCAAGGATGGAGTCGACACTGCCTACAAGACGCCGTCCTGTTTCGCACTTGCAGACAATGACAAGCGTTACATGTTGTTCCATGGTTGCCTGATGTACGCGGATTGCCGGGCGTTGGAGTACATCTGTCAGGAAGATTATTGCGACGAGATTGTCGTGACCACGACCCCGTCGGAGGATTTTGTTGTCGGCAACAAAACCTACAAAGCCCATCAGATCACAGCCCTGGCGGACCGCATGGGGACGTTTGTGCCCTGCAAAGACGAGTAGACTATTCAGATTCGCTCGCCATCGGGAACGCAAACTGACGACAACCGAGGGTCTCGATGAACCTTGTATCATGGGAGATGATTAGCAAGCCGCCTTCATAGGCTTGCAGCGCATTTTCGATCCGCTCGATGCTCAACACATCCAAGTCGTTGGTGGGTTCGTCCATGAGCAACAGCCATGGGGATTGGGCTAATCCGATAGCCATGGCCGCTTTCCGCGATTGTCCGGGCGACCTTGAAACGTCCGTCCCCTGTGCTTGGTCATGCAGTTGGCTGGGGTCCAAACCGAGTGCGGCTGCCGCATTGTAGACGGGCTGAAGGTCAGTCTCGGCTGCCAGATAGTCGGCGACCACCGTCCGGATCTCATCCAGATTTTGCGGTAGCCACAACGTGTTCTCGGCAATCCTGTCAGGCAAGTTTCGTTGAATGTCCCGCAACAGCGTGGACTTTCCACATCCGTTGGGTCCTGTCAGCCAGATTCGGTCATGTCGTCCAACCTGCAGCGTAACGTCCTCAGCAAGTGTGCGACTCCCAATACGCACAGGACCGGAGCGGTCGATGAGCCAGGTGTACGGACATTCCGCTGGAGTGAATTCGATGTCGTATGTCTTCTTGGGACGATACTCGAAACTGTCCACTTTGGACTGCGAAGCACGCTGCGCAGCGATGGCGACCTTCGATTGTTGTCCAGCTTTGGCCTCCGCCATCGCCGCACGGGTCTTGGCATTAACGCTGCGTCCGTCCGAGTCCTTGACCGATGTCATCCGAGATTTGGTGTTTGTTCCGTGGATGGTCGACGCATGTCGACTCTTGGCGACGCCCGCTTTGTCCTTGGCCAGGTCGCGTTCGGCCTGCAGTGATTCCAGTTGTCCGAGTTGCTCGGCATGGTACTGATCTCTGCCCATTTTCGCGGCTGTGTAGTTGCCTGCATACTGCACTACATGACCTTCCATCCAAACGATGCTTGTGGCGAGTGCGTCAAGCAGTGCGCGGTCGTGGGAGACTAGCAGGCAAATGCCATCGAATTGTTGCACGGCAGAAATCAGCTGGTCGCGGCCTTCGATATCGAGGTGGTTGGACGGCTCATCCAACATTAGGACCTCTGGCCGAGCATCCAATGCAGCAGCGATTTGCCACTTCCTGCGCATGCCTGCAGAGAGCTCATCCCAACGCCAGTAATCGTCGGGCTCAAGCTCCAACAAGGACATCCATCGGAGGGCACTCTTTGTCCATGCGTTGGCAAAGTCCTCGACCTCAGATTGGCTTGCGATCTGTCCGCATCGAGCAAACGACTGGTGTGGGCAGGCTACCTGACCCGTGTTTGGCGCCAGACGACCTTCGATGAGATTGAGCAATGTGCTCTTGCCCGCACCATTTGGTCCAACGATCCCCGTTACGCCTGCCTCGATGTGGAGGGTCGCGTCCTGGATAAGCGCTGTCTGTTGTGGGAACGCGAAGCTCACGTTCGTCAGTCGAATACTCATGATCTTTGTGCGAAGAAGTTGCTGATCTTAGCCTTCAAAGGCAGTGTGAGGACATGCCACTTCTGGATTTCAATACCGCGAAAGCGATGATTTCGCGACTCGACGCGCTCTATAAGGTCGGAGACCCGATCGAAGCCCGCGACCACGGACTCGACGTCCTCCGGTTCTTGGACAATCAGGCCAAGGTGCTATCTGCCAACGCAAACGACTATCCAGAGAACCCTACCACCGCCGATATCTTCATGGACGGTGTGGGGTTGGCAAATCAAGCAGAGATCGCGGCGGCAATATTCCGGATTCACGACGCAGCTGAGTTCGAACTCCACGCCACGCGCATTTGCGCAAACATGACATGCTCGGTGCAAGGGCACTACCACCATGTCGTCGGGCCCAGGATGGTGGCGTTCATGGATTGCCTGCTTCGACAGGATGATGTGGCTACCGCGCTCGCGGTCAGCGAGGCAATCGTTGCGGATTTTGATTGGATTCTTGAAGACTGGGAAGCGGAGATGCAGGCACCGACTGATGAGGATCGAATCAGCCTTGAGAGCCTTCAAAGCGCGTTGGAGCTACAGTCGATTCACGGCAAGCCGGAGGTTAGTCGCTTGCTAGAGTCGCTGGAAGAAGTCCTGTCGCGTAACTAGCGTCGTCGCCGTCGCCCAAACAGAATCAACCCGAACAATCCCAGAATCAACCCAGAACCGGACACATCTGCGGAGGTCGAAGAGCACCCACCACTTGTGCCGGCGATAGCTGTCGGGAACGAGCCCGGATCTGAGCTGCCGCCGTTGGCGATGGGATTCGGAGGCGTCAGGTCTTGCAAGTCGACGGCTTCTTCAACGACCTCAATCGTCATACAAGCGGGTTGTTCGGCGAACTTGTAGCCGTCGTGGAAGACCTCTACGCACACCTCATGAATCCCCGTGGTCGCTGGCGCGGGGTAATCGAACGTGAACGCAACGCGCTCGCCGTGACGTGCATCCGAAACCAGCGAACCGGATACGGGTCGAAGCTCACCGAGTGCCTTCTCCCACAGGTTTGAGCCACGGTTTGTCGCTTCCAATGCGATCGTGGCCGTTTGCCCAAGGCCGATCTTAGGTGGTGCATTCCAGGCATAGTCGACCGCCCAGTTGGGTGGTGGAGGCGTAATCAGGTACACCTCGGGGCCGCTGCCGCGCGCAAGATAAGGACGCTGTTGTAGTGGCTCACCGGTTGCCAAATCATCCGTCGGGGAGGCTTGGATTTTAGCTGGGTCGAAATGCCACGCTGCCAGAGCTTCTGGGTTTGGTACGTGCCGTTTGATGTCGCCTTCCACGAGGTACACGGCGGCGTCTCCGTCTTGTCGCATCAGAGTTGGCGCTGCCGGGATGGGACTAAGTTCTTCGTAGGCCAAGAGCTGATTGTCATCAGCGGGTGCGATGTTGTTTCGGTCGAATCCCCACGCGTCCAGCACTTCGCCGCTCGAGATATGGCGGCGAACGGCATAGCTGGGGTCAAAGGGGAGGGCAGGCGGGTCGCATTGCAGCACTTTTCCTGCGCCGATGAGCTCGGAGTTCTGGCCACCGGTGATGTCTTGTCCATAGACGTAAACTTCCCGGGCTTGGCCATCCATCAGACCGCGCGGGATCGGAATTTGGTAGCCGTGGTCGGTAGATCCGATGGCTGCCTGGAGGTCTTCACGAGTACGACTTGCAGTTGCCCAATAGCCGGCTGCGCCTTCCGTAAAGACGGGACCGCCGATCGAGATGTAGACTTCGATTGGTGCCGCCGGTTCATCAGGGTCGTGCGCCCAGCCCGCGATCCCCTCGCAATTCACAGCATCCACGTATCCCACTGGCGATTCGTCTCGAATAATTGATGGGAATGTACGTCCGGTGGTGTTCGCAGAACCTGGTGAAAGCTCGATATGCAGGTGGTCGTGGTGAGGATGCGGACCAGTGTATGCGCGGTGTTTGGGTGCGGCGCGGTGCGAGCCCCAGCTGGTGCGGTCCCAAACGATGAACTCAATTCCTAGTTCGACCGCATTTGTCATCAGATAGTGTGCAATTGGGTCGCCCAACTCATTGTCGGCCTCGCCGCCATCGAGCGGCACGAAAAGGTCGATGGCCCGACCCGAGGCGTGAACGGACAATTGACTGGTGTTGGCAGTGTTTGCACGACAGGCGTAGCCGCCATAGCTGGACGCACCGAAGTTCGCGCGCAGGAAGTCCGCAACTTCGCGTGTTCCCGGTAAGAACGTGCCCGAGCAAGCCGACGGCGCGCCCGTGTAGGAGTTTGTCTGCCCATTCGCAATCTCGACGACTTCCGCGGGTGGAATCCAACGTCCAGGCAACGCCGCTAACGGAAGAAATGCGCCTTCAGGGATTTCGATTTCCCCTTCGTGATGGTGTCCATGTCCTTCGCCCACCAGGAATCGTGCGAATTCAATTGACGTATTGGGTCGGAACTCAAGGTGTGTCGCGGGTTCTGGAAGCACCAAGGTCCCCTCGTGTGAGGCGGGGTTAGAGTCCTCCGTGAACGTGCTTACATCGCTCCAATCGACGATGACCTCAGTACCGTTGAATGCGCGAAACTCTGCGCCTCCCAAGCTGACGTGAAACTCGACAAACTCAAACGGTTTGGACGCGTTCAATTCCACCACGTCCGACGCGTTGTGCACATAGAAGACCTCGTCCCCCTCAAGTGCAGCGCGCTCAACCTTGGTGTCGGGCCCAGCAGGCTGGGTCTCGATTGACGTGTCGGCGCAGCCGACAGCCCACAACAAACTGATTGGAAGAATGTACCGCTTCATCGTCACTCCTTGGTCGACCATTGAAGAGTACGGACTTCCGTTGGGATATTGTCCTGACGCCATCTGACATTGAAATGTCAGGCTGCCCATTCCACCCGAATGACCTCGAAATGGCCGTTGGATTTGTTGGATTCCCGCGTTACGTTCCGAGGTTCATGAAGGAGCGCAAAATGTCCGATCCGCGAAAGGTAGTGATTCACAAGGCAGGCAGCTACGACAGGCTGAAGATTGAACCCATAGACACGCCCAGTCCGTCGCCGAGCGAAGTAGTCATCGACGTCAAAGCAATCGGCATCAACTACGCCGATGTCATTGTGCGAATGGGGCTGTACCAGAGCGCCAAAGACCTCGTGGGGTGGCCGATTACGCCGGGTTTTGAGGTTAGTGGTGTCATCACGCAGGTCGGCAAAGATGTGTCCAAGTTTGCGGTGGGAGACGAAGTCATCGCCGTGACCCTGTTTAACGGTTACTCATCCGTTCTGGCCGTCGAAGAGAAGTACGTCTTCGAGAAGCCCGAGTCCCTGTCCTTTGCACAGGCAGCGGGTCTTCCCGCGGTCATGATGACGGCTTGGTTCGCGTTGTTCGAACTCGCGCACCCCAGACCCGGCGCGAAGTTGCTAGTTCACAGTGCTGCTGGCGGCGTGGGCACCAGTCTGGTTCAACTAGGTAAGATTGCGGACTGCGAGATCGTGGGGGTCGTCGGCGGAACGCACAAGGTCGAGACCGCCCTGAGTGTCGGCTGCGACGTTGTGATTGATAAATCCAAACAAGATCTATGGGCCGAAGCCGAAAAACACGCGCCCGAAGGCTACGACGTTATCTGTGATGCAAACGGCGTCGCGACGTTGAAGGATAGTTACGACCACCTGCGTCGGGCGGGCAAACTCGTCGTCTATGGGTTCTCGACGATGATGCCGAAGACAGGCGGCAAACCAAATTGGCTGAAGCTTATCTCTGGATTCCTGCGGACACCGAGGTTCAACCCGCTCGACCTTACGACGGACTCCAAGAGCGTACTCGCCTTCAACTTGAGCTACCTGTTCGACCGAACCGATATGTTGGAAGCGTTCGTTTCCGACCTTCAAGGTTGGTTGGAGGCGGGCCAGATCAAAGCACCTCCAACGACTGAGTACTCACTCGAAGACGTTGCGAAGGCCCATGCTGACATCGAAAGCGGGACAACAGTCGGCAAGCTCATTTTGGTCCCATAGAAGTTACTCGGCCGCCTCGAGTTCAAACCGCGCATACTCACCGGCGTGAATTCGGTCGAGGTAGCGCGATAGCTTCGCCTGTCGCTCAATCACGTTCTTGTACCAAGGGGTCAGCTCCCATCTCAGCGAATGCAGCTGCCCAAAGATCGCGACATCCGCGACGGTCAATTGGTCCCCAATCCAAAATCCGGATTCGGGCGCGGCCTTCTCCAGCTGCAGCAACAACCGGTAAAATCGTCGGCGCATTAGGCCGCGGCCACCTTTCCAAACGTCCCGACCCTCCAGGCTCTTCACGATGGAGCGACGCAGGTAGTTGGCAACCAACGTTCTGACCGCAGCTGGAGCGTCACCAAAGAACGCATCGCGGACGGCTGGCCAGTTGTCGTCATCGGCCCAACGCGCCGCTACCAGATAGCCATTCAACGTTGTGTCTGCGAATTCCTCCATGATCCACGCTAATGCTGCGTCGGTAGGGTCATCGGGAACCAACGACTTCGTCGAGTGCTCTTCCAAGAAGTGCAGAATCTCGGTGGAGTCGAAGACCACCTCGTCGTCCGCGCGCAGCACAGGCACCTGCCCCAGCGGATTGATATCGCGGTATGCATTCGGATTAGCACGCCGCTCGCTCTCGAACGGCAGTTCATGAAAGTCCAGCGCCGTCCGAATCTTCTGTGTGAATGGTGAGTAAGTGTCTAACAGGTCGCTGTCTGCAACCCCGAGTTCGCATAGTGTCAGTTTCATTTTGTCTCCCTTCGTTTCAGGCAACATCGCCCTCTGGATTTGGACACTACAGGATGGTATTGTCAGGTTTATGTCAGGTTTGTTTGTTTGTACGAAGTAACAATTGCATGTCAGCCCCCGAGAATTCCGGATGAAGCGTACCGAACGGCTGTTTGCTATTGCGGAGGTCCTGCGCTCACGGCGGACGGGAGTCACTGCCGAGGAGCTTGCAGACCGTTTCGGTGTAAGCGTGCGGACCATGTACCGAGACTTGGACAGCCTTCGCGCCGCCGACTTTCCTCTTCAATCTGAACAGGGGCGAGGCGGGGGATACGCGCTCGATCGCATGTACAACCTGCCGCCAGTGAACTTCACTGCGCGCGAAGCCGCATTGTTGGTCGCTGTATCGGAAACGCTCATGAACCTGCGTTGGGTACCATTCACGCAAACGCTTCGATCGGCGGTGGACAAGGTGCGCGCGGCCCTCCCACGCTCAGGTCAGCTGGCCGCCGATGCCTGGAAGTCGAGCATTCAGTATGTTGGGATTCCGGCGCTGCCAGTCGACGAATCTGTGCGTGCAGCGATCGAAACGTCTTGGCTAGAGCACCAGCCCGTCTGGATTCGCTACGAAGGGACGTCGAAAGTAACAGAGCGAACCGTGTTGGTTCGCTCCATCGTCATGGAAAGGCGGGAAGTGAGCTTGAACTGCGACGACCTCGACAAGGGTGAGCCGCGGCAGTTCAAGCTCCATCGGATTCAAAAGGCGGTGCTCTAACTACTCAGCTTGAAGTGAGAAGTCTGCCGCCGCAGCTGCGGGCGCCTCAGCAGCCGCTTCCGTGCGTACCTCCTTCTCGACGGCTTTGAATCCCTGGCGTCGAACACGAACTTTGTACTTCTTCTTGGCCTTAGCGTTCTTGAAGCGGTAGCTGCCGGATTTGGTCGAATTGACGCTTTGGACGACGTTTCCTTGCTCGTCGACGAGGTCGATAACCGCGCCTTGCACGTCATCCCCGGCGAAGTCGATCTTGCCTGCAACATCGCCCCAGCCGCGACGCTGATTCTCCAGGGTGTCGTGGACGAACGGCATCTCGACGGTCTGTCGTACCTTGCCGTTGGCATCTTTCATCTTCAGAACGGCGACGTACTCACCGCTGGTCAGCGCTTTGCCTTTGGCGTCTTTGCCGTCCCAAACGTACGAGTTTGCACCCTGATTTCCTTTCTGTGAGTGCTTGCGGACAGGTTTGCTCTTCACAGATACGCCGTCCTTCTCAACCGTTGAAAAGACCTCAATCTCGACGTTGTGTCCCATCTTGGAGTCCGCAATATCGCGGAACGAGATCTTAGTGGCATCGTTTTCAAACCGGGTGCCGACGTTGGTCAGGAACGTATTGCCTGCATAGACAATCCAACGCCGCGACGTCTGCTGCCCCGTCTTGGTCGTTGCCCGCACTTCGACCGTATGCAGGCCTTCTTTCAACTCACGTGCATCAAGCGAGTACTTCACTTTGTCGCTGCAAGAGCCTGCAACAGGCAAGTCGTCAACGAAGACCTCGACCTTGTGAACGCCAGCGCCGCTGTTGTCCTTGGTCGTCACTGCGAGTGGGTGAACCCGTCCAACGTGTTGGCCACTCTTCAGGCCAGCCATGTCGATGGTGACGACATCAGTGGATACAAGCCCAAGTACTGCCCACATGGCTTCGCCTTTCTCGGAGCCGCCGTGCGACCATCCGCCGTCTTCACTCTGGTGCTCGACCAACCAATCGGTGCCGTGTTTGATGACCTTGTCCTTGTCGGTCATGCCCAATGCACGGAGCGCGTAGAGCGCCTGGCCGGTCGTAAGTGCACTGGACTGGCCAGAGCCTTTGGGGTCGGCTGTTGTTGACTTCGGTTGGACGGAGTAGTTCGTGGGCAACGTCTGACCATAGCCCCATCCCCCGTCTTCGTTCTGGAGCCAGAGGATGCGGGCCTTGAGGTCCTTGGCGACCTGCTCGTCGGGCCCAACCCCAGCTTCCAACAGACCTAGAAGTGCGTAGTTCAACGCCTGCACATCGGTTGGAGGGTTTGCATACCAACCATCCACAATCGATTGAATGTATCGCTCACCAGATGCGATTGCTGTTAGCCAGCGGTCGTCTGCGCTTCGTGCGTAGGCTTGTTGCCAGGTTTGAATGGCTTGATACGTTCCCTGCAAGGGGCCACGCGCAACAACGCCAGCGTTGTACGCTTGGTGAATGGAACCCTGTTGGTCTTGTGCAGGCAAGAGGTCATGCGCGGCCTTCAGAAGGTCGTCGCTGAGGTCGTTTTTCACCCACTCGTCATAACGTGCGATCGCTGCGCCAGAGTAAGAGCGCGCGGAAGGGCGCAATGAACCGTTGGGAGCCGCGTGCCCATCTTCGGACCGAATGCCGCCGGAAACGTCTAACAACCCGGTCAGAACGACCTTCATTTTGTCGTCATCCACTTCGTACTGGTGGTGGATTCCTACCGAGAGCGCCTCGCCGGTCACGCCCTGAACGTGACAACCCATGCAGTTGTGTTTTTCCTGCCAGGCGACCGTTTTGTCTGCCAAGAAGTTCAATCCCTTCTGCGCTGACTCGCGAATCTGCGCGTCCGATTCGGTCACTTTCGCGGTCTTGGGAAGCTCACAATTCTGGAGCTCGAACCCCTTTAGATTGGATTGTTTATGTGTGTCGGGTGCGGCAGTTGCGAAACTGGCAATGGTGAGAGCGGCGACTGCGGATAGGCCGAGCGCGCTTACGATGGGGCGATTCGATTTCATTCTTTCCTCGTGTCAGGTTTGGCTACGAGGAAGTGAAACGAGCTGATTAGTTTTTGGATCTAAACATTTAGAAAAGACACACCAGTCAGCTTTTCAGACAGTTCCCAGAGCTTGACGCGGTCTTCCGTTCGATGGGCATGAGGCCGGGCTTTCACCTTTTTGGCCGACCCCTTTAGTTCCAGAAAGCCTCCGGGGCCCCAGTAGTCTCCGCCTTCGGAATCGGCCACGGCCGCGGCCAACGTCGGCCATGCTCCGGCTGCAGGTGGCTGGGCCAGAACCTTGCCAGCGACCTTTACCAGGGGGTTGGTCAACAGTTCGGTGGATGACCATCCCGGATGCGCAGCCGTTGCGATCGTGCTCGCTTTGGTCGCGTCCAATCGCCGTTGGAGTTCGAACGTAAAGAGTAGGTTGGCGAGTTTGCTTTGCGCATATGCCGGAAACGCTTGGTACCGGCGATTGTTCCAGTTGGGGTCGTCAAAGTTGATGCGACCCACTCGGTGCGCGACCGACGATACACTCACAACGCGCGCGGCTTTGGCTCGCTCCAAGTGGTCTAATAGCAAGCCAGTGAGAGCGAAGTGACCGAGGTGATTCGTGCCGAATTGAAGCTCAAAACCATCCGCCGTCTTGGTGTACGGCGGGATCATCACCCCGGCGTTGTTGATAAGGAGGTCGAGTTTGCGGTGTTGTTGCGTGAACGCATCCACGAATTCTCGAACCGACCTCAGACGACTGAGATCCAACGGGATGAACTCAACCGAAACTTCGCCGAGTTCTTCAATCTCATCGATCGCAGCCCGCGCTTTTGATTCAGTGCGACAGGCAAACACAACGTGCGCTCCCGCAAGCGCGAGCTCCTTGGCAGCACCAAAACCGATACCGCTATTCGCGCCTGTCACGATCACTGTCTTCTCGGACTGGTCGTCCATTTTGTCAGATGTCCACATCTCTTCGTCTCGACCTTTTGGGGACGTACTGATGCTGCTCCCGAGAATTGGTAACAAAAAAAGCCCGAGGAATCTCGGGCTTCAATATCGAACATGGAGCTGGGCTAGAAAAGGAAGCCGAGCGAGATGTTGTAGATGATGACGTCGCCGAATTGTTCGGTCGGAAGCAGCACATCAAATGCTGGCATGACGGCAAATGATTGCGTGAGGTTGAACTTTGCACCCACGGTTCCGCCGAGCGTTAGACCGTCTGAACTTGCGCCCTCAACGTCGTCACTACCGACAGAGGCGTAGATATAACCAACCTTTGCACCGGCCATGAGTTTGATGCGCTCCGTCTTCACGATGTCGGCCAAGACCGGCAGCATCGTGTGCATCCAGAAGAAGCTCTCACCGTCGATCGAGAAGTAGAAAATCGTCAACGTCGGGTCGAGCGACAGCGCGAAGTTCTCTTGATTGATGACGGCATGGTTGTAGTCCAGGGTCACCGTCGGGCCGGTGATTTTGACACCCAGGTCCGAGTTCTCGGTCAGACCGACACGAACTGCGAATTCAACGTTCGGGACGAATGCCGAGGCGGATTCACCAGTGGTCTCTTCCGTTACGGTTGCACCATAGGCACCCGCGATCACGCCAATTTCGACGTCGCCAACTGGAATTGGCGTTGCGGTATGCTGCGTCGTTACACCGATACATCCGCTAAGAGCGATAGTCAGAAGACAGAGAAATACAATATGGATCCGCTTCAAAATGGGCTCCTCAGTTTTGTTTTGAATCGAAGTAACGCCAGCTTAACCCGCATTTGCGGGTTGAGCGAGAAAGAAGTGTCACTCGTCCAGGACGGTTCTTAGTACCTGTCTCAATGTCGACAAGCGGTAGGGTTTCGTTAAGACGATCGTAGAACTTGTGTCCTGCCCAATCGCCTCGGCGTATCCGGACGACAAAACGACTTTGGCATCTGGGTTAGACTCAAGAATCTTCTCGCGAGCTTCCACGCCACCCATCACGGGCATGGTGACATCCAACAACACGATGTCGATGTCGTCCCGAGACTGATAGTACTTGACGGCTTGTTCGCCGTTGTCGGCTTCGATGCAGTGAAATCCCAACGCCTGCAGCATCTGCCCCGCAACGCGGCGGATGGTTGGTTCATCATCGACCAACAAAACCGCCCGGCCACCTCCCGACCACTTGTCGCTGCGCCCGACGCTCAACACGGAAGACGACTCCGACATCACGACCTGCGTTCGAGGCAGCAACACTTTGACGGTTGTTCCTACGTTTGGCTCACTGGCGACGCAGATGCCGCC
Organism: bacterium; assembly: GCA_030427705.1. Lineage (GTDB taxonomy): Bacteria > Myxococcota_A > Bradymonadia > Bradymonadales > Bradymonadaceae > JAUIBR01. The sequence continues at coordinate 117,107 of JAUIBR010000005.1, read as the reverse complement.
GCGGTGGCTGTGGATGATTCCCAACACACTTGCGAGGCCCAGCCCTCGTCCGGCGATCTTTGTTGTATAGAAGGGGTCGAACATTCGTGACCGGGTCTGTTCGTCCATGCCGTGGCCGCTGTCTTCGACTTCGAGGTAGACGTAGTCACCTGCCTCGAGCTCCGACAGCAGCGACAATTCGACTAGGTCTTTTGACGAAAAGTAACCCTGTCCAGTGGAAATCTTGATGGTACCGCTGCGGTCGTGCATCGCCTCCGCGGCGTTGGTAATCAGGTTCATCACCAATTGCTGCATGTGCGCGGCGTCAGCCTCGATTCGCCAGAGACCCGGGTCGAGGTCTGTCTCCATCGACACCCCTTGTCCCAAGGTCACTTTCAACAGTTGCGAGATATCATCCACCAGTGTCGATAGATTGACCTGGTCGATTCGGATCTCGCCTTTCCCTGCGTAGGCGAGCATTTTGGTGCACAGCTGCGCCGCACGTGAGGCGGCGGTTCCGATTCCGCGAATGTGGTCATGGCATGGATGTTCACTCTCCAATACCGCGGACGCGAGTTCAGCATTGCCAAGAATTCCAACAAGCAGGTTGTTGAAATCGTGGGCAATTCCCCCGGCCAAGACGCCCAAGCTCTCTAGCTTTTGGGTGTGCAAGACTTGCGCACGCAGTTGTTCCTTCTCGAGTTCGGCCTGCCTTTGTTCGGTCACATCAGACGAAACGATGAGCACACTTTCGACCTCTCCATCGCGGTAGATTGGGGCCAAACGATTGTCGTACCAACGTTCATCGCCGAGCAGCGAACTCGAGGATTGGTAACCCTTGCCTTCCTCTCCTCGGAATGTGGCCTCCAACATTTCGCGTGCGAAATCGTGAAAACGTTCATCAAACAGCAGGAAGAGCGATTGACCATAGAGGTCTTCCTTGCGTCCGCCTTCCTCAACGCGGTTGATGAATGACACATTGAGCTCTCGGTCGACCATCACGATATAGTCGGGCGAACGCGTGGCTAGCGTATGCCAGAGATCGCCGGCATGCGCGGCTTCACGTTGTGCAGTTCGTAGCTCCGTGGCGTCCATGCTGATCGCGACCAGTCCCTCCACTTTTCCTGATGAGTCGAAACGTGGGAAGTACCGCGTATCCCAGATATGGCCGTTGATGGCGAGCGTGCTGTTGTCCTCTTTGCCACGCAGCAAACACTGCCGAATCGGCTCCAATGCTTCTTCATTGCCGTCGTACAGTTCGTAGACATTGGCGCCCAATAACTGGTTGGGTTTGAACCCGAGCGCGTAGAGTCCTTCCCCTTGCGAAACCGTGATCGCGCCATTTCGGTCGACCGCCCAAACCACCAGAGGTAGCTCCAGTACAGCCTCTGCAACCTCGGAAGCAAAGTCCTCCGAAGCGAAGCTGATATCACCCCATGAGAGCTCACGGCGGATCTGGGCGGCTCGGTCCTCAAGAGCCGCCAACTCGCGCTGCAGTTCATCCCTGTCTGACATCAGAAGCTACCTGGTGGTTATACCAATAAGCTGCGCTTCTGCGCTTATGATGTCAAATAGTAACCGCTAAGATTTATTGGGGTTTAGCAGCCATCGATATCACAGCTTGCCCCGTCTTCTGGTACAGGATTTAGCTTCTGGTGCACTTGCTCGAGCACAAGCTTTATCGTCTCTGCGGACTGTGCACCTGGGATCGCGAACTGCCGTTCGATCAGAAAGAACGGCACGCCAGTGACACCAATCTGGCGAGCCTCAAGCTCGTCACCACGCACGGCATCACGTTCGTCGTTGTCTGCATACATCGCGCGAACAGCGTCCCCATCAAAGCCCATTGATTCGGAGAGGCTAATCAGTTCATCGCGATCGGAAATGGGAAACCCCTCCGAGAAGTACGCGTGGAGCAGCCGTTCTTTCATCTCGGCGCCACGGCCGGCCTTCGAGGCGAAGTGAATCAATTGGTGGGCGTCGAAAGTATTGCCCGTCTTTGCCGTGTCCCATTTGAAATCGAGTCCTTCCAGCTCCGCCATTTGCCGGACGTTTTCCATCATCTCGTCGGCCCGATCGAGGGTCATTCGATACTTATTGGCGAGCAACTCGTTGAGTGGTTTCGATGTCGAGTTAGGCGCGGATGGGTCCAGCTCGAAGCTCTTCCATTCGATCTCGACGTCAAAATCGACCTCCTCCATCGCCGCCTCTAGCCTGCGCTTTCCGATATAGCACCAGGGGCAAACCACATCCGACCAAATCTCAATCTTCATCTCGGCTCCTCCGAACTGCCTTGGTTGGATGCGTGCACGACTTTCGCGTTTCACTTCAGTTGGCGAACGATGCAGGCAGCGACAATCTTATCTTCTGCGTCGCTGATCGCGAGGTTGAGCATTTTGACCTGAGCCTCACTCATCCCGTTTAGTTGATTTGATGCCAATTGGTAACATCGTTGGGCCGCCTCCGCTGACGTTGGCTTGTAGCAAACGGTCTCTTTGAACGTGCGGTCACAGCCATCAACCAGCTTCAAACACTGCTGGTGTTGCTCGGGCGTGATGGTTGGGCTGAGCACCTTGCTGCACGTGTACTCAGCGATACTTCGCACGTTCTCGGCGTGAGATTCATGAATCTTCAGCGCCGCCACCATCCCGATGCCCATACCAAGAAACATAAAGGCGGGTGCGGCGAGCCCCAACATGTTGAGCGACCTGGAGTCGCCTCCACCCTTTCGAGCCCGCATGAACGCGCCCATCGTCGTCAACATTGCAATCAGCCCCAGCCCTGTGGCCAGGGCGTACTGCGCGATGTCTGTACCCTTCGAAAAGTCGAACGTCTGTACCTCGCCTGACAACACAACAAGCGTGTTTGCTCCCGTCGCGACCGCAGCCGACGCGATGATCGCTGCGCCGCCAAATAGGACCCAAATCAAGGGCACTCGTGTTTGCTGATTCATAATTCGTCTATTATCACGGTAAACTACCGTTTTGAACTTCGGTTGAGGAACGTATGAACGCAGCGGTTGCCACGGCGATTGCGCTATTCGTGTATGTCTTAGGCTACGTGTTTTATAGCCGATTTTTGGCTGAACGCGTCTTCGGATTGCGCGAGGACTTCGAAACCCCCGCACATACCATGCGTGATGATGTCGACTACGTTCCGACGCGGCCGGGCGTGTTGTTCGGACATCACTACGCATCCATCGCGGGACTCGCGCCCATGTTGGGTCCCGCAGTTGCCGTCATCTGGGGCTGGCTACCGGCGATGGTTTGGGTGGTCATGGGCGCGCTCCTCATTGGATGCGTGCACGACTTCGGGTCCATTGTCGTTAGCGTCCGCGCCAAGGGGAAATCCATCGGTAAAGTCGCGGAAGGACTAATCGGCCCTCGGGCGAAAACGTTGTTACATATTGTCATCTTTTTCCTGGTCGCGTTGGCGATGGGTGTGTTTGTGTTCGTCATCGCATTCCTGTTCAGTCCCGCACCGGATCCGAGCCAGGCCGCCATCCACTTCCCTCAAGCTGTCGTTCCATCCTTTGGTCTAATGGTCGTCGCGGCGGCGATTGGTTGGTTGGGATACAAGAAGGGCATGTCATGGAAGATTCTGACCCCCGTTGGTTTTGGCATCCTTCTGATCCTGATGTGGTTCTCAAAGGACCCCGAGTTTCTCGCGTCAACGGGGCTCGACAACCCGGACGTTGCACCCGATATCAAAGGCTGGAGCTACATCCTGCTCGCATACGCGCTTGCCGCGTCCATTCTACCCGTCTGGAGTTTGCTGCAACCCCGTGACTTCCTGAACTGTTTGTTGCTGTATGTCGGGCTCGGCGGGTTGTATCTGGGCGTCTTTGTGGGGGCGCCAGAGTTTGTAGCCCCTGCCGTCCAACTCGAGCCGAAGGGGGCGCCAGGTATCTTCCCATTCGTTTTCATCGTCATTGCGTGTGGCGCAGCGAGCGGCTTCCACAGCCTTGTGTCTAGCGGCACAACTGCCAAGCAATTGGACAAAGAAACCGACGCTCGCGTCATTGGCTACGGCGGGATGATTGGCGAATCGATGCTTGGTCTGATGGCCGTGCTCGCCACCACGGCGGGTATGATGAGCACGGAGGCGTGGCATACACACTACGCCGATTGGAGCGTGGTTCAGGGGCTCGGGCCGAAGGTCGCCGTGTTCATCCAAGGCTGTTCGTCGTTTCTGGAATCACTCGGAATCGAGCGCTACACCGGGGCTTCATTTGTGAGCTTGATCGTCGTCAGCTATGCACTGACGTCGTTGGATTCTGCGACCCGGCTACTTCGCTACAACGTTGAAGAGATCGGCGAGACGATTGGCTTGTCATTCCTGGGTAATCGATTTGTGTCGTCGGGTTTAGCAGTCGCCGCCATCGCATTTTTTGCCTTCTACGAGGTCGATGGGAAGTCAGCCGGGTTGGCATTGTGGGCGTTGTTTGGAACGACGAATCAATTGATGGCTGGATTGGCGCTTCTGACGATCACCGTCTACCTCATCCTGCGAAAGAAGCCGTGGTACGTAACCGGAATACCGATGGTATTGATGCTCGTCACGACCATTACGGCTATGATTTCCAACGCAATCCGTTTTGCGGAGAAAGAACAATGGTTGTTGTTCGGGGTCGGCGTGTTCCTACTGGTCGTGGGCGTATGGCTTGTGGTCGAGGCAGCACTGGCGGTCAGTCGCGTTGTGCGTGACAAAAACTATACGGATGCCTTGGATATCGAATGAAGTACCTTCCCGTCGTTTTGCTGGTTGTTGCAGGGTGCGCTTCAGCACCGGAAGAGTCTCGCCCGTCGCTCACCAGCGACAATCCAAATCCGACGGCCAATGTCGCTGAAGAACGTATCGAAGTTCTCGACGCGGACTTCGCTGCGTATTTGGGCGAGTACACCCTCCCGCAGGTTGTTACCAAAGACACCGCAGAAGATGTGGGTGAGAAGCTGAAAGAGAAGGGCGATGCACAGAGGGACCTCGCCCGTCGATACGATGTCTTGGTGAAATCCGATGACGACGAAGTCTACATGACTGCACTGTGGCGTCTGACCCAAATGAATCTGAACTTGGCCTGTGAGTTCACGATGTTCCGCTTTCCCGAGAACGACCGTCTTCAGAAAGCATGGGACGAACATCTCGATGACATCGTCGAGCCGTTGATGGTCGACGTGAAGGGCCGGTTGACGATGCTGCGACTTCGGCCCAGCTCTCCGAAGGCTGTCGCGGCCGGTGATATCTTAGATGGTTGGTCAACGTCTTCCGTTGAGACCTGCGAAGCCAGCCGGCAATACTGGGAATCACCTAGCCTTTAGACGCCACGAGCTTCTTCCTTGCAGCCCGCATTCTCTGAAGGTCATCGGGGAGCTTTTCCAACGCATACTTCAGCCCTTCCGCTGTAAAGTCTGCCAGGTGTATGTCGACAAACTCCAGCACGCGGGTTCGGTCAGCCTTCGCAAGCTCCCTCAAAACCCAACCGGTGCCCGTCTGCGCAAAACGCTCTTGGGATTTGATCGTACGCGCGCACACTTTCAGCAGGTCGGAAGAGAAGCCCGCATAAAAACTGTCGCCTTGCTCGGCGAGGTTGACGAACGCCACCCCTGCAGCCCTGCGTCGCCAGAGATTCTTGGCGCTCTTCCAGGCCATGATTTTCCGAGCGAACTCGGGGTCCATTCGTTTTGCAAACTTGCCCAGCACCTTCACGCACAACCAATCCGTTGTGTTCCAGTCGCAAATGAACTCGTAGTCGAACAGAAGTTGGAACGACTCGAGCAGTTCGGTCGGGTCGTAATCCGACTCAACGAGGAACGCCTCAAACAGGAGCACGCCAGCCAACTTGTCTTCCGCGAACTCCTCTTCCAGCAAAACCAATGCTGTTTGCGCGATTTCCTCCGGTTCTAGGCCCAGCGAAGTCGCCCAACGTGCGGTTATCCGGCGATTCTCCGCCATGTTCACGCCTCGAAACTCGATGGCTCCCTTGAGGTAGTTGTTCCACCAGTCCCGAGTCTTCGGCACCGCGGCTGCTTGGAGTTCTTCCTGCAGAGAACGGATCGAGCGTAGCCGTCTCAGCTTGTCACTGCGTTCCTGACACATCGTAGTGTATCGCTGCGCGCCACGCCGTTCATCGGCCTGTGTCGCATACGTTGTGGCAGCATCGATAAACGATTCCGCCGAATCCAGTTCACGTTTGGCAAGCGCGACCTCGGCGTTGTCCAAATTCGCCAACGCCAGCGAGTGCGGGCGATTAAGCGACTTTGCTATACCCAAGATTTGGTTTGCCGCCCACTGCGCTCCATCCAAATCGCGAAGCGCGATGCGGGCCTCCACCAGCAGCCCCAGTGCGGCCATGCGTTGTTTTGGGAAGAGCTTCGCGGCAACCAAGTGTGCCGACTCCGCATGCGCCGCCGCATCGATGATATCGCCCATATCCAATAGCGCATGACCCAGATATGTGTGTGCGGCCAATTGGTTAACATTCGACAACCGAGGCCGTCTGAGCAGCCCTCGCAGCAGGCGTACAGCCTCTTCGTTTTGGTCGAGTCGGCGATGGATCCACGCGAGGTCTCGAAGATACGTCGTGGCGCCAAAGCCTGGTGAGCCGCTGGAGTTCTCGGCAACCTCAAACGCCTCTTTCATGTTCACCAGGGCGAGCTCAAGCTCTTCCCGCGCCGTGTGGATGTTTGCACGCATGCACAACAGCCCGTCTCGCCAATCTGAAAGTCCGGACTCTTCAAGGTAATGCAATCCGTCATCGATGACTTGCTGAAGCCCGTCGTAGTCGACGTCCTCTACCTGTGAACCTGCACCGATAAACTCGAGATACGCGCGAACGATATAGAAAGCGGTCGCCGCTTCCTCAATCTCTTCGCGACGGTCGCTGTGGACGAGGGCGAGCACCCAATTGAGGACCGTCATCGCCTTCTTCTCGCGACCAGCCATGCGCAGGAGATTTGCGTGCTCAATCGCAATCTCTACGCGCAGCCCCAGGTCCGTGTATTCGGATGTTGCGGCTTCCGCGCGTTCGATGATGCGAAGGGCCTCATCAAAGCTGCCGGAGTGGTGAGCCTTGCGCGCTTTTTCGTAGAGATGTTCCGGGTCAGCCATTCGTCCTCTCGCCTGGCCGCGACTATATCAGACCGAGTCGTTACTAGAACCGTGGGTTTTGGTAACGTGCGGCAAACTTGCTCTTAGGAGATGCAATGAAGCTGCGATTAATGCTGCCGTTGATGATTGCGGGGATGGTTTGGGGTTGCGGTGATGACGCGACAAAAGGTGGGGCGAACAATGCCAACAACACCAACAACGTTAACAACGTCAATAATGCAAACAACGCCAACAACGTTAACAACATAAATAACTTGCCGGATGACGCGATCGTCACGACGTCAGGGCCCATCCGTGGCACTGAAGAAGATGGTCTCATGGTGTTCAAGGGCATTCCATATGCGCAGCCACCGGTTGGAGAACTACGCTTCAAACCTCCAGAGGCAAACACATGGGACGACCTTTTGGAGGCAGACGCATTTGGTCCGCGGTGCCCGCAGATTGATACGACCTCGATGTCTTATGTCGGTGAGGAAGACTGCCTGACGCTTAACGTCTGGGCGCCAGCAGACGCAGAGGACGCGCCTGTCATGGTGTTCATTCACGGTGGCGGTTTCGTTCAAGGTGCCGGCTCGTTGCCGCTGTATGATGGTGCGAGCCTTGCCAGCCAAGGCGTGGTTTTGGTGACGCTCAACTACCGCGTCGGTGCGTTGGGTTTCTTGGCCACGGATGCCTTGATCGAAGAAGGCGGGACGGCCGGAAACTACGGTATTCGTGACCAAGTCCTTGCACTGCAGTGGATTCGAGACAATGCGGCAGTGTTCGGTGGCAACGCTGAAAATGTGACGATCTTTGGCGAGTCTGCAGGTGGTGTGTCGTCTTGCGTACACTTGGGTTCAGCGGCCAGCCGCGGGTTGTTCAAACGCGCGATTATCGAGAGCGGAAGCGGATGTGGCGGATGGCCTGACCTTGACCAAGACCGCCCTCTAACACCAGCCGCGACGACCTTGGGTGAAGAGTTCATGGGCGTACTGGATTGCGACGGCGACGAGGTCGAATGTCTGCGTGCATTGACGCCTGAAGCGTTGGTGAATGCGACCGGAGAGCTCGGAAAGAACGCGTTGGGCTTGGCCCCGTTTGGTCCAAACGTGGATGGTGACATTCTCAGCGACAGCACCCGTAATCAGGTGGATGGCGGCTTGCAGGGATTGGAGCTCATCACCGGTTCAAATGCCGATGAAGCAAACGTCTTCACCACTGGCGTCCCGATCCCCACGGAGATGGCCTACGAAAACCTGGTCCGAGCGCAATTGACGATCTTCGCAGATGACGTGCTCGCTGCTTATCCAGCCAGTGACTTCGCGACGCCCAAAGCCGCCTACAACGCGGTCGCAGGGGACATCGCTTTTGTATGCCCTGCGCTCCATTTTGCGGGAGCGGCAGCGGATGCCGGCAACACCGTGTACACCTACCACTTCACGCATCTGCTAAACGGCGTTGGTCAGGCGCTAGGCGCATTCCACGGACTCGAGTTGGCTTACGTCTTCGGAAACCTCAACATCACGCCGGCTTACACGCCGGTTGCAGCGGACCAGCGGGTTAGCGATGAAATGCAGGCAGCCTGGTTAGGATTTGCCCGAAACGGCGATCCCGGATGGCCGGAGTTCGAAGAAGGGTCGGCAACGATTCAGATCTTTGATGACCCGTCGAGCCTCACTGATGAGATCAGCGAAGGACGTTGTGAAACCCTGCGTTCCATCGGTCTGGTACCGTAGCGGTGTGAATGATGAACGGATTTGGGTTTCGTTCATCTAGTGTACCTTTGTCTTCACCGGGAGCACTTTCCCGTCGACCGACATCGTGTCGTAGGGCTGCTCCAGCAGATTTAGCATGGTTGGGACGACGTCAATGTTACGCGCGGTATCTAGCGTTGCGGGATTGATGCCGGTGCCCGCGAATGCCACCGTGGACCACGACTCGTCTCGTGTCAGGCCGCCATGTTTGGATGCGCTCTTCTCGCCGTCAACCAGGTCGCCAATCGAGATGTACGGGGCTGCCGATAGGTATAGGTCAGGAGCACGCTCCTGGTCGTCGAACGCCTGGTAGAGCATGACGACAGCATCCGGCGTGTCGGTTTGGTAGGTTGCCGTTTGCCATTTGTCGGCATGGTGAAACTCGCCATCCATCAGCACTTTCGCCTTTGGATGAGCGTCGTAGCCGAGTGGGTCTTTGCCGCGGACGATAGTGTATCGATAGTCAGCACGTGTGGCGTAGTCGCCTTTGCGTTCGATCTTCGCCTCGCCGTCGGGCCCAAACACATGGACATGCCCGGTCTCCCAATCCTTGCCGAGCATGAACTTCACAGCATCGCGCCACGCGACGCCCATTCCGATGACATCAATGCGTTTGTCCCGGAACGGATAGTCCCGGAGCTGTTGCAGGGTGGGGCGTTTGTCCCAATCAAGCCGTTCAACTTTGCCATCTTCACCAACAATCGGAGTCGGGAAGTAGAGCAGGGCGTGGCCTTCACCTGCCGCGACGACAATCTCTTTGTCCGAGAAGTCTTCGGGCATGTCTCCCTTGAGTTTGATGCCAAACACCTCCGTCCAGTCTTTGTCTGCGATGCGCGCTGCGTTGGTTTTGCGTACGAACTTGTCCAACGAAAAGACGTCCTTGATGTCCTGATGTCCGTGGTCGCTGACCAGGGCGACGTAGCGCTCAACGGGTCGTCCGATTTCCTTTTCGCGCGCATCCATCGTCTTGTTGAACGTGTCGACGGACTCGCCAATCAGCTCGTCGATGGCCTTGTAGTGCTCGTCCATATCGGGATGGGTGGCGCCTAGCCCATGTTCCATATGGTCAAACCACCCGTTGTAGGCGACCGACAACTTCGCTGGTGGTTCGTCCGTCACAGCACGTTCTAGCTTGCGCAGCCCAAGCATGACCTTTGTGCGGTACTCGATTGGTTTGTATTCGAGGTTCCAAAGGAAACTAATCTCGTCATCGGCGCCTCGGCTTAACGCTGGACCAATCGCGAGTGTGTCGTTTTCGCCAGGGAAGTGCTCCCAAACCGTCTTTACGTCGGGGGAAAGCCAGTCGTTCCACTCAAAAGCTTCGAGTGCAACATAGAGCACCGGATACCGACGCTTCTTTCGGTCGAAGAAGTACAAGGACACGATCTTGTGGCGACCTGGAACATTGCCTGTCAGGGCCGACGGCATTCCCGCGCCGGTAATCGTGGGGAACACGCTTGTCGCGTTTTCAACCCAGACCCCATTGTCCATAAAGATGCGTTTGACGTTGGGAAGCTTGCCCGCGTTTGCGTACTCCTTCCACAAACGCCCATGCGCCCCATCAATCAACAATATCAACCCATACCGCTCCGGAGGACCGGTAGGTTTCGGGGTCTCCTTCTCGCATCCCAAAAAGAAGACCAGAACGAACAGGACGCCGACAAGCGTTCGGAGATTCATGAACTCTCCAAGGCACTACAAAAGTAGAGAACGCGGCGAAGCCGCAGTAGACATGCCCGAGGCATAGTAGACGCGAAGCAGTAGACTCGGTTGACCCATCGGGTCAACCGGAGACGACCTGAGATTTGGAGTTTAACTCCAAATCTCAGACAAAGGTCCCTCTGCGATGCGTTTCGCACCTTCCCCACCAAACGTATTCATGTCTTCTCCGGCCGAGTGGCCTAGCGAGTTGAAGACATTAGATACCTGTCGGTTATTGTCATTATTATAACGCGGGAAGATGACCGTTCGGCCGTCCGTATTGAAGCCCAACCGCTGACCGCCAATCAACAACATTGGCCATTCTTCGGCGAGTGAGTGGTGCTTCTCACCGTTGTCACTCATGTAGATCATGGCGGTGTTCTCGAGCATTGTTCCTTCGCCGCCGGCCTCTGGCGTCGCGTCCAGAGAACGCGCCATCTGCGCCATCATGCCGATATGTCGGTCACTGATAGCGGTCAGAAGGTCAACGTAACCCTGTGCGCCGTCCTCAGCCGCGTGCCGTACGTCGTGTCCGCCAAGCATATCGCCGCCAGGATACAGGCCGATGAGGCTCTCGTAGTTCAGCGAGAAGTTCGCGGAACCCGTACCCAATGCCACAACCAAGACGTTGGTCAGGCCGCCCAACAGCGCTGCCGTACCCATGTCTACTTGTGCTTGCAGGCGGTCCAACGGCGCCGTGCTCGTGTAGAGCGCGACCTCGCTGGGTTCGCCGGGTTTAACCGCGGTCAGCTGGGGTCCCATCTGGGCAATCGTCGCCTGACGTTGAACCATGTTCTCGAGCGACTCCAGGTAGCGCTCCAGCTTCGCGCGCTCCCATGAATTGCCCTGAAATGTTGCTAGCGCCCGGTTGACATCGGTCACTGCAAAGTCCAGCAGTTGCCCGCGCTCGGTAAACGCTTGCATGCCTGCACCCTGCGCCACAGACCCAAACAATGAGTTAAATGCAGTCGTTGGGTCACACGTGATTGGCGCGGGTTGTTTGGCCCCAAAAGCGCAGGTCGAATAGTTCAGCCGCTTCGTTCCTCCAACGACGCCGAGGCGCACGGTTTGGAAAGGCGTGCCGTTTCGGACGCCAGGAATCAGCGACATAATCTGGTCAATCGTGGCCGCAGACGGGGAGCCTGTTGGCGACCGTGTGCAGCTCAATGCACCGGCCTCCGTTGAGTGGCCGCCACCAGTAATCTTGCTGGATAGTCCGAGCAGGACCGCGGCTTTGTCCTCGATACCTCCGGTCGCGAGCGGCCCCAATGATGGCGCCGTCGACAGTCCAGAACTCTGGGTCGTAATCACGGAGTCATGATTGTAGGAACGATACAGGTGCCGCACGTTCGGGTCGCCGCCGGCTGCCGACAGGTCTGCAGCGGCAGCGGTCGACAGGAAGTTGCGAGGCTCAATACCGTTTCCTTCGACGAAGATGACGTAGCGTTTGCAGCCCGCGCCCGCCGCGAAGATCGAATTGTAGAAGGGGGCAAAAAGCGCTGCAGCAGCGCCGCCGGCAAGCCCTTGCATGAATTGACGTCTGGTGATCATTGGGCTTCCTCCTCTTCTTCGATGACTCGGTACTGATATGAGTCGGACTGGAAGAGTGCAGTCAACATGGCGCTGAACGAGCCATTGCTATCGTCGTAGGCCTGTTCCATCTGGGTCATCGTGCACGCGTCGCTCATCTCTTCTTCACGTCCCGAGAAGTAGCGGAACGTCTGACGAATGAAGCAGCGCTTCGTGTAGTCTGAGTCAGCCAGTTTCTCGCTGAGCTCAACTGCATCGCGGACGGGACCGTCCAAGGCCGGGTCAGGCATATTCTCTAACATCGCTGAACCGTTGGGTGCGGAACCATGGTCGTCCTGTCGCAGGTAACCCGCGTGATTGTAGATTTCGAATGGATAGCCCAGCGGATTCATCAGGCTGTGGCACGCACCGCATTCCTGCGGTCGCGAATCGACCTGTTCGGTCATCCGTTGACGTGCGCTCTGGTCGCGCGTGTCCGGGTCGAACGCCGCTTCCACCGTAATCGGCACATCTGGCACATTCAGGCAGAGCAGCTGTTCACGAACCCATTTGCCGCGGTGGACAACGTTGGGGTCGTTCTCGAACGCGAGCGCGTGCGACGACAGCCATGCGGGGTGAGTCAAAACGCCCGCCCGCTCGGTTGATGGCAACGTGCGCCAGCGGTCTGCGCGGGTGGATTGAACAGGGTCGGTGACGCCGTAGATATAGCTCGTCTGCTCGGTGCTGGCGTCGATGCTGGAGCCCGCAAACTCTGCCGTCGCTGGGACGTAGAACGTGCGCGTGGTCAGTAGGTTTCGGAACACGTCGTCATCTTCAGCCACGACGCGTGCGATCATGTCGTCCATCTGCTGGATGAGGGTCGGTTCGTGCCCGTAGTAGCCGCTGATGAGGTTGCCGTAGTCGCTGTGGACTTCGTTGCCGTAGAACGACGTTGCGCTCGGAGTGTCTTTGAATGCGTTGGTAACTTCCGGGTATCCCAACCACTGTTGGAAGAAGTCCAAGATACCGGTCGCCATCCAGTACTCCCCGCGCCGGTCGATTTTTCGCTCGTCACGAAGGACAAGCCACAGGTCTTGTCGCTCCATGTCTGTACCGCCGTAGTAGGCGGCCACGATCTCTTCGATCTTGGCAGGGTCTGATATCGAACCGTCGATCGCAGCCTGGCGAATCAGCGGAAGGCGCCCCTCAATGTCGCCGGTCCAACCGATTCCAAACCGCGCGTAGACACCGGAAGACCCCAGGCCCTGGCCATCCAGAGCATAGGCGATCGAGTTGCCAAGCTCCCAGTCGGTAAGTTTCTGCCGTCCATCGGCGTCGGGTGCCCCAGATCCCATTTCGGTTCGGAAGAGCGCGCCGGATGTCATCAACCCTGCAGATACGATTTGCTCTAGCGTCTGTCGGCGCGCAGTTGGGTCGGTCTCGGCGTCCAGCTTTGTCTCGGCAAACGCGACCAAGGCATCGACCTCTTCGTCTGTCGGCGGCCGGAAGTAGGCTCCACGTTCCAAGAAGTACCGCGTCCACGTTTCGACGCAGGTGGCGTCCGGGCGTCCGCCTTCGTCGTACATGCACGCAATCGAGTCCTCGTCGACGTTGTTCGAAAGCGCGCCCGCACTATATCGATTGCGGGTCGCCCAGCCGTCGGTCCCATTGCGCACTGTGTCCAGGTAGATGTCCAGGACGCTCTCGTTAATCGATTCGTTCTCGGCATACGTGCCGTATTGGTGCGTCGGAAGCGGATCGAAGGGATTCTTGTCTGCCTCCGAACCGATCCAGCGACCCACATTACGGGTCCATTCGTGCCGCATCACACGCCGAAGTCGCGCGGGTGACGCGCCGACTTGATCCGTGCACGTGAACAGGTCGTCCTGATTCAGCTGATTTCCGGACGCTACGGATGGCCGGGTGGGGCCACCCATATCAGGCATGTTGTTCATGCCCATGTCCGCCTGGTTGTTGGCGTTGTTAAGGTTGTTGCTGTTGTTCCCGTTGTTGACGTTGTTTTGACGGTTGTTGTCGCCGTCTTCGCCAACACCGAGGTCACCATCGCAACCGAGCGCCAACGTCGCCGTCAGGACGACGCAAAGGTGCGCAATCTTCATCGTATGCCTGTGTTTGATTAGGGTTCAAAAGTACCGATCAATCACATGCTTAGCAAGCGGCGCACGCTGACGTTTGCGTGACGAAGCACCTTTTCGAGAGTGCCCGCATCCCAAAGCTGACGGGGACGAATTCACTCTCCCGAAGGCGGTACAATGAAAAAATTATTGATGGTTTTAATCGTATTTGCGGTGGCGTGCGGCGATGACTCACAAACGAGTTCGCCCGAGAACACCAACAACCTGAACAATGTTCAGAACAATGAAAACAACGTTAACAACCTCCCAGAACGTGCGTCTGAGATTTGTCAGTACACCAATCCGTTTTCGCGCTCTCCTGAATGCCGTGAGTACGAATCGGTCTGGTCTGGTGAGCAAATCGCGACGGATTGCGAATCGCAATCGGGCGAGCTCTCGACCGGGACCTGCACGCTTGAAGAGCTGTTAGGTAATTGCTTCATTCCTGTCGAAGGCATCGGGACAACCATCCTCTTCGCCTATGGCGACCCCGGAACATGCGGCACCCAGAAGTTCGGCTGCGAAACCTTCGCCAAGGGAACGTTCGAGCCTGCACCTACTTGCGAGGAAGACGCGCAAAACAACAGCAATAATGTGACGCCTGTCGACAACGTCTTCCAGCCCCCCGAACTCATCTGTCGTTCACCAATGCCCGGTGAACCCGCAGGCGAAGCGCAAGGCGGCGAGGTCTGTACTTGGCAGGCGATCAGTGGCGCGACCGAGCCAGGACGACGTTTCGAAGACTATGCTTCATGCGATGTCGTTCGCACGCAACGCCCATACTACCCGCTCGGACGTCCAGCTGATGCCGAAAAGGAAGACCCTCGCATGCACGACCCTGAGTACGTCACCGAGCTGAACTGGGTGAAAGAGCAGATCGATGCCACCGCCTGCGTTTGCTGCCATAAGGCAAGCGTGACGCCTGACGGACCATCCAATTGGTATATCGACCAGCCCGGCAATTTCATGAACGGGTTCTTCGATTCTGGGCTGGCCCTTGGCGCAAACTGGGTCAACTCGGTTGCGTTTGGTGCGTTTAGCCCCGAAGCCAACAACGGATTCAACCGCACAGACTCGGGATTCCCGACGACCGACCCGGAACGCATGGTGGCGTTCTTCCAAGCTGAGCTTGAGTATCGCGGTTTAACCGAGGCGGACTTCGCCGATACGCCACCCTTTGGTGGTCCGCTGTACGACCAAATCTACTACGAGCCTCAAGCCTGCGGTTCAGAGTCTGGCATCGCAGCCGACGGCACCATTACGTGGGCTGGTGGGGATGCACGCTACGTGGTCGTGTTGGAGGAAGGGTCGTTGAACCCGACGGTTCCGCCGAACCTGGATGAGCCAGAGGGCACCATCTGGAAGATCGATGTCTCCCCGGATGAGCCCGCAATTGAAAGTGGTTCTGTGAAATTTGGTGAGGTGCCTGACTCCGCGCTTCAAGCGTTCCCAGCGGCCGGCACGCCGGCAGAACTAGAGGCCGGGAAGACCTACTTCCTTCACGTCTCCGCCGACGTTGGAATCCCGGTTACGCGTTGCCTCACGACGGTACAATAGGCCTATTTGATGCCTTTCTTGGGCTTGTACCGAATCCCTGATTTTGCGTAGTTTTCGGGCCGGACCGACTTCTGCTTTTTCCCGCCGAAGTTGGCTCCGCCGCCCGCCTTTGCAGTAGGCATGCTACCATTCGGAGGTCCGCCCCAGCGACCACGCTGCGGATTCTTGCAGCTCATCTTGCCCTTCCATTTATGCAGGATGACGTAGCGGCCTTGGAAGCTGTTGATGTTGTCGTGGAACTTGGTCGCTTCCAGCTTGCCTTTTGTGTTTGGCGTCCCCATGCCTCCCCACAGCGGGCTGGCGGTTTGGAACATGATGTCAGGATTTGATTTGCCGGGTGCGAAACGTCCGTGCAGCCGTGTAAGAACCAACTTCTTTGGCGCGTTGACGACGGGCTTGGCCATCAGACGTTCACCATTTGGTCCCACTGGTGCTTGCGCTTCTTTCCCCATTCCAAAGACGTCCAAACCTAGCGCGAGCAACCAATCCGGCGTGAAGAAACTCACCGGGCTGGTGCAAGGGTCGCATTTACGACCGTTCTGGATTCCCCAGGTTTGATTTCCACCGCGCGCCTGCACAGTCGCGATTTCCCAAACGTATTCGGTGATGATCGCGTTTTCGTTCTTCTTGCGGGTTTTGGCGTAGAGGCCTTCGTAGAACTCCGCGAAGTTGTTGCGCGTCTTGTCCTTGATGATGATGTTGGTCGGGATTGGAACGTGGGGGTAGTTCGCGGGTACGTAGCGTTTCTCGCCCAACACAAAGACGACGATGTCCTGTTCTTTGCCTGAGTTGATCATCCCCAAACGAATCGGGAGCGTGAAGTCCTTACTGGTGAAGTGGAATCGAAGTGGCGAGAGGATGGCGTTCTTGCCTTCGAATTTCGCTCGCTTCGGGTTGACCTTTGCCACGAAGAAGTAGCTTCCCGAATTGATGTACGGCGCAAGGTACGGCGCGGCGTTTTTAGGGATTTTGTACTTCTGATCGACCAGCCACGTTTCCAACGCGGAGGCGTCGTTCGAGCTCAAGACGACGATGTCATACTCGCCAACCGCGTATTGTGCCTCGATCTTAACGTAGGGCTTCGGTGCGTTCCCCGACCCCTTTTCTGCAGCCATGCTTGGCATCGAACTCGGAGCGTAGCGACGCGACGACTTTTTCGGCCGAGGTTTTGGGCAAGGGTCTTGTTCCCAGTATTCGCTCATACGCGGGCTCGAGAAGTTGTCGAGCGTGTCAAACAACGACCGCTTCAACGTCTTGACCTGCTTCTTTTTCAAGACCTGCGGGACGGGAAGAACCATCGCAAATTCTTCCGCCGGACCCTGATAGTCGGGCTGCATCGACATCACAGTCGTGTCGCCGTGCCGCATCAGCGCCACGCGAGTCGCGTTGTTGATGAGTTTTGCGTCGCCGGGTGCAACGTAGAATCCGCAAAACGCGCTGGCGGACGCAGGGACGAGCACGCACAGGAGCGCTGCGATAATGAGTGTCGTGATTCGGTTCACACCTACCCTCTATTTCTTTGGTTGTTTCAGTTTTGTTTTGTATCGAATTTTGGATTTGGCGTACGTCTCGGGGCGAGCCGACTTCTGCTTTTTGCCACCGAAGTTCACGCCACCGCCGGCTACCGCATTAGGCATGCGTCCATTGGGGGGGCCACCCCAGATGCCGCGCTGCGGCTTCTTGCAGGATGCTTTTCCCTTCCATTTGTGGAGGATGACGTAGCGACCTTGGAAACTGTTGATTTGGTCGTGGAACTTCGTCGCCTGCAGTTTGCCTTTCCGGTCTGGTGTGCCCATGCCGCCCCAGAGTGGGCTCGCAGTTTGGAACATGATGTCGGGGTTGGACTTGCCGGGTTTGAAGCGACCATGAAGCCGCGTGAGGACGAGCTTCTTAGGCGCGTTGACGACCGGGTTCCCCATCATCTTCTCGCCATTTGGCCCGACGGGAGCTTTGGCTTCTTTGCCCATTCCGAACACGTCCAGACCCAACGACAGTAACCATTGCGGTGTGAAGAAGCTGACGGGACTCGTGCACGGGTCGCACTTACGACCGTTCTGAATACCCCACGTCTGGTTGCCGCCGCGTGCTTGGACCGTAGCGATTTCCCAGACGTATTCAGTGATGATCGCGTTCTCGTTCTTCTTACGCGTCTTGGCGTAGAGGCCCTCGTAGAACTCCGCAAAGTTGTTCCGGGTCTTGTCCTTGATGATGATATTCGTCGGAATCGGTGCATGCGGATAGTTCGCGGGAACGTAGCGTTTTTCGCCCAGAACAAAGACGACGATGTCCTGTTCTTTGCCCGAGTTGATCATTCCCAACCGAATCGGGAGCGTAAAATCCTTGCTGGTGTAGTGGAATCGCAGCGGCGAAAGGATGGCGTTCTTGCCCTCGAATTTCGCGCGCTTGGGGTTGACCTTAGCCACGAAGAAGTAGCTGCCTGAGTTGATATACGGCGCCAGGTAGGGCGCAGCGTTTTTCGGGATTTTGTACTTCTGGTCGACCAGCCACGTTTCCAACGCGGAAGCGTCGTTGGAGCTCAAAACGACGATATCGTACTCGCCCACCGCATACTGGGCTTCGATTTTCACGTAGGGTTTCGACACTTTTGAACCACTGCCCCTGCGTTTGCTCGACTTCATAGGACTGTCGGCAGTACTCAGCAGAGCTTCCACCTGTGGCCGAGGTTTTGGGCACGGGTCCTGCTCCCAATACTCGCTCATGCGCGGGCTCGAAAACGTATCGAGCGTGTCGAACAACGACCGATTCAGCGTTTTGACCTGGGACTTCTTCAGCACCTGCGGCACTGGCAAGACCATCGCAAACTCTTCTGCAGGCCCCTGATAGTCGGGCTGCATCGACATCACAGTCGTGTCGCCATGGCGCATCAATGCGACGCGCGTTGCGTTGTTGATGAGCTTTGCGTCGCCCGGAGCGACATAAAATCCGCAGAAAGCGGAAGCCGATGCGGGCACGAGCACGCATAGCAACGCCGCGACAATGAGTGTCGAGAGTCGATTCACCTAGGCCTCCCTGGACCAGAATTCTCAGTATTTGTATTGGGGTAGGGTAAGTCACTGAAACTTGGTTGTCATTCGGTTCTTGGTTCTTGGTTCTTGGTTCTTGGTTTTTGGTTTTTGGTTCTTGGTTCTTGGATGGAGTGACTCGCGACGGATTCGAATTGCAGGGTTTGGCTTTTGGCTTTTCAGGTTTTCGGCGCTAAGCTTGACGGTTCAAACCACAATGATGGGTGACCACATGCGAAAGATCTTCTTAGTTACGCTGGCCATGTTCTCGCTGACACTTATGTCTCTGCCCGTGAACGCTCAGCTGAAAACGAGCAGTAAGCTCAACAAGAATACGGCACATAAGAGCTCCGCGACCAAAAAGCAGACCACGTTGTCGAAGGCTCAAAAGAGCAGCGTGAAGTCGGCAAAGTCGAATGTCGTAAACTCAATCGGAAAGTTGAAAGGCAAAGGCCTAACGGTGAAAAACGTCGACAAGGCGATTACTGCCAGCACGAAACTGGACGGTCTAATTGGCGAAGACGGTCTCATCGGCGAAGACGGCCTGAAAGCGAAGGGCGCCAACCAAGCGCCTCCTGGGACACCTTGGATTCAGGCTCGGAAGGCCAACCAGTCGCTGACGAAGGATCTGAAAAAGGTAAAGGCCAAGCTCAAGAAGGGCGACATGAAGGGCGCTCAGACACTGGCCAACAAACTCAACCCTGCCGCGAGCAATATCGATGGCAAGTTGAACACTGCCTTGAAGCGGATGAAGTAACCCGTCCGGCCATTGCGTAATGCCAGTAGCTTCGCTAGCTTACCGCCGTTAATCGAACGCGAGATAGAGCATGGCATTAGACGTCACCGAACGTTACTCCAAGTCGTTGTCACCCGACGGCATCCGACCCACCAACGCGCCGGATTGGATTGACGAAATCGACAATCCCTACCTTCACGGCGTGTTCGCTCCGACAACCCAAGCGGTGAGCGCAGAAGCGCTTGAGGTCGAAGGCGAACTCCCGAAAGACCTCTTTGGCGCCTATTTTCGAAATGGGCCCAATGCCGTCCACAAGCCAAAGAACCGTTATCATTGGTTTGACGGCGACGGGATGATCAGCGGCATTTGGTTTGAAGATGGGCAGGCGCGCTTTCGAAACCGTTGGATCGATACCGAAGGCCTAAAGATGGAGGCCGAAGCTGGCGAGTCCATCTGGGGCGGTGTCTTGGGGCCATTCGATTTCTCGCTTCCCGGTGGCCCGTTGAAGGACACGGCAAACACCGACCTTGTTGTCTACGACGGCAAGCTTGTCGCGCTGTGGTACGAGTCCGGCAAGCCTTATGCGATGAACCTGAAAACGCTCGAGACAGAAGGCATTGAAGACTTCCACGGCAACTGGAAGAAGCTCGTCTCGGCGCATAGCAAGATCGACCCGGCGACGGGTGATTTTGTGTTCTTCAGCTACGGCGACCGTCCGCCATACCTCGAGTACGGCGTCGTGCGTCCCGACGGAACGGTTCATCAGGCAGAGATTGATCTGCCCGGCCCACGTCGTCCGCACGATATCGGGATGACACCAAATTACTCGATCCTGCATGACTTCCCGGTCTTCTTCAGCGAAGAGCTGTTCAAGAAGACAGGCAAGCGCATCCCACTCTTCCATCCTGACGTACCAACTCGCTACGGCGTCATTCCCAGGTTTGGCACGAACGAAGACGTGAAGTGGTTCGAAGCCGAACCATGTTACATGCTGCACGTCGTCAACTGCTGGGAAGAGGGCGATTGGGTCGTGATGGTGGGCTGTCGAACGAAAGACCCCTCGCTGAAACCCAACAAAGAAGACGGGAAGATCGCCGCGATGCTCTCCGGCCTGAAATTGCAGGCAAACCTCTATCAGTGGCGCTTCAACATGAAGACGGGAGAGGTCAAAGAAGGCGATATCGACCAGTATAACGCCGAGTTCCCGATGGTTAACGCATCGGTGACCGGCTTCAAGAACCGCTTCTCGTACCTCCAGCATATCCCATACGAGATTCCGGCGACGTTCCACGGTCTGGTGAAGTACGACATCCAGACGGGCTCGTATGATGAGTGCTCCTACGGACCAGGCGTCTACGGTTCCGAAGCACCATTCTGCCCACGGCCGGACGCCAAGGATGAAGACGACGGCTACTTGGTTTCGTTCGTCACCGACACGCACGACTGGCAGAGTTCGTGCCTCGTTTTCGACGCAAAGAACCTGGCCGATGGCCCGTTGGCAAAGGTCAAACTTCCTACGCGATTGCCTGCCGGTTTCCACACGACGTGGGTACCTGGCGACCAAATCGGATAAGCCATGTCGTTGCAAGCAAGCGACCTGGTCGGCGCATGGATGCTGCACGAGTTCGTGATCGAATTTGAAGACGGTCGCCCTCCAATCCACCCGTTTGGGACGGATGCGAAGGGCATGATTATCTATGCCGAAACGGGCGAGATGAGCGCGGTGCTGAGTCGGGCTGAGCGAGACGACTTGTCCGAGACTCTGGAGACATCTGGCCGCGCGACAGATTCGGATAAGGCCGTAGCGTTTGACTCCTACCTCAGCTACTGCGGCCGGTATTCGTTGGATGCAGACGTCGTCACCCACCACGTACAGCTGGCGCTTGTGCCCGACATCGTCGGCGCCAATCAACGTCGTCATGCTCGCCTGCAGGACGGGATGCTCGAACTCTCTTACAACCGCACACCGCAGTCTGGTGTGCAACGCACCTATCGACTCACCTGGACGCGGAAATGACCAATCTGGACGCGCTATTCGAGAAGCATCGTGGTCGGCTAGAAGCCGCGATTTCGGCATGCGAAACCCGCGAAGCCTGGACACCCTTTCAGGAGTCTCCTAGTCGGAAGCTACACCCTGCAGGTGCGAAAGAGGCTGGTTTTGCTGAGGTTGAGGGCCACCTGAATTCGAGCTTTCCTCTTCAAATGCCGGGAGAGGTTGGGCGTCTTGGTCACGAAGTCTCGCCATACACCAACGACCCGCTTGGCATCGACTACCCGGCAGTGGACGTGGATGCCCTCTTCGATGCGATGAAGCGCGCCGGCAAGGCGTGGGCTCGGGTGTCACCAAAACATCGAGTAGCGCTCTGCATGGAGATGTTGGACCGCCTCAGTCAACAGACGTTTGCGAATGCGTACGCGACGATGCACACGTCCGGCCAGGCGTTCATGATGGCGTTCGCAGGTAGTGGCGCCAACTCTTTGGACCGCGGACTTGAGGCGCTCGCCTACGCGCACAAGGCGATGTCTGATATCCCAGAGACGGCAACGTTTCGTCGTTCGTTTGGCGGCGAGCCCGTGACGCTAAAGAAGCGATATCGTCTGATGCCTGTGGGCCCGGCGGTCGTCATCACATGTGGTTCGTACCCTGCTTGGAATGCCTATCCGGCGATCTTTGCGAATTTGGCCACCGGCAACTCCGTTGTCGTGAAACCCCATCCGAACGGCATTCTGCCTGTCGCAATGGCTATCAAGACATGTCGAGATACACTGTCGGAATTTGACATAGATCCGAATGTCTTGACGATGGCTGCTGACGAGAAGGATGCGCCTGTCACGAAGAAGCTCGTTGAACATCCGGATGCAGCAATCATCGATTTCACCGGCAGCCAGCGTTTTGGAGCCTGGTTAGAAGAGAACTGCCGTCACGCGCAGGTTTATACCGAGACATCGGGATGCAATGCCGTTGTTGTCGAATCCGTGGCGGATCTAGACGGCACCCTGAAAGCTCTCGCCACAAGCGTGAGTTTGTTCTCGGCGCAAATGTGTACAGCTGCCCAGAACATCTTTGTGCCCGAGGTTGTCGACACCGATAAAGGTGAACTCAGTTACGACCAGTTTGTCGATAGGTTCGTGGCCGCCGTGGAGGCATTGACCATCAATCCCAAAGTCGCGGCGGCAATTTGCGGGGCTGTGCACTCCGAAGCAACCCTGGAAAATGTCTCAGGTATGTCAAAATATGACATGGTTCTTGAGTCGCGTTCTTACGAACATCCGGAGTTCCCAAATGCCCGGACGGCGACACCGGTCGTTGTTCGATGCACCGCTGAAGACGAGTTCTACAGGCAAGAGCATTTTGGGCCTGTGGCATTTCTAATCCGATGCTCAGACGCGCAGCAAGCCTTGCAGCGCGCGACAGAAGACGCGAAGAACCAAGGTTCGATTGCGAACTACGCATACTCGACCAACCCCGAATTCTTGGAACAGGTCTACGACGCCTTTGCGGAAGCCGGGGCGTCTGTTGGTTGCAACCTGGTCGGCCAGTCGCCAATCAACTTCACAGCCGCGTACAGCGACTACCATGTGACTGGCCTCAATCCAGCTGGTAACGCGTGCCTGACGGATCTGGCATTCGTCACAAGTCGATTCAGAATCGTTCAATCAAAAACCGAAGTCATGGAGTCCTAAGCATGGGACGCGCAGACGATATCGTAATCTTGGAAGGCGCTCGCACGCCGATTGGAAAGTTCCTGGGCGGCCTTAAAAAGGTCACGGCTACCCAGCTTGGAACTGTGGCTGGTGTCGAGGCGATCAAGCGCTCGGGTGTTAAGCCTGAGTGGGTAGACTCCGTTTACTTCGGCAACGTTTTGCAGTCCGCGAAAGATGGTGCGTACCTCGCCCGCCATATTGGATTGAATGTTGGTGCCCCTGTGGAAACACCAGCATTGGCGGTCAATCGTGCGTGTGGCTCGGGCATCGAGTCGATCGTGCAGGCCGCCAAGTCGCTCGCGCTCGGCGATGCGACCTGTGTGCTGGCGGGCGGCGCGGAAAACATGAGCATGATGCCCTACGCTATGCGCGGCGTACGTGAAGGCTGGACCATGATCAAATCCGATGTAGACGACATGTTGTTCAGCGCGCTCCACGACCCAAAGGCCGGGTGCTCGATTGGCGAGACCGTCGAACATCTTGCGCATGAACGCGGCATCGACCGAGCCCGCGCAGACGAAGCAGCCGTTGAAGGTCAACGTCGTGCTGCAGCAGCTCAAGAGGCAGGCATCTATGCGAAGGAAATCGTGCCGGTGGAGATTCCCAGCCGGCGTGGTGCGAAGGTCGTTGAACACGACGAGAACCTGCGTCCTGAGACAACCGCCGAAGTGCTGGCAACTCTGCCCGGGCTCTATGGCGGCGTGATTACCGCCGGCAACTCATGTGGGCTGAACGACGCAGCGGCTGCGGTGGTAGTGACGACCGGACAATTCGCGGCATCCAAAAACCTGAACCCGCTGGGTCGAATCGTCAGCTGGGCGAGCGTAGGCGTACCCCCGAAACTTATGGGGATTGGGCCAGTCGCGGCTGCCAAAAAAGCGCTCGAGCAGGCCAACCTGAGCCTGAATGATATCGACCTGTTTGAACTCAACGACAGTTTCACCGTCCAGTCACTCGCCGTCATCGATGAACTCGGTTTGGACCCGGCGAAGGTGAACCCCAACGGTGGTGCGATTGCCCTTGGTCACCCCATGGGCGCTACTGGAACTCGGCTAGTTTTGTCAGCGTTGTACGAGCTGCAACGAAGCCAAAAACAATACGCCTTGTGTTCGGTGTGCATTGGGGGCGGTCAGGGGATCGCCGCTGTTGTTGAAGCCCTCTGAGTTGTCCCGCGAAAAAATTGAGTGGTGTAGGGAAACGGACTACCTTGCGGGCAACTGATTTTCGGAGTCCCAAATGAAGAACACCCTCTGCCTTTTGCTCGTTGCATCGCTTGCTGTCGCGTGCGGCGACGACACGTCGAGCTCTAACAACGCCAACAACGGCAACAACGGCAACAACGGAAACAACGCAAATAATGGCAACAATGCCAACAACGGCAATAACGCCAACAACGGCGACGGCGATTTGGCCGCACAGGCGTTGGCCGAGGACATCTATTTCGGTGTGTATTCCGCGATCCACTCGCAGGTTCAGTTTCAGCGCGTGTTTGCGTTTGAGAGCGAAGGTACCGAGGGCGACTTCGAGTGCGTCGGTTTCCTTCTAGCACCGAGCACGCCCTACGGCATGATGACGTTGGACTTCGAAGATGGAAGCACCCAGGCCACGTTCGATTCATCGGTAACCTTGAATGGTTGTCTTGCGATTGAATCGGGCTCGAACGCGGCTTTCGAATTCTCGGGTGAAGATCTGTCGGGTGATGGTGTTGTCGATGTTGTTCGGTACAACGGCACGTTGGCTGCGATGACGTTTGATGACGAGGGATTCCCGCCATATGACGATTCCACAACACCAGTGACGTTTACGTACGATCCAAACGCTGAACCGACGTGCACGGACGTCACGTTCGACAACGTTTGGATTGAGACTGCCGCGTTGTCCATGGATGGTATGAGTCTGGTTAACGAGGACGGCCCGTTGACCGAGGGTGGATACTCTGGCGGCACCATCACGGCGACATGCGGTGATCGTTCGGTACGCTGCAACTTGCAACAGTCCGATATCTATCTGGCGACCTACAATCTGGGTGCGATCGCGTTCGCTCAGAACTCACAGTCGATTTGCGAGTTTGTGAACTAACCTAGGCCTTCAGGTCGGCCAGGCTTTCGTCCTTGTCGAACCGTGCTTGGACATAAGAGCACACCGGAACCACCTTGTGTCCTTCTGCTCGAACCCAGTCCATTGCGACACCAAAAAGCTGTCCAGCGCGTCCCTGTCCACGTAGCGAATCATCAACCCAAGTGCGGTCGAAGACTAGGTTGCCGTCTTCTTTTTTGTAGGTGATTTCGCCGAGTTTCTCGTCACCGCGCAAAAGGTAGAACCCACCTTTGGAATCGCCGTCTTCGTGTGTGATTTGGAGTTCTTCGCTCATCTCAAACCTCGTCAGTACAACTAGCGATGTGATGCCTCCCACGGCCGGAGGTCGCAGACAATAGGAATTGTGGTCCAGACTGGAAAATTACCTCTGGATCTGGCAGGTTTCCCGCCTAATTCGAGGTGTTTATGAAGTACTTACTTATTACTGCGGTCGTGACCGCAGGTTTCGCCGTTGGTTGTAGCGACGACTCCGGTCAACAGTCGCAGCAGGCCACGTACTACAAGGACGTGAAGCCCGTGATGGACGCGTACTGCGGCGATTGCCACAACGCAGGTGGTATTGGACCGTTTGAACTGACGACGTTGGAACAGGTTGTTCAAACAGCGCCAATCATCAAGCCGGCGATCATGGACCGCTCGATGCCTCCGTTCATTGCGGCACCAGCTGTTCGTGAACTTCAGTTCGACCGAAGCCTCTCGCAAGAACAGATTGACCTGATCGTTGGATGGATCGACGCAGGCATGCCCGCCGGCGACCCAGCGAACGAAGGACAGCCGATTGAGCTCCCGCAATCGACCGTGGACGACACCGACTTGACCTTGGAAATGCCAGAGCCGTTCGAACCAACGATCTCGCCTGATGAGTATCGTTGTTTTGTCATCGACTGGCCCGAGACGGAGCCAAAGTTCGCGACCGCTTTTGAGCTCATCCCAAGCAACCTGAATGTGGCGCATCACTCGGCTGCATACTTGATAGACGGATCGGACCAGATTGCCCTCGTAGAGTCTGCAGACGGCGCTGACGGAAAAGACGGATATCCTTGCTTTGGCGGGGCAACGCCCAACGGAGCGGAATCTTCGATTCCGTCGAAGTTCATCGCTGCCTGGGTCCCCGGTTCCGGAGCCGTGAATTTCCCCGAAGGCAGTGGGGTTCTGATCGAGCCTGGCTCAAAGATCGTGCTCCAGATGCACTATAATATTCAGACCGCTGAACCCGGCGAGACCGACCAGAGCAGCATGAACTTCCAGGTTGCGGACGACGTCGAGCAACGTGGTGGACACCTGCCGTGGTTGGACGTCGCGTGGGTGGGTCAGCCCGAGAACATGTCGATCCCAGCTGGCCAGGAAACCGTTGTGCATGAGTACGTTGGCGACCCGACTGTCTCGCCGCTCCTTGGCGAGTTTGCACCTGGCGTCGATGGGTCGGAAGGTCTGTACATTCACAATACGCTTCCGCATCTACACAAGCTTGGTGAGTCGTTCCTTCTTCAGCTAGAACGCGCAGACGGGACCACCGAGAAGATCTTGGAAATCAAGGATTGGGATTTCGATTGGCAGAACTTCTTTACCTATCAGGAGCCGGTCCTGGTCAAACCCGGCGACCAGCTGCGAATGCGGTGTGAGTGGAACAACACGATGGCGAACCAACCCATTGACGAAGGCGGCCAGCGCACCCCACAGGATGTTGGTTGGGGCGATAACAGCGACGACGAGATGTGTGTTGCGGCGATGTTCGTGACTGGCGTTTCGAAGGCCGTGAACACCTGCGAGGGTAGCATTCCCGCAGAGTCGGGACGTTTCGAAATCACGTTCGACACCACCCAGCGTGATAACCCATCACTGGATGGCGAGTTCCGCGGTCCCGTGTCCGGGTCCATTTTCCGCGACGAAGACGTCACGCTACTGGGGCCAAAAGACGGTGCCGAAGCGGTCGCGAACTTCGATTTCGACGAGATTGACCTGACACAAGGCCCTGATGGCCCGTACCTCATCGATGTAGAGCTGCCCGCTGGCGAGTATCAGTTCTTGGGTTACATGGACACCGACGATAACGTCGATGAGTTTGATGGCCCAGACGTCAACGACCCCGTGATCATCCCGTCGGGCGCGGTCGAGCTAGGTTGTGAAACGCAGCGCGTGACCGTTCAGTTCCCAATCCTGAGGCCAAATCTCTAAGCTTCGGGCAGCGCTGCCGATACCTGGCGCGCGAGGTCCTTTGCGCGGAACGGTTTCGAAAGGAACCCCGAAACCGTGGCATTCTCGAATCGCTCTTGGACTTCAGTCCTTGAGTGTCCGCTCATGAGCACAACTGGGATTGTGGGATCGATCTCCCGAATCTGCTCAAACACCATATCCCCAGTCACTTGCGGCATCGTGAGGTCCAGCAGGACGAGGTCGATCATCGAGCGATTGTCTCGGAAAAGGTCGATACCTTGCTGCCCGCCAGATGCCACGATCACGTTAATTCGGCGACGCTCCAGCACATCGCTAATCACGCGCCGCACTGAAGACTCGTCATCTACAACCAAGACCGTTGGATTTCCCATGACCGCGCGAAGCTCTGCCGACGGGTCGTGCGCTATCTCTTCCAACATGACTTCGCATGGCAGCAATAGCTCGATGCGCGTGCCTTCGTCCGGCGCTGAATCGACGCGGATGACGCCTCCGTACTGTTCGACGACACCTTGCGTCGCGGCGAGCCCCAACCCATGGCCCTTGGCCTTGCGAGTGAAAAATGGCGAGAACATCTTCGACCGCGTGTCCTCGTCCATGCCGTGGCCATCATCTTCAACCACCAACGAAAAGTATGACCCGGGCTGCACAGAAAATCGCTTTTCGGCCAGCTGTTCCTCTGTGAGTGTGACGCAGCCTGCGGTCAGATAGACATGGCCGCCATGTGCTTCAGTCGCTTCGACCGCGTTTTGCACCAAGTTCATCGCGACCTGACGGATTTGGGTCTCGTCGCCGTTGATGACGCCGGAATCCCCGAAACTCGCAGAGAATTCAACGTTCGAAGGAACCGACATCGTCATGAGTCGGATGGCATCCTCGATCGTCTGCACTGGGTTCATCGGGCGAGCGTTAATCTGCCCCTTCCCAGCATACGCCAGGAGTTGGTGGGTTAGGGCGGCCGCTTGCTCAGCAGCGTCTTGTATGACCTTGAGCTGACGCCGGATCGTTTCCAGGTCGGTCTGTTCGGCTGCAAGCGTTGCCATGCCCAAGATTCCCGTCAGAAGGTTGTTGAAATCATGGGCGATTCCGCCCGCGAGAATGGCGATTTGCTCGTGACGCTGGGCTTCTAAGAACGCCAATTCGGTCGCCTTTCGCTCAGTGATATCCCACATGAAACAACACGTCCCGACGACGTTCTTTTGGTCGTCATGGATGGGAATGATCACCTGATGCGCCCACATCAATCCTGCTTTCTCCAAGCCCCAACGCTTCGCATCGAAATTGGACATCTGGATGGGGACTTCGGGACTTTCGACCCGCTCACCGGCGTACGCGCGTGCAAACGATGCCGACGAACCGTTCTCCACCATCTCAGGGCTGGTCAGGATATTGAACAGTCCACGGGAGATCTCGGCATTCGGCATCCCCAACAAGGTCATCATGGCCGGGTTCATGTACTCAGCATAGCCATCCTTGTCGAAGGACTGGATGGCAACCGGCGCAGCTTCCAGAATCTCGGACTGCGAACGCAACTCCGCAACAATCGCGCGTAGCTTAGCGTTCTCCGCCATGAGATCGTCAATTGTCGACAACTTGCGTCTCTGGGCTGCCTGATGAACTAGTTTCCCTAATTTGGGTGGCGGTAGTCAACTCGGCTGCTACGATGAGCGTGTTCTGTGACCGGAAACAAAATGTATCTAACCAGTTTTGGTGCGGCGGAAGGTGTGACGGGGTCATGCCATCTCTTGGAAATCGGCGATCGACGGGTGCTCTTGGACTGCGGGATGTTCCAAGGTCTCAGAAGCGATCGAGAACGCAATGACGATGGTTTTGACTTCGACCCAAGTTCCATCGACCTGCTCATTGTTAGCCACGCACACCTTGATCATATCGGGCGGATTCCGCTGCTGTTTAAAGAGGGTTTCCGTGGTCGCATCGTTTCGACCCGTGCAACGTTCGAGCTGGCCCGACTGAGCCTCATGGACGCGGCGAACCTCATCATGACCGAGGCCCAACGCGCCAACCACAAACGTAAACTGGGGACGGAGCGGATCGAGCCGCTCTACACCGATGAAGACGTTCTGGATGTCTTGGAAATCTGGCGTGAGTTTGTCGAGTTTGGACAGACCACCCGTGTCTGGGATGAGCTGACGTTCACATTCCATGAAGCTGGTCACATCCTTGGTTCGGCCATGGTGGAACTCCAACTGCGCGAGGGCGATATCCAGCGCAGTTTTGTGTTCTCTGGCGACCTGGGCAACCTGGATAAGCCCATCATCAATGACCCGAGTGTCGCACCGACCTGTGATATTGCCTTGATGGAAAGCACCTATGGCGACCGTGACCATCGGCCGTTCAAGGACACGATCGCGGAACTTGAATATGTGGTCGCCGAGACGCTGGGACGTGGTGGAAACGTCGTGATTCCAACGTTCGCCATGCAACGCGCGCAAGAGTTGCTCTACGTCTTGTACGAGGCGTGGAAGAACGACCGAATACCGGGCGATGCCAAGATTTTCTTGGACAGCCCGATGGCCATCGATGCAACACGCATCTTTGAGCGGCACCCAGAACAATACGATCAGCACGCGGTCATTTTGAAAAAGAACGGCGAGACGCCGTTTAACTTCCCGGCTCTAACGTATACACGCGATACCCGCGACTCCATCGCGATCAACGCGGTGGGTGGTGGTGCGGTAATACTGGCAGGAAGTGGCATGGTTTCTGGTGGTCGAGTGTTGCATCACCTTCGACACAACCTGTCGCGTGAGCAGAGCAGTTTGGTCATCTGCGGCTATCAGGCTCGTGGGACCACCGGTCGCCGAATCGTGGAAGGCGCGCCATTTGTAAAGCTGCATCGCGAGTCGATTCCAGTGAATGCCCAAGTTCACACCATAAATGGGTTTTCGGCCCACGCGGGTCAGAACGAACTGACGAATTGGGCCGAGGAAACCGGGGCTTCCCACATCTTTTTGGTGCACGGGGAGCCAGAGAAAAAGGAAGAGCTTCAGCGCCATCTCAAAAAGGAGATGGACGTGAAATCCGTTTCCACCCTCCAATACGCAAAAGCCATCGACCTCGCCGCCTTGGACGTTTCGTAATTGAATCGATAGGGTCACCTCACGCATCCATCCGATGACGAAGGAGATCCAATGCGAACGACTCAGCTCATCATCGCGACGACAGCTTTTGTTTTGTCGTGCACGCCGCAAACCCCTCAAACTACGGTTCAAAAAGAGGGGTTGAAGGTGAATCCCCTCACCAGCGAGCAGTTGGCCGCCGAAGCCACGGATTTCAGGTCCTACTGGAATCGAGGACTCGCTGAAATGAACCGCTATGAGTTGACGCAGACCCGATACGGGCAATCACACAGCGGTGAAACGGTGGCGATCTTCGTGACCGAAGATTTTCTGACCGATAAGCAGGTTAAGTACGAGTTCGGCCCGAAAGACAATGCGGTTCCCATTCTGAAAATGAACCGGCATAGCCGTTTTTACACCGGGATGTATCCGTACAACGTGAACACATCGGTGTTCTTTCCTGTAGACGCACCCAAGCCAGAGAAGCTCGTGTTTGCTGCGACGGAGTGGTGTGGGCAGGTGTTCGCGCAGTTCAACAAGGGTGAGCTTGATTACAGCGTGCGTTCGTTCTCGTATTTTCAGGCGGAGGCTGACCAGGAGTTCCGGTTGGAGGACGCACCATTTGAAGATGCACTGTGGGTCCAGCTGCGAAAGGACCCAGCATCGCTTCCCACGGGCGATTTCAAGATGGTGCCCGGTGTGCAGTTCTTGCGGTTCATGCACAAGGAAACCCGTACCTATGACGCTAAAGCCGTCTTGGAAACGAACCAATCGCTGGCAGGCTGGGACGCGCCGGTCTCGCGCTACTCCGTCACCTATCCGGAACTTCAGCGCACGTTTCAATTGTACTTCGAACCCAAGTTCCCATTCCGAATTGTCGGGTTCGAAGATGGCTATGCGCCGTTGTTTAGGCGCGATGGTAAGACCCCAGAGAACATGGTCTCGCGTGGTGTGCTGACGAATTCCATCATGCTCGATTATTGGATGAAGAACGCCAAATCGGATGCGGCGTACCGTGATGCCCTTGGTCTTCAAAAGATGTAGGTCACACCGAGCCGTCTCGCCCTTCAGTCAACAGGGGAATGTCTTCCTGGTCCGTCGCGAGTTGGTGCACGGTCTCTTCACGACGGGCACTGAGCACCATCGCGATCATCGCATTGAATGAGCAGAATCCAAGGATAGCCAGCGCTGCCGATGTGAATGCTGGTTGGTGCAACGAGAACGCAATCGAGGCGCCGCAGAGGATCGTCGCAACACCAGCGATGACAGCGTAAAGCAGACGCACGCGCACACCGTGACGAGCCGATTGCGGTGGGGCCTTCACAGGGTGATAGGTGCCTCCTCGCTTCACATCCCTACGATGCGAGCGTCGCTTTTTCCGCGCGTGCCGCTCAGTCTGCGGGCTTCGTGCACGGTCTCCAGGTCGACCTTGGGTGATGCGTCTCATGTCTCCACTCTATCGGTTTCGAACATAGATCCAAACACTCGCGGTCTGGTCCACCATTCCCGCGGTCTGTAAACAATCGCAAACGTAAGATCGTCGAAAAGAAGTTAACACTCCTTAAAGAATCTTCCTTAAACGACGTGCATCTGAGTGGGGACCAACAAGGTCAGATGACGACCAAAATTGCTTAAATGAGTGGTTGCTCATTAATTGCGTATCGTTTATTGGATAAATGCATCATATTGTTGAGTCAATGCTCATTAATTGGAGTTAGCTTGGCACGTACAGCGACAATCACCGACGAACAAATACTCGAGGCTGCTCGGGCTGTGTTCATGGACCAGGGATTGAAGGCCACGACCGCACAGATCGCCGAACAAGCTGGTATTTCCGAGGGGTCCATCTTCCGCAGATTCTCCTCGAAGCACGACTTGTTTCTGGCTGCAATGGGACTGCCTGAGCCCCCGTTCTTCGCGCGTTTAGATGGACTGGCAGGAAAGAACTCGGTTGAAGAGAATCTCTTTGCCATTGGCGTTCAAATGGTCGACTTCTTCACCGAGCTCGTACCCAAAATGATGATGATCGCATCCAGCGGCGTTATCGACGAGAGCTTGCGTGATGCAGACGAGGTGATGCCCGTAAAGGGACTACGCCTGATCTCCAACTACTTCGACGCCGAGATAAAGGCCGGTCGACTCGCAATTGGCGATCCCGAGATTCTCGCCCGCATGTTTGCAGGCTCGCTACATCACTACGCCTTCGCAGAAACCGTTGGAATCAACAAATTCATGCCCATTCCCAAACAAAGTTACGTCCGTGGCGTGGTTCAATTCATCCTACACGGCGCTGCTCCGAAAGGGGGCGAAGATGCGTAGGATTCTCCCAATTCTGTCCGTGCTATTGCTCTCGTG
Source organism: bacterium (assembly GCA_030427705.1). Classification (GTDB taxonomy): domain Bacteria; phylum Myxococcota_A; class Bradymonadia; order Bradymonadales; family Bradymonadaceae; genus JAUIBR01. The sequence continues at coordinate 84,218 of JAUIBR010000005.1, read as the reverse complement.
CAGCGGCAATCAATATGCCGAGAAAGTCGACAAAGTCGTGCCGCAGGCTCCCGACGCGTTTTCAGCAGTGACGTTTGAAACTGTCGAAAAGGACGGATTCTGTTCAGACTTCGGAAACGGCGAGTTGGACGGCTTGGTCAACAAGGCCTTAGACCGAAACCTCGACTTACGAAGCGCGTGGGCGAGGCTCGAACAAGCGGAAGCGATTCAAGCCCAGGCCGACTCAACGCTCTGGCCCACTGTTTCCGCGCAGTTTGAAGCTTCACGCAGCAAATCACCCGCAGCCCCACCGATTGGAAGTGTGGAAGGCAATCAGTTTCGGCTCAGCGCCCCGGTGTCCTACGAACTCGATGTGTGGGGCAAACTGGCCGCGCGTCGACAAGCTGCCGAGTACGATACGCAGGCAGTCCGAGCCGACGTGGAGGCGTTCGCGATCAGCGTGTCTGCGCAAGTCTCAGAAGCCTGGTTTGACGTCGTTTCGCAGCGACAGAAGATGACGTTGATCGAAGAGCAGATCGAGACTGCCGAGAAGTTCCTCGAACTGACCAAGCTGCGTCTCGCAAATGGGGTCGCAACCGCGCTGGACGTCACGCAGCAAGAGCAGGAAATCTATCGCCTACGTGGCCAATACGAGACCGCGAAGGCCCTCGAGGAGATCTCCAGATTGCGCCTCGCGGTGTTGACTGGCGAGCCTCCGCGCGCCGAGGTGGTGGGCGCAACCGCCGAGCTTCCAGAGATTCCTGCGTTCCCTGCGTTGGGCGTCCCCGCGGACATCCTGGAAAATCGCCCAGATGTGCGTTCGGCGCGGCTTCGTCTTGAAGCGGCGGATGAGCGTACGGTTGCGGCTGTTCGAGACCGGCTTCCGTCGATCCGCCTGTCGGCTTCGATGTTTCTTTCCACGGACACCATCGGCGACCTGTTCGATGAACTCTTCTGGAGTATCGGCGGCTCGGCCACTCAACCCATTTTTGAGGGTGGCCGTCGCAATGCGGTGATCGATCAGTCTGAAGCCGCCGCCCGTGAGCGATTGTTCTCCTACGCGCAATCGATGTTGACCGCCTTCCAAGAGGTCGAGTCCGCCGTTGTGCGAGAGCGACAACAGAAGCTGTTCATGGAAGAGCTCGAACAACAACTCGAGAGTGCCGAAGCCTCACTCGTCATCGCGCGTGAGCGATACCGGTCCGGCGCGTTGGATTACCTGCGCGTGCTGACCGCCCTGCGTTCGGTGCAAACGCTGCAGCAGGCCATGGTGGATGCGCAGCGCCAACAATTGAGCTTTCGAATTCAAACATGCCGCGCGGTTGGCGGGGCATGGACTAAGGAGCTTGAAGCTCCGAAGAAGGACGATCTAGATGAGTAGCAATACTGGACGGACAGTCATAAAAATCGCGGCGCCACTTGTGATCTTGGTGCTCTCCATCGCGGCGACTGTGACGCTCATTAAGAGCCGGACGAAGCCAGAACGAACCGCCCCCGAAAATCGCGGCGTGCTCGTTTCAGTCGAGAAAGCCCAAACTGCGACGCGCACGATTGATGTGCGAGGTCAGGGCGAAGTTACTCCGGCGCGTACCGTTGTGCTGCAGCCACGAGTGCAAGGTGAAGTCATTTGGGTCAGCGAGAAACTGGTCGAAGGTGGCGTCGTACAAAAGGGCGAGCCGCTGGTGAAGATCGACCGATCCGACTACCAGATTGCCGTCGAGCAAAGCAAAACTGCGGTTGCCTCGGCCGAAGCCCAAATCACGCTCGAAGAAGGTCAGCAGAAAGTCGCGAAGAAGGAATGGGAGCTGTTCAAAAAGGACGTCGATGGAAACGCCGACCCGGGTCTGGCGCTACGTGGGCCGCAAAAACGCATCGCCGAGGTCAATCTGAAGTCCGCTGAGTCTCAGCTCAAACGGGCACAACTCGACCTTCGGCGAACGACCATTCGTGCCCCATTCAACGCGTACGTCCGCTCGGAATCGGTAGAAGTAGGGCAGCTCGCGACGATGGGAAGCCCTATGGCTACGTTGGTCGGCACAGACGAGTTTTGGGTCCAAGTGTCGATTCCCATGGACCGCCTTGGACTCATTGATGTTCCCGGCTTAAACGCAACAGGTGAAGGTTCCGCAGCGAAGATCGTGCAGGACCTTGGAACCGGAAAAATTGAGCGAGAAGGCAAAGTGCTGCGTCTGTTAGGCGACTTGGACCCCGTTGGCAGGATGGCCCGCGTCATCGTGCAAATCGACGATCCAGCGAACCTGGCCAAAGCGCCGGAAGAACGCGGACTGCCACTATTGGTGGGCGCGTATGTCTCGGTCACCATCCAAGGCGGAGAGTCACGCAATGTCGTGGCCCTGTCCCGACGCTACGTTCATGAAGGTGATTCTGTACATCTGATGAAGGACGACAAACTCCAGATCGCGAAGGCCGTTATCGTCTGGCGAGACGAGGACGAAGTGCTCATCCGGGGCGGCGTTGCAGAGGGAGACGAAGTTGTCGTGTCCAAGATCTCGACGCCCGTTGATGGCATGAAGCTGCGGACTGAATCGACTCAGGCAGAACCCGCCAAACGCGCTGAGGTAGCGAAATGAGCGACCAAGAACCAACTTGGAAGTCCGGGCCGCTAGCGTTCATGGCGCAAAACGGCGTCGCTGCTAACCTCATCATGGCCGTCTTCATCTTGGGTGGCATCTTCATGGCCACTCAGGTCAAACAAGAGGTCTTCCCAGAGATTCAGCTCGACCGTGTCAACGTCCAGGTCGTCTATCCTGGCGCCGGACCTGAAGAAGTAGAGCAGGGCGTGGTCCTCGCCGTCGAAGAGGCCGTTCGAAGCGTCGACGGAATCAAGGAGGTGCGCTCCACAGCAGGCGAGGGCGTTGCGACCGTTTCGGCGGAACTTCTAACCTCCACGGATGCGACAGAAGCGTTGAATGACATCAAAAGCGCCGTCGACCGCGTCACGTCGTTGCCGCAGGATGCGGAACGCCCAGTCATCAGCCTCGCAAGCAACCGCCAGCAGGTGATCTCGTTAGTCATCTATGGTGATGCGTCCGAGAAGGAGCTTCGCACCCTCGGTGAGGAGATTCGAGACGAACTGCTGCAGGACCCAGATATCACCGTCGTCGAACTCGGTGGCGTTCGAGACCCCGAAATCAGCATCGAGGTGCCTCAGGAAGAGCTGCGCCGCTACGGTCTGACTCTGGAGCAGATTCGTACCGCCGTGGCCCGCGCATCCATCGAACTGCCCGGCGGTGGCGTCAAGACCGACCGCGGAGAAGTTCTACTTCGAACGACCGAACGACGTGAGTTTGGTCATGAGTTTAACGACGTGATTGTCTTGGCCCAGCCAGATGGTTCCGTTGTCACGCTCGGAGAGATCGCGACGATTAAGGACACGTTTGCAGACGTCGACCTTGAAGCCTACTACGACGGCAAGCGTGCGATCCGTTTGGATGTCTATCGAATCGGCGACCAAACGCCCATCGAGATTGCCGACATCGTCAAAGAATACGTGGCGGACAAGAAGTCCCAAATGCCGCCAAAATTCGACATTGTTTTCTGGAATGACCGCTCGGAAATCTACGCAGACCGTGTTGGGCTTTTGGTTGAAAACGCGATGCTGGGTCTGATTCTGGTTTTGCTTCTGCTCGGTTTGTTCCTTGAGGTCCGCCTCGCGTTTTGGGTGACGACCGGCATTATCATCAGCGTATTGGGCGTGTTCTTGTTGATGCCGGTCATGGACGTCTCCATCAACATGATCTCGCTCTTCGCGTTCATCCTGACCCTCGGCATCGTGGTTGATGATGCCATCGTGGCAGGGGAAGCGGTGCACCACCACAGGGGCGACGGAGAGTCGGCGATCGCCGCGGCAATCAACGGTATTCGCGAGGTTGCGATGCCGATTACCTTCTCGGTTCTGACGACCGTGGTCGCATTTGTCCCCTTGTTGTTCGTGCCCGGCATCATGGGCAAGTTCTTCCGACAGATTCCCCTCATCGTCATCCCAATTCTCCTGATTTCCCTGGTCGAAGCGCTGTTCGTTTTGCCGGCCCACCTTGGGCACGAGAGCGACCCGCGCAGTGTCCTGAGTATCTTCCTTCCGCGCTTTTTGGTGGACGCCATCTTCAATGCCATGGACGCGCTCAGTGCGCCCACGCGCTGGTTTGGCGCTGGTCTAGATTGGTTCATCGAAACGGCGTACCAACCGTTTGCGGAGCGGGCCTTCCGTTATCGATATGTCACCATCGCCGTCGGTATCGGCGCGTTGTTCCTGACCTTCGGGTTCATTGGTGGCGGGTTCGTGAAGTTCACCTTCATGCCAAAAGTCGAAGGAGACATCATCACAGCAAGTGTCGAAATGCCGTTCGGCACGCCTGCCGAGGACACAAGGCGCGTCGCCAGACTGCTGGAGGAGGCGTCACGCGAAATCATGGAAGAGAACGGCGGGGTGTCCGACATCAGTCGCGGAATCTACTCGTCCGTGGGCGCTAGCATCGGAGGCGGTGGTGGCGTCTCACGTGGTTCGTCGTCAGGCAGTCACCTGGCGAGTGTGCAGACGTTCCTGGTGCCCGTCGAAGAGCGCGACATCAAGACGTCAGAGTTCACCGCCAAGTGGCGGCAAAAAGTCGGCGAGGTGCCCGGTGTCGAATCACTAACCTTCAAATTCAATATCGGCCCGCAAGCGGGTGACCCAGTAAACGTTGAGCTTTCGCACCGCGATAATGACACGCTGGAAGCTGCGGCATCGAGCCTGGCGAGCAAGGTCGAAACTTACGCCGGCGTTTTCGATGTGAACGATGGATTTGCCGCCGGGAAAGAGCAACTCGACCTGACGCTCAAACCGGCCGCACGCGCAATGGGCATCACGGAAAGCGACCTCGCCCGACAGGTTCGAAATGCGTTCTTCGGGGCGGAGGTTACTCGCCAACAGCGTGGTCGCGATGAAGTTCGAATCTTCGTCCGTCGGCCCAAAGAAGAGAGAATCTCCGAGTTCGATATCGAACAGCTGCTGATCCAAACACCACAAGGTGGTGAAATTCCTTTACGCCAAGCTGCGAACATTAACCGAGGCCGATCCTATACATCCATCGTTCGTGTCGACGGACGTCGTGTGGTTTCGGTAACCGGTGATGTGGACGACTCAGTCACATCCGCCGGCGAGGTGATGACGAACATTCAGCAAGACCTGCTCCCCAGAATCTTGGCGGACACGCCGGGACTCTCGTACAGCGTTGCGGGCGAAGAGAAAGAACGGGGAGAAAGCCTTGGTGCGCTGTTCCGTGGATTCTTCATGGCGCTCTTTGTGATGTACGCGCTCATGGCGGTCGCATTCCGAAGCTATGTCCAACCCGCGATTATCGTATCGGCCATTCCGTTCGGTCTGGTTGGCGCTGTGTTCGGCCACGTCTTACTTGGGTTCAACATCAGCATCATGACCATGATGGGTTTGGTCGCGCTCTCAGGCGTGGTTGTGAACGACTCGATCGTTCTGGTCACCGCCATCAATGAATACTCCGAGGAGATGTCGATCTTCGATGCTGTCGTGGCGGGGGTCACCCGTCGCTTCAGGCCGATCCTTTTGACATCGTTGACGACGTTCTTCGGTCTCGCACCCATGATCTTCGAGACATCACCTCAGGCGCGCTTCCTTGCGCCGATGGCCGTTAGTCTGGGATTCGGAATCCTATTCGTGACCTTCATCGCACTTCTCCTGGTTCCCTGCCTGTATCTGATTCTGGAAGATATGCGCCGAGTCAAAACTTGGCTGACGGGAGATGACGAGGACAAGCCGGAGACCGTCTAGGTTCCGAACAACGCCATCACTAAGAATCCTGGGATGACTGCCAACATCGTTCTGCCAAACGTGAGTTTGAAGAACTGCTGCACGCCGGTGATTTCCAGGTTGAACAACCACACAATCGAGAAGAAATGCCCCACTGGGATTTCCATGACCGGTGGAATGATCATGAACAGGTGCGCGGCATTCGAGTAGCCGACGATGCGTGCGACGACCGACCAATCGAACTTCTCGACCCCCGAGAATTGCAGACTCAACCCGAGGATGCCCAGGTGCGCGATGTAAATGAACATCGACGACCACGGCACAGACATGAACAGCATCAACGTAGCGTTGGTCCTGCTCATGCTTAGCTGTGTAGCGAGCTCGGTCACAATCTCGCCGAACTGCGTCATGAACGCGACCTGGTAAGCTAATCCAATCAGGCTTCCGAAAATCGTGCAGATGAGCCCAAGGATGGTCGGTTTGACCCAGTCACCCTTGGGCAAGATGAACGAAAAGAACGTGCGGGGATTGGATAGGACCGCGACGCAGGTGTGGAAGAAAGCATAGGCGTGACCGAGTCCTTGCGCCTTCTCCCAGGTGGTCTTTGGCGCAAGTTGCTCGGCAACCGGGCAGTTCAGGCAGACCGCATACCCTGTGAGTGTCGTTGAGTGACACTGGCCACAGATATCCCGGCCGCACAACGAACAGACAGCGATCGCGGGATAGTTAGGGTGGTTTTCACAGGTGCGCTCTACCGGCGCCGCGGCTGCGCTCATTTCTTAGGTCGCCGTGCCTTGCGGGATGCTTTGCGCTTGCGCTTCTTTTTGGAGCGCGACATCGAGCGCGACTTCGTGCCCTTGCTTGACGCTTGTCGCTTACCACCGGGAGGGACGTAACCAGGCGGCAGCTGCATACCGCCGAGCCCCGGGATTCCACCGCCCATTCCACCTTCAGCGCCGCCCATCAGGTCGCCAAGCAGCGACCCAATGTCCATGTCCTTCATCTGACGCATCTTGTTGAGCTGGCCAAATCCCGGAATCTTATCCAAGAAGCCGCCGCCCATATTGGAGAACTGCTGCATCACCGCACGCATCGTGTTGAACTGCTGCAGAACGGCCTCGACCTTCTCGAGCTCCATCCCAGAACCGCTCGCGATACGACGCAGACGATTGGGCTGACGGGTCAGAAGCTCTGGCTGCGTGCGCTCTTTCTCGGTCATCGATTGGATGATTGCGCGAATTCTGACGAGTTCTTTGTCGTCGATCTGAACGTCGGCTGGCATGCCTCCGCCAAAGAACGGCATCATCTCCATGAGCTCGCTCATGGAACCAAGCTTCGACATCTGCTGGAGCTGGTTGTAGAAATCGTTGAAGTTGAACTCGCCAGAAAGCATGCGCATGGCGTCTTTCTCGGCCTTCGCTGCTTCTTCTTCAGTGAGCGACTTCTCGAACTTGTTCATCAAGCCCATGACGTCGCCAAATCCTAAGATTCGGTTCGCGAAGCCTTCTGGCCGGAATGCCTCGAGGTCTTCGATCTTCTCGCCGACACCCACAAACTTGATGGGTTTGCCCGTGACTTCCTTGATGGAAAGGGCAGCACCACCGCGTGCGTCACCGTCAAGCTTCGTCATGATGAAGCCGTCGATCTCCAGACGCTGGTTGAACTCGTTTGCCGTGTTCACAGCGTCCTGACCAATCATGGCGTCGACGACCAGGAAGATGTTCTCAGGCTTGGTGGAGTCGACGATCTGCTCGAGCTCGTCCATCAAGACGTCGTCGACGGCCAGACGTCCGGCGGTATCGAACAGGACGACATCACGTCCTGTATCTTGGGCGATCTTCAGGGCGTCCTTGCAAACCTGAATCGGGTCGCCACCCTCGACAGCGTGAACGGGAATTCCGATTTGGTTACCGAGGACACGTAGCTGTTCGATAGCAGCAGGACGGTAGACGTCGGCACCCACCAGCAGTGGCTTCTTGTCGTGCTCGTTGATGAGCAGATTGGCCAGCTTTGCGGTCGTGGTCGTCTTACCTGCACCCTGAAGTCCGACCATCATGATCTTGGTCGGTCCGACGCGTGGGTTGCCAAAAACGATATTGGTGTCGACGGGGCCCATGAGGCCTTCGAGCTCGTCGTGGCAGATGCGAATGAAGTGGTCGCCGGCGCTAACCTTGACCTTGCCGTCCTCGCCCTTTGCGGTCGTTTTAACGATCTCGCCCAGCGCTTTCTCTTTGACGCGCGTCACGAAGTTCTTCGCGATCCGGAAGTTCACATCCGCTTCGAGCATGCTCATGCGGATGTCTTTCAGGGCATCATCAATATTTTCTTCGGTAAGCTCGACCTTTCCTTCGAGCCGGTTTCGGACGTCACGAAAGCCTTTCGCAACAACATCAAACATAGCCATCGGCTAACTCCTAGAGCGCAAAACACACAACGGTGCATCAAAACTGTTGTTTTTTCGAAAGAGAGCGTAGGTGAGTGAGCGGTGGAGGGGCGCTCAAACTCATGTCGTCAGGCCGCGCACAACCTATTCACGAAGCCGGTTGGTGTCAACCCGCGCCCTTTTTGTTTGGGCAAAGAACAAAATCTATTGACCCGAATAAATCTTTGAATCATATATTAGACCAGCTGGTCTAACTTGATGGTCGAACGGTTCGGTCTAACGTTAGCACGCAAGTAATAGGAACCTACAATGTCGCCCCGCCCACGCTTTCTAAAGCTCGACAAGAATCGCCGTGAATCCATCTTGGAGGCGGCGGGCGAGGAGTTTTCGAAGTTTGGGTTCGAGAACGCATCACTGAACCAGATCATTAAACGCGCAGGAATCTCCAAGGGCGCGACCTACTACTACTTCGATGACAAGCAGGACCTATTCATGACGGTGGTCGACCACCTCATGCAGGTCTTCAACAAAGAAGACGTTATCGAGGCGCTGGGCGAATCCGGCGATTTCTGGGGTGATATTGAGGCGTACGCGGTCAACTCATTCAAACTGATGCGAAAGATTCCCTACGCCAAAGGGATGATGCGCGCGGTGCTTGAGTTTACGCGCCGTCATGAAGGCTCGATTGTATTTGAAAAGACGATGGAGATTGGTCGCAACCTGAGCGTCAAATTCATCGAACGTGGTCAACGCCTTGGGGAAGTGCGTGATGACCTACCTACCGAGCTTTTGGTTGAGCTGATGATTGCCGTCGACCTGGTCTTGGATCGATGGACGCTCGAAAACCAAGCGCTCGACAGTGACGAGGAGATCGAGGCGTGGAGCGCCAATCTCGTCGATCTGTTCCGACGGATTTTAGAGAAAAGGGAGGATATATGAAGATCAAGGTATCAGCATTCTTGCTGGCGGCTTTGGTGGGGATGCCTGCGGTTGCGCAGGAAAAACCAAACCCCGAGCCAGCAAAACAGGAGCGAAAGCTCCCATCCGTCAAAGAGGTCACCGCAAAGCTGGACGACCTCTATCGCGCCGACACGTCGGAGGGCACCGTCACGATGACCATCGTCAACGACCGGGGCACTCGCAAGTTGACGATCGAACAATGGTCACGAGGGAAAGACGACGCGTTGTTTGTCATTCGAAAACCCCGACGTGAAGCCGGAACTGCGACGCTTAAGACTAAGGAAGGCTTATGGAACTACGCTCCGCGGGCCGACCGAATGATTCGGGTTCCATCTGGCCTTCTCTCTGATGCCTGGATGGGAAGCCACTTCACCAATGACGACCTGGTGCGTGAGTCAAAGTACGAGGACGACTACGAGACCAAGCTCAGTTGGAAGACGGAGGGCGCCAAGACGTATCTCCTGGCAACGATGACGCCTCGTCCAAAGGCTCCGGTCGTCTACACGAAGGTCGAGTACTACCTCGACGCTGACACCTGGATTCCCGCGCGCGCCGACTATTTCGACCGCGGAAAGCTGATGCGACGCATGACATTCACGGATGTTCAGAAGATTGGCGACCGTCTGATGCCCAAGGTCATGACCCTGGTTCCAATGGATAAACCAGACGAGAAGACCGAGATGCGTTACGAAGAAATCAAGTTCAACCACAAGATCAAGAGCGACCTCTTCACCAAGAAGGGGCTTCGCCGGGCGGCTAAGAAATGATTGGCCGGCTGGCCCTGCGAAACCTCAGCCGAAATCGATGGCGGACCACACTAACTGTCGCTGGCGTTGCAGTTGCCGTCGCGATGTTGGTTTGGACGATGGCTTACATGGAAGGCTTCGTCGCCGAGATGGTCAAGCAATCGACCCAGGTCAGCCTCGGTCAGGTAAACATCCAAAGCGAGGAGTTTGCCGACCGGGCTGCGGTCCGATTCGCCTTCGATGTCGATGACCCGTTTCTGAAAACCATCGAGAGCGAGCCCGGCGTCGTCGCAACGGCGCCTCGTGTCATCGCATTTGGCCTGGTAGGTCACGAAAAGAAATCCATCGTTGCCCGCATCGTGGGTATCGACCCCGACCGTGAGGCAGCGACAACGATCGCCGACGACAACGTCATCGAAGGTCGCTGGCTCACCCCGAATCCGCCGGATTACCCGGCGCCGCGCGAAGTCGTCGTCGGTAGCAATTTTGCCAAGCAGCTTGAGGTATCGGTCAACGATGAGGTCGTGATGTTCTTCGAAGCCGCTGATGGCGCGCTGGGGAACGACCTCTTGAAAATTGTCGGAATCGTCGAGACACGAAACTCGCAGATCGACCGACAGACCGTCTTCATCGGTCTCAAGGACCTACAATTCGCTGCGGGCCTTGAAGGCAAGGTCAATGAAATAGCCGTTCGCATCGAGAACGTCGCAGAGGCCGAACCGACTGCGCTACACCTGCAGAAGGCCATCCGACAAGAAGACCTGGTCGTCCGACCTTGGCAGAAACTCGTCCCTGAATTGGCGGACATGGTGAAGCTCATGGACCAAACGGACATCGTGATGTTCGGTCTGGTCTACCTTATCGTCGCATTTGGGTTGTTCAACGCCCAACGCATGAGCGCGCTTGAGCGCTCTCGCGAATTTGGTGTCATCCGAGCCATCGGCGTCACACCCTACCAGCTGTTCTTTAGCGTGGTCCTCGAGAGCGTCCTGGTGACGCTCGTCGGCGGGATTGCCGGCGTCATTTTCGGAGGCTTGTTCAGCTACTACTTCGTGGTGAACGGACTCGATCTCACCGCTTGGACCGGTGGAGAATCGGTCGGGATGATGGGCGTGGACATGAACTCTCTCACGTTCGTAATCAACGCTAAGGTCCTGCTGAAACCCCTCGCATACATCGTTCCCGTCGCACTGCTTTGCGGCATCTGGCCGGCTTGGAAGGCAGCTCGGTTGGACATCACTTCAGCCATTTCAGGGAGGACGTGATGTTTGCAGTTGCTTGGAGAAATCTCTGGAGAAACAGCACTCGGTCGATCGTGTCGATTAGCGCTATCGCGTTCAGCTACGCGCTATTCTTGGTCACGATGGGTATCTCGGATTCGTCCTATACCAAAATGGAAGACGCCGCTGCGGATTCCGCTGGAGGCTCGGTTTTGATTCATGCGCCTGGCTACTGGGACTCGCGCATGAACGATATTGTGATGACCGACCCGAACCCAGCACTGGCTGCGGTCAAATCGACCGCTGGCGTCGAAGGGTCTGCTCGTCGGGTGCTTATCAACGGCCTGCTGAGCACGTCTTCCGGAAACGTCGCGACGCTGATTCAGGGCGTCGATCCGGAAGAAGAGAAACTCGTGCAGAACGCCGGTCAGTACCTCAAGGAAGGAACGTTTCTGACCGGCGACGAAGAAGACCCGCTTGTGCTGGGTAGCGGCGCGGCGCACGAGCTCAACGTCAAAATCGGGGACCGTGTGGTGCTGACGGCCACAAATCCAGATGGCGATATGGAGCGCGCGCTCTTTCACGTCACAGGGATCATCCACACAGGTTCCAGACAGCTAGATGATATTGCTGCCTACACGTCGATTCCTGCGGCTCAGAAGTCCATCTCGATGGCGGGTCAACTCACCCAGATTGGTATCGTTGCTCCTCGAGATGCACGTCATGTCGTCAAAGACCGTCTGGTGGGCGCACTCGGTGACAAGTACGAAATCATGACCTGGGACGAGGCGATGCCTGAGATGGTCAGCCTCATCGAAATGGACGCCGCATTCGCCAATATCTATGGCCTGGTGGTGTTCCTGGTCGTGGTGTTCGCCGTCCTGAACACATTCATGATGATCGTGATGGAGCGAATCCGCGAGTTCGGGCTTTTGTCCGCTATTGGCCTCACGCCAAAGCAGGTAGCGGCACTTCTAGTCTACGAATCGCTGCTTATGGCGCTGGTCGCCATGACCATTGGATTCGCGGTTGGATTCGGAATCCACTCATACATCCATGCCTACGGCATCGACCTCACTGCAATCTACGGCGACGTCGAGATGGGCGGGGTCGTCATGGGCGATTGGCGGCTGCGTAGTGAAGTCAACGTGAGCCGTTGGATTGGCGCGACCGTTGGCGTGTTTGTGCTGACGATGTCGGCCACGATTTATCCGGCCTACAAGGCCGCAAAACTAACTCCGGCGCAGGCGATGCGCTTCTTCCAATAGGACGCGAAATGGCAGAGACAATCATAAATGTGACCGGCGCCAGGCGGACGTTCGTACAAGGGGAAGTCGAAGTCCACGCGCTCAGAGGCGCAGATCTGAAGGTCGAGTCGGGCGAATTCTCGGTGCTCGCCGGTCCATCAGGGTCAGGAAAGACAACGCTTCTAAACCTCATCGGCTGCATCGACGAAGCCACGGCAGGGACCATCCAAGTCGATGGGCGAGACGTCACTTCGATGCAGCGCACAGAAGGTGCAAAGTTCCGCTTGGACCACATCGGATTCGTGTTCCAAGCATACAACCTGCTACCGGTGCTCACGGCGTACGAAAACGCAGAGTTCGTTCTGATGCTGCAAGGCGTGCCGGCGGCGAAACGCAAAGAGATCGTGGAACCGCTCATGCGTCGGGTGGGCTTGGGCGACAATATGCACCGCAAGCCACATCAGCTCTCAGGCGGGCAGCAACAGCGTGTCGCGGTGGTGCGTGCCATCGCAAGCAATCCTTCCATCGTGCTCGCCGACGAGCCGACTGCAAACTTGGATTCCGAATCTAGCAAAGCGCTCTTAGACCTCATGCTAGAGCTAAATCGGGAGCAAGGCGTAACCTTCCTCTTCGCATCACACGACCAAATGGTCATGGACCACGCTCGCCGCATCGTCCGCTTGGACAGCGGCAAGATCGTCGCTGATGAACACAAGAACGATGAGGAAGAAGAGTGAAACGCTTCGTCGCTCTATCCGTGTTGGCTGGGTTGTTGAGTTGGACGTCGAGCGCACATGCCGCATTCGACATCGCCGATTCCGACAGTTTCGCGCTCAATCTGGGGGGCTATGCAAGCGGCCTGATGGGGGTGTCGCAGGTGCCGTACGACACCCTTGGACAGGTCGACGAGTTCAACGGTTTGAACAGCTCCGTGTTTCGGTTGGAGTGGAAAGGGTCCGTCGGTGAACACGTCTCGTTTGAGGTCCACAACCGGCTGTACTGGAACCTCACCGATGCAAGCCTTGGGGCAGGGCAGGTCGGACTTGGTGCAACCGTCGTCCCCCCGCGCACGTTCGATATGAAGACCATCATTATCGAAAAGGATGGCTTGTTGTTCGAACACGACTTGGACCGACTTGCCGTCACGGTGTTTTCGCCTGTCGGAGACTTTACGGTTGGACGACAGGCCATCACCTGGGGCGTCTCGTCGATGTTTGTCATTGCCGACATTTGGTCGCAGTTCAGCCCGTTTGAGCTCGATACCTCACAGAAGCGAGGCATCGATGCGGTGCGCCACATCTCGTACCCGATGGAGGGCCTCGAGATGGACCTCATTGTGGCCGACCGCGGGTCTTGGGATATGTTGTCGTTTGGTGGGCGCTGGGCTTGGACACTCGATTCCAGTGACCAGTATGTAGCGATCGCCAAGTCGTACCGACGCGTCTGGGCCATCATGGGGTTCGCGATGGACCTGGACTACTTCCGTCCGTACTCCGAAGTCGCCGCGGCGTTCGACCTGGACGACGAAGAAATCAAAAAGCCTCGCTTCACCATCGGCACCGACTATATCCGCTCCGAATTCACCCTGTCCGGCGAGTATCACTACAACGGCTATGGGACGAGCGACTCTGGCGAGTACATCGAAAAGCTGACCTCCGCCGAGTTCTCGCGCGGCGAAATCTACTTCGTCGGTGAACACTACGCTGGCTTGGCGGCTAGCTGGATGCCCGTGGAGTACGCCACGTTCATTCTGGGCGGCACGATGAACATCTTGGACCCCTCGGTCATCATTTCGCCTCTGATTCAGTACGAGGTCGTACAGGACGTGAACCTGCGGTTTGGCGGCTACGTCGCGATTGGGGATTACCCCGAGCTCAGACTAGACCCCAACAACCCTATCGACCTGAACAGCGAGTTCGGAAGCTACGGAAACCTGTTCTTCATGGAACTGTCCGCATTCTTCTGAGGTTTCATCGTTCCTCGGGCACAACAGACGTGACCCGTCCGCTGCCCGAGCCAATCTTGGGCTGGCAATCGTCTCGCCAGTTCGCGCCGCAGACGAGGACCTCGAACGTGCTCGGTGGTGACTCATCGCAGACCGGACGTTCGTTTACGACGATCGATTGGCCGGCCACAATCTCGAGGACGTCGCTAGCATCATCGACAATCTGGAAGACGGCGAATCCGCCACAACCCAACGACATGGTATTCCACCGGTGTGGCGTCACGCACACGTCTTCATCGCCCGCATCGGGCGCGCGCCCGTTCAGCGCATCGCGAGTGAAGAGGTTATTGCTACCAATTGATTCGTTTCTGAACACTCTAGCGAATCCAACAAACTCCCCAGAGCCTTCAAAGAGCGCGATCGACGTGAGTTCTGAGCCTGGCTGTTCGCTATCACAATCTTCCGTACTTACATCCACGACTTTCAGAAACTGATAGATGTTCTTTGGTTCGGGCACCGGGAACTGTATGGGGTCCGGGTCCGGGTCCGTCTCTCCAGCCGCAGAACCTGCGCTCGTCGTCCTCCGTATAGAGACTCGAACGGCATTGGCGGTCTTCAGGGCAGTCGTCGTCCGTTTCGCAACTCACCAAACACAACTCGTATTCGCAGATTCGGTCGCTCGAACAGTCACTGTCGGAAAGGCAGTCGTCGTGCGTGATTTCACAACTGAGGACGGAAGACATACACGCAAGAAGCAAGATACGACGATTCATGGAACGACCGCTGCGGTTTCTCATGGCACCAACGCCACGATTTCACCAGAGCCAGAACCAATGAAGTAAGTACACGTGGCGGGTGTGTTGTTGGGGTCAGTACACAAGTATACGCCAAACTCGTCGGGCGTCGTGTCATCGGTGAAGCATTGGGAACCGAACTCGAACACTCGAACCTGTGTGCCGGCTTCCGCCGAAACGCGGTTTCCGTCGGGCGTCAAGAACTCAAACGTAATGAATCCTCCGCAACCTAACGAAGTGACACTCATGTCGTCGAACTCCGGGCATTCCTCAGTCATGGGTGGACTTCCGTTCAGATTCACGCCGTTCTTGTAGAGATTCAAATCCCCGGTTGTTCCATCATCCACAATGTTCCCATAGGCCAAGACGGAACCATCTGAATCTTCTAGGGAAATGTAGATTAAATCGGAACCCGGCTCGTCGGCTTCGCAGTCAACCACGCTTCGGTCCAATACTTGAGCATGCCAGTATTCGAAGCCAGGTTCCCCAACAACGGGTTTGAGCGGCTCAGGGCACGTCAGCCCAGAAATGACTGGGCCACAGGTTTCTTCGTCTACAGGCCATTCGTCTAATACGCAGATTTGCGACACTCCATCAGTGTGAATCCGGCATACGTAGCCTTCGTTGCAATCCGGGGTCCATTCACACTGCGGAACGCAAGCCTCCTCGTAACAGAGAAGTTCGTCACCACAATCGCCATCACTCGAACACGCCTCATCGGATTCGCAACCCAACATGATGAGGCTGAGCGAAAACGCCGCGAAGATGGCTCCGTACCAATGTCTGCGAGATTTGGTCATGGCACCGTTGCCGCGATTTCACCGGACCCACCGCCGATGTTGACGGTACAAGACCCGGGGGTATTCGAGGGGTCAGTGCAAAGGTAGATGTCGTATTCGTCTGCAGTAGAACCCGTCGAGCACTGCGAACCAAACTCGAAGACGTGGATTTGCTGGCCTGAGACCGCGCCCACGCGGCTCCCCGTGTCGTCCAGAAACTCGAGCGTGACGAACCCTCCGCAACCAAGCGACATGACGGTCTCTGCCGAGAAATCAGGGCAGATATTCAACGAGTTGGGTGCGGTGCCGTCGAGGTTGATTCCGAGATTGAACTCGTTGTTATCCCCAACCGTGCCATCGTCAATCAGACTGCCGAAGCCCAGAATTGAGCCGTCGTTCTCCTCAAGCGACACATAAACGAGGTCTGCACCTGGGTCTGATGAGTCGCAGTCGGTTGCCGTGGTGTCCGAAATCTGAACGATGAATGTTGCGTCGACATTATTGGCGTTGTTGACGTTATTGACGTTGTTGGGGTTGGCGTTATTGCCTGACATACCCACCACGCAATAGGCCCCAGCGCCATCCTGACGTGGCACGCAAATCTCACCGACCCCACATTCTGCCGCTGTGATGCACGAGACTTGACACAGCTCGCCCTCACAAACCTCTCCGGTGTTGCAGTCGGTATCGAGCAGGCACTGTTCCAGATTGTTCGCGTTGTTGACGTTGTTCAGGTTGTTGCCGTTGTTGGCATTGCTACCGTCACCTTTGCCTTCGACGCCGCAAGCTGCCAGCAATACAATAGATAGAAGCGCAATCCAGAATCGCATGCCCACCTCCAAGAAAGAAAAAAGGGTCACATCACTGTGACCCTTTCTAAAGTTTGCGTCAAATGACGCTAGGCGTTCGCCTTATGGGATGGTTGCTGCGATTTCGCCGGAACCACCACCGATGTTCATCGTGCAGGAACCAGGCGTGTTGCTTGGGTCCGTGCAAAGGATGATGTCGAACTCGTCCGTGTCCGTTCCGGTTGCGCACTGCGTACCGAATTCGTAGACGCGGATTTGCTGACCAGCAATACCACCAACGCGGTTGCCGCCATCGTCAAGGAACTCAAGCGTCACGAAGCCGCCGCAGCCGAGTGCGGTAACCGTGGAGTCGCTGAAGTCAGGGCACATTTCGGTCGAACCTGGAGGGTTGCCGTCAAGGTTTGCACCCAAGTTGTTCTCGTTGTTGTCGCCGGTCGTGCCGTCGTCAACGATGTTTCCGAAACCGAGGATGGTTCCGTCCGATTCTTCGAGCGAAACGTAGATGAGGTCCGACCCTGGGTCGGTGCCATCACACTCGGTTGCGGTCGTGTCGAGAACCTGAGCAATGAAGTACGTTGTTTCAACGTTATTCAGGTTGTTGCTGTTGTTGCTGTTGTTGACGTTGTTGAGGTTGTTGAGGTTGTTCACCGAACCTTCGAGGCAAACTTGGTTGCCGTCAGCGCTCAACTGGCAGGTTTCGCCTTCTTCACATTCTGCATTGGTGGTGCAGGAGGTGCGGCAAACCTCAGCGTCACATACCTGACCTTCATCACAGTCGCCGTCAGCCAAGCAGGTTTCTTCGTCTGAACATGCGACGAAGAGCGCCACGCTTGCCAGCGCGATAATGAGGAGACCAAAAAGTCGTTTTGTCGTTTCCATTAGTCTTTCCTTTCCTTTGATTAACTATACTTCTTAAAAGCCCGCACATGCGGGTGATTGATTCTAGGTGTCACTGTTGTGTCACAAGCGAGCTTGCAACACAACAAATTGCCTGTGCTATGGGATGGTCGCGGCGATCTCGCCGGAACCACCACCGATGTTGATGCTGCAGGAGCCAGGCGTGTTGCTTGGGTCCGTGCAGAGGTAGATGTCGTACTCGTCAGTGTCCGTTCCGGTTGCGCATTGCGTACCGAATTCGAAGACACGGATTTGTTGGCCGGAGCCACCACCGACACGCTGTCCAAGGTCATCAAGGAACTCGACGGTCACGAATCCACCGCAGCCAAGCGCCGTGACGGTGCCGTCATTGAAGTCAGGGCAAGTCTCGGTCGAACCAGGAGGGTTTCCGTCCAAGTTTGCGCCCAAGTTGTTCTCGTTGTTGTCACCAGTCGTGCCATCGTCGACGAGAGCGCCAAATCCAAGGATCGTTCCGTCTGCCTCTTCAAGCGAGACGTAAATGATGTCCGAACCTGGGTCGGTGCCGTCACACTCCGTTCCCGTCGTGTCGCGGATTTCTGCGAGGAAGTACGAAGTGCTGTTGTTGACGTTGTTCAGGTTGTTCAGGTTGTTCGAGTTGTTGGCGTTGTTGCTGTTATTGACGTTGTTTGCGTTTGGGTCATCCTGGCAGATGTTTCCAGCTCCGCCACCTGGGCGAGAAACGCAAATCTGACCTGCCGAGCAGGTTGAGGAGTCCACACACTCAGGGGTGCAGACTTCGCCTTCACATACGTCGCCCGTTGGGCAGTCCGTGTCCGTGAGGCAGCTCTCTTCGTTTGTGTCACAAGCGAGGAACAGCGCACACGCTGCTGCAATACCCGCAAGAAGTCCGATAATTTGGTTCGATTTCATAGTCATATTCCTTTCACGTTGCTGTTCGCGCGCAACCTGCATGCCCTAAATGAAAACTGTTTAGAAACGTTGTACACAACTTATTAACCCAAAAGGCATTTGCGTCAACACCCTAAGGCTCGGTTATCGGGCGGGGAGACTTTTCTCCGCCGCCCGATACATCCAGAAAGCCATTTAGTGAGCCAAATAATAGCCAGTGAATTTAGTCAGTCCGGGTAATGCGAATTCTGAGCCAAGATTCGGTGGTGTTTCTTAAGTTGTTGTTTTGTATCGTAAAAAATGTGCCACCCCTCGCGGGGCACGCCTGGATTGACTCAAATTCAGGACATCGATGTCAGAATTGGATAAATCTTGCTCCACCCGATGCATAAAAGTCGGTGGTCTTTATTTCACCGGTTGAACTTTGAGGCGTTTATTCGCTATGGTCCCGCGCCATGAACGCTCGACGAATTACATACATCCTTGTCTTCATCGTCTTTGGACTCGTCTCATCTCCTGCGTTCGCGCAAGAACAGCAGGAGACGTACCAGTCAGTCGCCAAACGCGCCTACGATGAAGCCATGGAAGACCTCGAAGACGAGGACTTCATCGACGCGGCGCGGAAGTTTAATGCCATCCGTGCCCGCTTCCCGTACTCACAGTTCGCCACCTTGGCGGAGTTGCGACTCGGCGACGTTTATTACGAGCAAGAGCGCTATGCGAGCGCGATTGAGCAGTATCGTGGGTTCATCAAACTGCACCCAAACAATGAATACGTCGTTTACGCCGCATATCGGGTGTCCTTGTCGTTTCATGGTCAGATGCCAACCGACTGGTTCTTCCTGCCGCCTTCGTATGAGAAGGATCTTTCGAAGACCAAGGACGCAGAACGTGAGTTGCGCTACTTCATCGCGCGACATCCGAAGTCGAAGTACACGCCCGAAGCGCGCAAGTATCTCGCACAAGTGCGGCGGCAGCTGGCAGACCACGAGTTCTACGCCGCGAAGTTCTACCTCCAGAACGATAACCCGCGGGCAGCAGCGATGCGCTTGACCAATCTGTTGGACAAGTACTCTGGATTGGGACTCGATCCTCAATCTCTGTTCCTGCTCGGTCGATCATATTTGGAGCTTGGCGACACAAAGAAGGCAAAAGCGGCGCTTGAGGACCTGGTGGAGTTCCACCCCAACGACCCGCTCGCTGACGACGCCAAAGACTATCTTTCGCAGCATAAACTGTGATCCAGAAGCCTTTCGCTTGACACCGCTCAGATACGCCGCTATACCGTGCGCCCCTTGGTTCGATTTTTTACAGGCGGACCGTAATAAGGTTGTAGGCCCTAAAGACTGGGCTGATTGAATGAATTTGGAAGACCAATGAAGACCTACAGCGCAAAACCAACAGACGTAGAACGCGCTTGGCACATCGTTGACCTTGACGGTCAGACGGTTGGTCGCGCAGCGACGCAAATCGCATCGCTACTGCGCGGCAAGCACAAGCCAACGTTCACCCCACACGTCGACGGCGGAGATTTCGTCGTCTGCATCAACGCCGATAAAGTTGTGTTCACGGGCAACAAGCTTGACCAGAAGCGGTACTACCGCCACTCAGGCTACACCGGTGGCATCAAAGACATGACCGCAAAGGAGCTCCTTGAGCGACGTCCAGAAGACGTTATCCGCTTTGCAGTCAAAGGCATGCTCCCGAAAGGACCCCTCGGCCGACAGATTTTCAAGAAATTGAAAGTCTACACCGGATCCGAACACCCTCACGAACCACAACAGCCACAGCCTTTCGAGCTGTAGTGAAACGCTGAACTGAGTATTTAAAATGGCAAAAGTCGAACAATATCACGCAATCGGACGCCGTAAGTCTGCTCGAGCACGCGTTTTCCTTCGCCCAGGCTCGGGTCAGGTCGTCGTTAACGGACAAACCGGAGACGCATACTTCCATCGTGACACCCTCATGATGATCCTGCGCTCCCCGCTCGTTACCACCGAAACCAACGCTCAATTTGACATCATCTGTAACGTCAATGGCGGCGGCAAGTCGGGACAAGCTGAAGCAGTCATGCTTGGAATCGCTCGCGCACTTACGCTCTACAACCCAGAGCTTCGTGGCGTTCTCAAGAAAGCTGGCTTCATGACTCGTGACGCACGCGTCAAAGAACGTAAGAAGTACGGACAGAAGGGCGCTCGCGCACGCTTCCAGTTCTCGAAACGTTAAACCGACCGTTCTCAAGGTCTTCTGGCCGCCGCTCCATTGGAGCAGGCGGCTTTTTCATGCCTGGTCTTTATGTCGTCGATTCAACTCAAGCCCAAGAAAGCCAAGCCCATCGCCTCGGGTCATCCTTGGATCTTCAGCGGTGCGATTGGCCAAGAGAAAGTCAGCCCAGGGGACGACCTTGTGGAGGTCCGTGCTGCGGATGGCCAGCTCTTGGGGCAGGGCCTCTTCTCGCCGCACAGCCAGATACGCGTTCGCATGGTACGGGGCGGCCCACACGCCGCCTTTGGTGAGCCAGAAATCACGACAGCGCTGCAGTCCGCGTTGGACCGAAGACGCCACGTGGGCTTGCCAAACGCGAATACAGACACGTTTCGCTGGGTGAATTCTGAGGGAGACGGCCTACCGGGCCTGATCGTAGACCGGCTGGGCAATGCAACAGCGTTTCAGGCCGTCACCATGCCGATGTTTTTACGTCGGGAGGCGATAGCGGCTGCCATCGGAAACTGCGTTGATGGACCCATCATCGAAGTCTCCGCGCCACCGCCCATCGCAAAAAAGGAAGGCTTTCCCGTCCTTGAGTCCAGATTCTGGACCGATGATGCTCCAGACGCCCTAATCGCCACTGAGAACGGTGTTCGCTTCAACATCGCCACACACGACTTCCAGAAGACCGGCCACTACGCCGACATGCGAATCCATCGGCGTTGGTTGGCAGAGCGCTGTGCCCAGCAAAGCGTGTTGGATGTTTACTCCTACACAGGAGGGTTTGGCCTCTACGCCGCAGTAGCAGGCGCCGAGCGTGTGGTTTGCGTCGATAGTTCTGAGGTTGCGCTGGACCGCGTCGCCGAGAACGCGTCAACAAATGACGTGAGCATCGAGACGCGACGTGGCAAAGCGGAAGACGTGCTTCGAAGTTTGGACGACACACGGGACAGATTTGATGTGGTGATATTGGACCCACCGAAGTTGGCGCCATCACGAAAGCACGCGCATAAGGCGCTGAAGGTCTACCAACGCCTGGTCACGGGCGCGCTGCGCGTGGCAAATGAACACGCCCTAATCGCCATCGGCTCGTGTTCAGAGGCAATCAAGCAAGACGAGCTTGCACGAATGTGTGCGAATGTCGGTGCCTCCACCGGCGCGACGTTGGATATCGTTTACGTGGGTGCGCAGTCTCCAGACCATCCGGTGCCAGCTGCGATGTCGGAGGCGCATTATCTGACGTTCATGGTTGTGAGTGCATCGGGCCACAATCCGTGATTAAATGGGTCACCTTTTATCCACAACATGAGTGACGTATGAAGCGGCTTTCCGTTCTCTTGCTTAGTCTTGTTTTGATCTCGGCCTGCGGTGACGACGAGGCGCCGAAATTGGGCAACCAAAACAACGGCAACAATGCGAACAACTCCAACAACGCCAACAATGGCAACAACGCGAACAATCTCAACAACACGGGCGGTTGCACCGATGACCAAGAGTGCGCTGCAGGCTTTGCATGTGTGGAGTCGTCGTGCGAAGCATCTTGTTCGGAGACACGCAGCTGCCGTGATGATGAAATGTGTATCGATCAGCCGGATGGCGATGGCATGTACTGTGTAGCGGCGCCAAACAACACGCAAAACAACGTCAACAACGTCAACAACTCCAACAACTCCAACAATCAGCCGGGACCGCGCGCTGTGTTGATTACGGACTCCACTGTGGACCAGGCAGCATGTGATTCAACCGAGCCAGGCTCCGATATCTATTTCGTTCGGATTGAGGACTCCACGGGCACCGTTCAGGCGAGCGGGACGGCTGTGAGGACAACGCCGGGCATGGCGCCAAACGGCAACAACTTCGATGACGAAGGCAATATCGATGGAACCACCCCGCCGGCAGGGATGTGTCCGACGGCCGGAAACAACACGCTGTACTCGATGGGATGCAGCGGTGCCATGGTTGTGACCTTCCAATCTGGCGCGGCAGCATATGAGCTACAGAACGGAGATGTGCTTCGCGTCTTCGAGTTCGGATCTCAATGCCAAGACTCAAATGCTGACGTGTTCTCAGCATTTGTCTGCACGGATAGCGCCGAAGTTATGGCAGGGACCTACACATCGTGCACGATTCCGGTCATTACAAACGGCGCAGACAACGCGACCGGCACAATCAGTCTTTAGACCGGCCAAAGCGCTCAGTCACATTCTTGGCGAGCTTTAGAAGTTCGTGACGAGACCGCAGGATGAGTCGACGCACAGTGTCGAATTCGTTTTCGCGGTCTTTTCGATCCAGTTTCCCTTCTTCAAGAAAGCTATGGCAGAGATGCCGTCTGATTTTCCCGCTTGGGGAGCGCGGAATGGAGCGTGGTGACAGCCGGAGTAGCTTGAATGACATATCGAAGTGCGCTTTCAGCCGTCGCTCGAGTCCGAGCTTCAACTCAGATTCGTCGGCGCCGTCCTGGGCCTCGTAGGCAACAACGATATCGGAGTCCAACGCAATGGCGACCACAGCGCCATACCGAACTCCGTCTACAGTTTGTGCCACAAGCTCGATGTCCTCAGGGAAAACACGGCGTCCCCCAGGAGCAGGAAAGCGGGTCTGCGTGCGGCCCACGACGAATAGCTCGCCGTCTTCGTGGTAGCCGGCATCGCCGGTGGATACCCAACCGTCGGTGGCAACACCACCTCTGCCCTGAACTGTCCGGCTCTCGTCATAGCCCAACATCACGTTTGGGCCTCGAAACTCGATCTCACCAAGCAGTCGCTCACCAAGTTCCTTGCCACCTTCGCCAACAACACGTGTTTCGACATTGGCCAATGGGCGGCCCACAGACACAAACTCGGCACGCTTGCTCAGATTCGACCCTCGATGCGCTACACGTACTAGTTTGTCGCGTAGTTCCAGCTCGGGTCGCGATACGAAGTCCACTTTTATCGGCTTTTGCAGGTCGCCAAAGCAAACACCAAGCGTGCCCTCCGCCAGACCATAAACCGGGACGAACGCGGACTCGGGAAAACCACATTCTGAAAATCGCCGCGTAAAAGATTCCAGGTGGAATCGGCGCACCAACTCACCACCCACCATGGCAACGCGCCAACTGGAGAGGTCAACATTGTTCACCAGCGAACGTTGTGACCGACGAACAGCATAGTGATAGGCAAAACTTGGTGCTGTACTCAGGGTCGCCGAGTGTCGCGACATCGCAAGCAGCCACTCGTCTGGCTTACGCATGAAGCGGGTCGGCGCGATCAGGGCGAGGTCGATCCCCCAGTAGATGTTCGAAAGTAGACCACCCACGAGTCCCATCGTGTTGAACATTGGGAGCCAAGACACGGCAAAATCGTCGGGCCGAACATCCAATGCTAGCCCGACGCTCTCAAGATTCGACAGCACCGACCGGTGCGAGACCTTCACGGCACCGCGGGTCGTGGTTTCGCCGGACGTAATCTGGATATATGCGAGTTCGGGAAGCGTCGTTCGGGGAGGCGTAGCACCAGTTGGAACGCCGTTAAGCAACTGTGGCAAATCCGAAACGATCTTTAGACCACCAATCTCGGGAGGCCTGACGGCGGTGCCAACGGACGAACGAAAAATGACTCCCAGGGCGCCCATTTTCTCCGAAAAACGCACGAAGAACTCAGCCTGGTCCGTGCGGCTTGCTTCGGTCGCGTCGAAGGGTGGGGCGATTGGGATTGGCACCGCTCCAATCGAAAGCGTGCCAAAAAAAGCCTCGACGAAATCGAACCCGGTTGGAAGGGCGAGCACAATTCGGTCACCGACCTCGATGCCCTGAGACAACAACGCCGCGCCAGTTCGCAGCGAACCTTCCAATAGTTGGGCGTATGTCCGAAACTCTTGACCCCCTCGGTCGTCGGTGAGGTAGATTCCGCGGTCTGGATGGTCGGCAGCGGTACCGCGAAACATGTCGAGTAGGTCAACCCATTCAGATCGAGCTTCGCTCTTGGGGACGTCGTGGTGAGATCCGCGTTGGGTCATGGCCGGAACCCAGAGGGCGACCGGCCGTGCTTCTGTACAATCTCGCACAGCTCGGCAAAGTTCAGGTCGCAACCTCGCGAGAGGAGGTCGAGTGCTCGGTCTTCGTTCGGTGGACCGGCTTCGCCAGACAGAAGCAAACTCGCCGCACGTGAGCAATCCTCTTCGTTATCGGCGTCACAACCGCGCTCAAACCAACGCAGGGCCTCCGTCTTATCCACCGACACTCCCCAGCCGTGGTAGTACATCGCACCCGCCCAGCTGCAGGCTTCTTCGTGTCGTGTGTCACAAGCTTTGATAAACCAGTTCAATGCCATGATCTTGTCTTGAGACACCGAGATGCCTTCGTAGTAACGAACTGCCATCATCATGCAGGCAACTTCGTTTCCGCTTGAGCAGTTGTTGGTCTCACGCGCAACGCGGTTTGGATCGTCGACGGGTTGCGGAAGATAGCTATCAAAGTTGTCCAGAAACTCGTGTTGAAAGCTTGCAGGCGCGTGAGTTTGCTCAAACTCCTTGGACGATTCCACAAGGTTGGACTGCGCCCACTGAGGCTTCGAGTGGCCGGTTGAGCCGCCGCAACCCCATACGACAAGCGCCAATATTGCAATGACGATCGCACGCACTTTGATTCCCTTTCGCGCGTCTCTTTCGTGAGTCATGGACAGTGATTTGATACCACATCCTTCACGCCATGGGTGCACTGAATTTGGGCTAGCGGTTAAGCCCGACACGCGTATGGTGTTACCGTCGCGAGTCTTTAGAGGAGTCAACGATGACCGTCGCGCGAGCCATTGGGCCGGATGATACAGTCTTGGTCACAGGTGCAGGAGGGGTCGGAGTCCACATCGCCAGAGCGCTTGTGGATGCGGGCTGCGACGTGCACGTCGTCGACCAGCGGTCCTTTACGGAGTCTCCGGCACACTTCTTCTTGGAAGAAGATGAACTGATATGGCATCAGGCAGACCTGGTTGACATCAATCATCACAAGCTCGTTCGAGGGTGCGCAGCTGTCATTCACACCGCGGCCATCGTCGACCTAACACCCGACTATGACGACGTCGCTGAGACAAACGTCGATACGGTCCAATACTTAGTCGACGCCTGCAACGATGAGGGCGTGCAGCACTTCCTCTTTTTCAGTGACGGCGCGATCTACGAACCCGCAAGGGGTCTACTTGGCGAGGAGGCGCGCGTCGCTCCGACAGGTGCCTACGAAGAGTCAAAGTTCGATGCCGAGCAAATCGTTCGTAACTCGTCTGGCAACTGGACCATCATTCGCCCAGCGTTGGTGTACGGTCCGGGCTGTTCGTCGATGACCGTCGGCTTGTTCACCCTTCCACCAATTCTTCGCAACTTCTTGTTCCTCCTGCCCGGCTTTGTGGGAGGCCCTCGCGCCAATTGGTGTCATGTCGAAGACCTGGCTGCCGCGACGTTGGCACTGCTTGGAAACGCAAAAGCGTACGGCGAAGTTTTCAACGTCGGAGATGACACAGCAATCGCCTCCGGCGAGGTCTTCACTGCAATCGCAGAAGCATACGACCTGCCCATTGGGCCCATGGTGCCGTTTCCTAACAGCGCCGCGCTCGTCGCATTTTCACCGGTCATGGATCTGGACTACGTTGAGGCGTCGCTTCGAACGATTCTGCGACAAGTTTGGAAGCGAATCTGTGACCGAAACGGGTTGGAGACGCCGCTTCGACCCAAAGTAGACAGCGGTGCGATTGCCTACGTCGCTGACGACCGTGTCCTGGACAATGCAAAGTTGAAGGCCGTCGGTTGGCAGCCTGAGCGTGTCAGTTTTGTCGACGGTGTGGCCTCGACCGTTGATTGGTATCAGAACGTTGGCTGGGCTCCGAAATACGATATCGAGACCCACCGCGAACTGTCACGGAATCCTGGTGTCTTCGGCTTCACGTACACCCAGACCGTTCCTGGAACCTGGACGGATGCTGAAGGCAGCGTCGAGCCGTTCGAAATGACTTTGGATACTGAGATTCCTTCCGTCGCTGCAACAGGCTTCTCTGGCGACGTCAACGGTACAGTGATGGCAGTTGGGCTCACCAACGCAGCCGCATTGGAGGGCACCGTTGACGTAAAACTCGTCTCGGAACGCTCCGTGACCTACGACTTCGCGTTCACAACTGATGATGATTCAGCGTATCGATGCCATCTACGTGCTGAGTTCAATGTGTTCCGCCCGTTTAGTTCGATGTCTCGCCTTGAAGGCACCATCGTGGACACCTCAGGAATCGAAATCGGCCGTGTGACATGTTCGCTGTCGTTCGCTGAACAGGTCGTCCCACTCCTTCTGAGTTTCCGGCCGCTTCGATGATCCTCGACTCCTTCGAGACGCGTCCGACGAGATTCCACGACGTGTCGCAAGACAAATGGGGGAGCTGGATTTGGCAGCAACAAAACCGGCTTCGCACGCCTGAAGATTTTGATGGCGTCGTCAACTTGTCGGAGCCGGAGGTTCGCGCGTTCATTGACGCTTCAAACATGTTTAAGGTGGCGGTCACGCCGCACTATGCCGCGCTCATGGGGCAACAACCGAGCTGCCCCATACGACAACAATCGCTGCCACAAGTCGGCGAGCTTGAGGTGTGGCCATTCGAACTTGAAGACCCGCTCGCCGAAGAACAATTCATGCCGGTGGAAGGACTGACCCACAGGTATCCTGACCGTGCGTTGCTCTACGTGACCCACAACTGCCCGGTGTATTGCAGACACTGCACGCGTAAGCGCAAGGTCGCCAACCCCGCGACCACATCATCCAATCCCCAACTTGATTCTGCGTTGGCATATATCGCCGACCACGACGAGATTCGCGATGTCATCGTCAGCGGTGGCGACCCGCTGTCCCTCTCAAATGCTCGGTTGGCCACGCTCTTGCGCAGATTGCGAGAGATCGATCATTTGGATGTCATACGAATCGGGACTCGTAATCCGGTCACGCTTCCACAACGCATCGACGACGAGCTGGCCCAAATACTGGCTGAACACGCGCCGATATATGTGCACACCCACTTCAACCATCCACGCGAGGTCACGACCCAATCCGTGACCGCGTTGCAGCGCATGGTGAGCGCAGGGTGCGTTCTCGGCAATCAGATGGTCTTGATGCGGGGCGTCAACGATGACGTCGAAACGGTGCTCGAACTGAATCGCCTTCTTTTGCGACACGGATGTCGGCCGTATTACATGCTCCAGTGCGATATGGCGCAGGGAATCACACATTTTCGAACGCCTATCCAGACCGGCTTGGATATCGTCGCAGGCCTGCGCGGACGCATCGGCGGACTTGGTATTCCGGACTTTGTGGTCGATTTGCCTGGGGGAGGCGGGAAGATTGAGCTGACCCCCGACTACCTGGTCGAGGAACGGCCTCACGAAGCAGGCAGAGAACTTCGATTCCGAAACTATGCCGGGAAAGAGTACACATTGGTTGATGTGGTTAGGTGACGACTAGTTGTCGGACGACATACTGGGCTGGTTCTGTTTGGCCTTAAGGCCATCGATGGACTTGCGCAGGTCACCTCGCAGGCACTCCCAGCAGTCTTCGCCGTTGCATTGATTCTTCGGCTTTGCGTCAAACCGCTGAAGCGCGGCCAGCGCCCGTACATCACCCAATTCACCGATTCTAACGATGATCTTGCGGTTCGTGTCGCATCCCGTGGCGTGCCGCAGCTCAATGGTTAGGCGCATCCATTCGGGAAGCTTCTCGAATTGGCCAGTGTCCTGAAGCAGTGACAGCGCACGTTTGCGGACTTTTCGAGAACGATGATGTTCAGCCACGGCGCCCAATCTTTGATTGGCTGCACTCTTCAAGTGACGGCTGATGAATCGCTTGGCGCTCTGATAGCGGTTGTTGTCGGCGGATTCAAAGCTGGCCATCACATCGTCGAGCAATTCAGCATCACCGGCGTAGTTCTCGTCGAGCGAGACGGCCGTTCGGTACTCAGCAAAGCCTTCGTTAAAGTCGTCGGCCTGGATGTAGTAGTGGCCCAGATATCGAAGGTGCGGATTCTTCGGGGAGTCCTTCAGCAGCTTCTCGAATTCCGAGATGCCGTCCTGAGCCTTTTTGTCGCCAACTGCGATGGCCTTTTGAACCGCTTCCGTGTCTTCAATGAATTTGGCCCGTGCTGCTGTCGACTTCTTTCCGTCGACTTTCGCTTCACCTTCTTCCGTGGGTTGCGATTGTCCCGGCGGTGTCAGGTCGACCAGTGACCATGCGCCCCAAACGATAGCGATGCCCAGAAGAATCACACTGATCGAAGTTAGCGCGGCCTTGAATAGGCTGCCGCCATCATCTTCGGTCTTGGCCTTTTGGGTACTCGCTCCGCCACCGGTCTTGGCAATCCGCGCCTCGGCACGTTCAAGCGCGTTGAAAAGGTCCTGCGCCGACTGGAATCGATCTTCGCGCTTCTTTGCCAGGAGCCGGAGCGTGATTTCTTCCAGTTCCGGGTCGATGGTCTTGAACGGGTTTGCTTCTCTGAACGGCCGTGGGGGGTCGCTCAAATGCATGTTCAACACGACCGTCAGACTCTTCGCGTAGAACGGGAGCTGCCCTGTCAGCAGCTCGTACATCATGATGCCAACGGAGTAGAGGTCAGCACGGTGGTCGACCTCTTTGCCACCAGCTTGCTCCGGAGACATGTACAACGGAGAGCCGTACACGACGCCAGCCTGCGTGAGTCGAGCGGCATCCTTGAACAGCCGAACCTGCGCGACGCCAAAGTCCGTGATCTTAACGAAGTCTGGTTCGCCGTCTTGATCGACGATGAGGATGTTCTCGGGCTTCAGATCACGGTGTACGACGCCCAGTTCGTGCGCACGAACAAGCCCTGCACACACCTGCTTCATGAGGTTGATGACGCGCAGTTGAGAGAAATTCTCTTCGGCCTTGATGGCGTCATGCAACGACTTCC
The DNA here is from genome assembly GCA_030427705.1 of bacterium. Taxonomy (GTDB): domain Bacteria; phylum Myxococcota_A; class Bradymonadia; order Bradymonadales; family Bradymonadaceae; genus JAUIBR01. The sequence goes on along the minus strand of JAUIBR010000005.1, from coordinate 54,675 downwards.
CGTCCAGATACTCCATGACGAGGAAGTACATATCCTCGTCCTGACGCCCGAAATCGGTCGCAGTACAGATGTTTGGATGGTTGATGTTCGCGGCAGCCTGCGCCTCGCGCTGGAAGCGTTCGACCACTTCAGGGTCTCGCACATGGGACGCGTGGAGAATCTTGATCGCCACCGTCTTCTTCATGTGGATGTGTTCCGCCCGGTACACGGTGCCCATCGTCCCACTTCCTAGTCCTTCTTGGATTCGGTAGCGGTTGGCAATCACTTTGCCGATTCGGCTTTTTTCGTTGGACGAACTCATTCAGTCCTGAGGACCATTTTGGAGCGAATTGGCGGGCATGTTAGCACCACCCAACAGGTACTCCAAGATAGTTGCAGACTGGAGTTGTGGGAAGGTTTTAGATCTTTTCGCGTGCCATGATGAGGTCATGGACAAACTGGGCCAGTTGGCGGCCAATATACGTCAGAACGTTGGCTTCGGTGCTGCTGAAGTGCTGATTGGTCTTGTTCAGTAGCTCGATCGCGCCGTAGACCCGACCTTCGTATTGGATCGGTGCGCAACAGAGGCTTTTTGTCGGATATCCAAGTGCGTCCGAGATTGCCTTGTAAAAACGCGGATCGTTTTCCGCATCTGAGATCGCGAGGCTCACGCCTTCTCGAGCACAGAAACCGACAATCCCTTTGCCCATCGGGACGCGGAAATTCATGACGTCGTGCGCCTTTGGCCCCCGCGCGGTCGCGAAATAGAGTTCTTTGCCATTCACGTCGGCGAACATGATGCTTCCGGCTTCTGCCCGAACCTTATCCATCGCAAGGTCCATCACGTAATTGACCACTTGTTCCATGGTCATATCGCCTTCGTGAATTCGGTTAATCTCAAGGAAGACTTCTTCGAGAATATTGTCTGAGACCTTTTCCTCGGTGCGGCCAATTCCAATGGCTTCCCGCTCGCCAGTCGGTATCCGTTTCTCACGAACAACGTGTGGCTCGGGCTCTTCGCGACGAAGCGCCTCAAAAGTTGACGAGCCGATTCTCAATCGAGCCGCGTCTTCCGATGTCCACGACTGCTCAGCCGAAAGTCCCTGCGATTCTGAAGCTACGATGACATTCGGTTGGGCAGGCTGCTGTGGCTGCTGTTGCACCGGCGGTGCTGATTGTGGCTGCTGAACGGGTTGAGCGGGCTGCTGGGGCTGCACGACCACCTTCGGTTCGGGCGCAGCCTGAGGTTGTACGATAACTTTGGGCTGCGCTGGTTCGGGCTGCGGCTGGACGACAACCTTGGGCTGTGCAGGCTGTGCCGCTGGTGCGGGTTGCGGTTGAAACTGCGGCTCGGTGTTGTGTTGAATCTGAGGTTCGGATGACTGCTGAAACTGCGGTTCCGTGTGTTCACGCCCAAATTCTGGTGGCACAACGGGTTCGGCTGCCGCCAGCTCCGCGCTGTCCCTGACGATAGGTGTCGGTTGCACGCCTCGCCCAGGTTGTTGTTGCTGAGCGTCTCGCTGCTTGGCGAGGGCGTCGTAGTCGGGTGCCTGCATCTTGATCGTCGCGAGGTCTTCTTCACGTGCGACCGGCATCTCACCAGACGTATCTGGCGCTTTTTCTCCCAACTCCTTCAGGACAAACACACGTCGCGTCGTTGCATCCGTGACATGAATCGAATTGTCGTCCTTGATGTCGCACATGACGTTCCGGATTGCGTCTTCGCCTTGACCGGTCCGTGCCAATCCCGACTTCAGAGCGGTCATCCAGTTGTCCGCTTCTACCGTGATGGTGACATCAAAATCATCACCGCCGGACGACGGTATGAATACTTCATAGAACATCAATGCTCCTCAAGAGCAGGAGTTGAGTAATCTCAGCTAACTGAATTTAGTCTTTAACAGGATAACGTGAAAGTGGGGCGCGACGCTACAATTTTGTCGGCTGTTGAACTCCGCAACTTCCGCCACGGCATCCACGTTCTCCGGTAGGGGGGTGGTAGCCATCGATTTTGTAGCCCAGCTCATGAGCGGCATCGAGCCCGATCCACTCGATAGCGTCAGACGTTACGGAGCATCCGCAGTCTGCACACTCAAACACTTTGTCGGCGACGTGGCCTGACATAAGGGCGCGCTCATCACAATTTGGGCAGAATCCCGCTGGGAGTGTGATGCTACTTTCCACGCGCGACCTCTTGAGCGGCGAGCAGTAACATTCGGTCGACTTCCTTAATGAACGCTGGGTTGTCGACGAGACCAACCTGCAACGTTTCCCTGACTTGCTTCTTCTTTCGGGCGTTGGAGATGTTCTGGAGTTTGTCGTCAATGACTGCATCGATGACTCTACTTCTCACCTCGTCAGCATCCGTGATCTTGCCGTCTAGCGCCAGGCGAGCGGTCTCTTTGACCTTGGTGTTGAGCGTGGGCTCAGATGTCGCCGGTGCAGCGGTTGACGCGGTCTGATTCGCCTCGCCAACCTCGAAGGTTGGCTGCGTGCCTGAGGCCGCCTCTTTCTGGGCGGCCTCTTGCATTTGCTGAATCAAACTTTGGTTTGGATTTGATCCGTCGATCTTCATGATTATGGCCTATCTGTTCGCGACTCGTGCGTCAATCGATTAAACCTGCATGTTGTTGATTGCGGACTTCGCTGTGTCGTGTCGAACCTTCATCAGGTTGGACATGGACGAGAACCGCCGATTCTCGGCCTGCATTTCCGTCTGCAGCTCAAGATACTGCATATTGAACATCTGCGATTCACGCTGCATCGCCCACATCTTGTCGAGTTGTTCTTGCTGAGCGCTGTTGCCTCCGTCGCCGGTGATGATTGAGCTCAGACCGTTAGCAACACCCGAGATGAGCCCACCGCCAGGTGCAGCAGATCCCACGGTTGCGACGGCGGTCAGTGAGCCAGCCGCAACACCTTTCATAAACTTGCCGAATCCACCTTCCGATTTTGCCTTCGGAGCGGTTCGTGACTGTTGCATTTGTTTGTAAGCGCGGATTCCTTTGATGTTCGACATGGTAGCCTCTTCGTTTGGGTTCAACTCCGTTATCGTCCGCAGTTGCGAATCGTTGCGAAAAAAGTTCAAAAAAAACCCGCAAGGTCACAATGCCCCACATTTCGTGCGCCTCACTTGCGAATTGTTGTGTTGATCGAATCGGCGGCTTCCCCAATACTTAGTGGGAACTCAATCTGGTCGATTCAATGTCTGAAGAAGAAGAGCAACCGAACAGGCTGCGCATTCGCGCTGAAAGCCTCGATCTGAATTTCGAGGGTGAGCCTGAATATGTGCAGCGCGCATACGAAGCCGTGCGGGTTGTTTTGATGGATCGATTTCGGAGTTCCTTGAAGCTCAATGTCGAGCAGTCCATGCCCACCGGTGCGTACCCGGTAGCGCCTGCATCTTCGCGTCAACACATCAACGTCGTCCTGTGCAACGATGTCTATAACAAGATCTACCTGGTGAATCGGGAAGAGGTTGCGCAAACGATGTTCGCCGAAGTTCTCGACATGAACGCCATCAATCGCGTCTACATAAATCGTTCCCAGCAGAAGAAGTTCGAAAAATTCTTCAAACTCGGGAAGGTGTTATGGCGCGAGCTCACCACCGCGGGTAAGGCCGCGGTGAAGAAAGGTAAGTGATGGCACGATTGGAGCTCGTACTTGGTTCGGATTGGCAAGATAACATCCGCTACCTTAGTGAGCTTCCCTTCCGTCCGTCTGATTCACCCATCAACCTCATGGAGATTCGAGATATTGTCGACCTCGTCGTCGACGGCACCAATCTCACCGCCGATATAGAGGAAGAGTGTATCTTCGGTATCGTCGCTCAGCTCGTTGAGGGCTTGGCTTCGCTCGCCGCAGAGCAGCAGACCAAAGTTCTGGTGGAGTTTCCGGTCGAGCCGTATGAGTTGGCGTTGGTACCGGACGGGGAAGATCTGCTGCTTAGCCTGTATTCCGTGGACCGCGCGCGCGAAGTCCTGGCGCACAATATTCCTGTGAACGCACAAGAATTCGCGGAGGTTGTAGCTCAAGCAGCTGAGTCGCTTCTTACTGAGGTTTTGAAGATTCACGAGCGATTTTCCACCGACCCATTTGTGCGGACGTTCAGCGCAGACCTCTCTCGTTTACGTAAACTCCCGCCGTTCGAGTTCAAACCGCTTCGTCACCTCGCACTGACGAATTCGTCGTATGGTGTCACCTCATCCTCCGCGGGCCTTACGCTCAGCTACGAGATTACGGAGTTGTCTGATCTCGCAAGATACGCGGGTGAGCACGTGTTCGACCAACATGCTCTGTTGATCGAAGGTACTGTCCAGGCAGAATTGGCGGGGGGACAAGTGACGCTCAACGAGCACTATCCGGTGCTCGTTACTCACGCGATTCTTCGCCGCTGTCGAGAACTGCTCAATCTTATCGAAGGCGGGCGAGCCGGATACACGTGTAAGTCCCAGCTGCACCACCTGATCTTCGATGTGAAGTCGGAAGGCGGTAGTTGGACAGTTCGCCTCGGACGACGAGGAAACGTTCACGAGCTGAAGCTTCAACCGGCGCAATGTTTGGATGCGTTTTTGACTCTGTGTGAGTTGATTCTGGCCGAGATCCGACGGATCGCGCCGTCGATCGCCGTGAATCAACGCTTCTCTGACCTGCAACAAGACGCGCGCGACCTTCGCGCATGGTTTGAGGACTTGAGCCAAACCAACAAATACCTTGAGCGTCCTGAGGAGTTTCTTGAAGAACACGCCGGTATGCAGCCTTCACCCGATGAATCGGGCCAATCGCTGACTTTTTCCTGGCCGTTTGAGTCAGTGCGGGCGTTGTATCCGACGACAAAATGGAAGTTCGAGATTTCTCGAGTGCACTTTGCAGCGGTTACCAAGACGGCGACTCGGCTGCTGATCCCGACGTCGGAGGTCTTGGTAGGGCTCGATATTGAAAGTGGCGAAGAATGCTGGCGAGCAAGACAGCGCGCTGGCATCCCATTATCGAGTTATGCGGTGTCTGGAGACCTTTTGCTCCTCGCTAACGAAGCGGGTGACGTTTGGTTGAGCCGAGCAGAAGACGGCCAAGATATAGGTCGCTTACAGGACTGCCATAGCAGCCTCTTGCTCGATGTCGCGCACTACCAAAAGAACGATGTAGGTGTGGTTGCCGACTTTCATGGACAACTTGCTGGCTTTGACGCATCGAGCGGAGAGGGTCTCTGGGAGCACACCACCGGGCACGGATATCTGACAGGTGTCGTGTTCGACGGTCCGTTGATCTGCGCGTTGTCGAGTCCTGGCGTGATCCAGGCGTTGGCCCCACTGACCGGCGAGTTGCTCTGGAAAGTAAAACTTGGCGGGGTTGCTGATGCCGGACCCTTTGTGCATCAGGGGCGGGTGTTTGCTGTCTCTCATGACCCGGTCACAAAGCACCATGCAGTGCATGCGATTCAGCCCTTCACAGGTCGGGCGGCTTGGCATTTACGTGTTGAGGGTACACTCGCTCGTAAGCCCGATTTTGTTGGCGATTGGATGCTTCTCTGCGTGGAGCGCCACGGTCGTATTCAATTGCTGGGTGCCAACATCGAAGCGCCAGAGCCTGCCGTGGATTGGTCGATTGAACTGATGAGCGCTGGCATTGATTCGCCAACGTCGGTCGCCCATTTTGTTCTCGACGGAAAATCGGTCGGAGTCATCCGTACGGACCGCGGGGAGCTTACCTGTTTCGCTCTCGAAACAGGCGAAATCGTTTGGCGATCGATGCCGGAATCACCGGGTTCCTTGTTGTTCCACAACCTGAATCCGGTGGTCGTCAGAGACTCGCTGATGACAGTGTCGGAGACCATCGAGCTGCGCAGCTTGGCCGACGGACATGTCATGCATACGTTTGGCGATGTCTTGGAAGCTCCCGAGTTCATGTGCGCGAGTGGAAACCTTGCGCTGATTATCGGAGAGCCTGGTCGAGCAAACAGTCCCGACCAGATGATTTGCCTGACGCTTGGCCACTTCCTGGCGGTTGTGGCCGAATAGCTATTTCGTTCCGTACATGCGGTCGCCAGCGTCGCCCAATCCCGGAACAATGTAGCCGTGGTCGTTCAAGTGAGAATCGATCGCAGCGGTGAAGATTGGAACGTCTGGATGTTTCTCTTGAAGGTGAGCCACTCCCTCTGGGGCAGCCAGCAAGCACACAAATTTGATGCTGCGGGGATTGGTTTCCTTCAAACGCGAAATAGCCGCTGCCGCCGAGTGACCAGTCGCAAGCATAGGGTCAACGACGATTGCGTCCCGGCTTTGCATGTTGTCAGGCATCTTGAAGTAGTACTCCACAGCCTGAAGCGTCTCTGGGTCTCGGAACAAGCCGATGTGTCCAACACGCGCAGATGGGATCAACTGAAGGATCCCCTCCATAAGACCGTTTCCGGCCCTCAGGATCGAGACGAGGACGACCTTTTTGCCATCGAGAACCGGGGCCTGCATCTCTGCCAGCGGCGTTTGGATTGTTTCATTGGTCAGCGGCAAGTCGTGTGTCACTTCGTAGCCGAGCAATAGCGCGATCTCTTCGAGAAGTCGCCGAAAGCCAGCTGTGCTGCGCCCTTCTTGGCGCATCAAAGTGAGTTTGTGTTGAATCAGCGGATGGTCGACTACGGTTACTTCCGACATGTTTTCCTCGACGTTTGTGGACCGCGATTAGGTACCAGACAAGGCGGGAGTGAACAACCCGCCAAGCTTGCGTGACTGCGTCTCGCAGTGATAAGACAGGCGCTCATAACGCTACTAAAGACTGATTTACTGAGTAGAACATGAATCGTTGGTACACGCTCGTGTTTGCGGTGGTTTCGCTGAGCCTGACAGGATGTAGTCTGTCCAAACTCGCTGTGGATCAAACCGCCGGTGCCCTCTATGAGGGCTCGATCGTCATGGAGAGAGAGCCTGACGCACAGCTTGCGCGCGACGCGCTTCCTGGAAGTCTCAAGACGATGGAGACGTTGCTCGTATCGTCGCCAGAAAACGAGTACCTGCTCGAGCTTTTGGCCAAGGGCTATTACTCATACGCGTTTGCATTCTTGGAAACGGACCTGGAGTTTGCGAGCTACGCAGGCGGTGAAGAGGCTGAAATCAAAGAGCTGAATCGCCGTTGTGTCCTTCACTATCTGCGTGCCCGCGATTACGGCTTCCTGCTGCTTGATAATGAGGCTGTTCGTCAGGCTGCGCTGAACGGTGACGCCAAGAAGCTCAAAGAAGAATTGAAGAATTTGGACGAGGATGACGTCCCAGGATTGTTCTGGGTGGGTTACGGCTGGGCCTCGGCGATCAATCTGTCGCAAGACGATTCCGACATGGTTGCGCGCTTGGGTGAGGTAGAAGCCATCATGAAGCGAGTGCAGGAGCTCAACGACGATTATTTCGACGCGGGCGTGCACTACTTCTTTGGTGTTTTGTACTCAAGCCGTCCCGCCATGTTTGGAGGCGACCCTGAGAAGGCCAAGAAGCACTTTGATATCGCAATGAAGCGCTACGGTGACAGCAATCTGATGATTCCGTTCCTGTACGGCCGTTTCTGGGCGTCTCAAACCCAGAACAAGGAAGTATTTGAGGAGATGATGAATCGCGTCGTGAGCGCGGATTTGAACGCTCATCCCGACCGACGATTGAACAACACAATCGCGCGGAAGCGGGCCAAGTTTTGGATCGAAAATATGGATGAACTCATTTTTGAGTAATCCCGACCGGAGAATTTGATGAACGGAAAACTAACAACCACACTCGCAGCTGCACTTGTCGCTTTCGTCTCGATGGCGACCGTCGCTGCAGACGCACACGCTGAAAAGCCTGAAAAACACGTTCTGAAGATTGCGTCGCTCGCTCCGAAGGGATCGACGTGGGCGAAGTCATTCGACAAGACAAATCGCGACATTCAAAAGGCCACGAACGGTGAGGTCTCGCTCAAAATCTACGCTGGTGGTGTGATGGGCGACGAAGGCGCCATGGTTCGTAAGATGCGAACGGGGCAGCTTGATGGCGGTGCGGTGACGTCTGTGGGTATGGGCGATATTGAACCAAAAATCTTGGTTCTCCAGCTCCCACTAACCTTCAAGAACTACGGCGAGCTCGACTACGTACGCGACAAGATGTCGCCGACCTTCAAGAAGCTCCTGGCCGACAAGGGTTTCGTCCTGCTCCACTGGGGTGACGTCGGGTTTAACTACGTGTTCTCGAACACCCCGGTATCGACGGTTGGAGATATCAAGAAGACCAAGATGTGGGTTTGGGATGCCGACCCTATCAGCAAGGCAGTGATGGAAGTTGCTGGCGTCAACGGTACTCTTCTTGGTGTTCCAGATGTGTTGCCGAGCCTGCAAACCGGAGTCATCGATGCATATGCGAACTCGCCGTATGGCGCGGTCGCGCTTCAGTGGTACACCAAAGCAACGCATGTCACGAACCTGAAGCTCGCCATGACGATTGGTGGCCTGATCATTTCGAAGAAGTCTTGGGAGAAGATTCCGGAGAAGCACCGAAAGGTCATCATGGAGATTGCCGACAAGAACGGTAAGAAGCTCCTCAAGGACATTCGAAAAGACAACAAGCGTGCGATTACGACCATCAAAGGTGAAGGCATCAAGATGGTTCAACCTAAGGAAATCAACGCTTGGCTCGACCTTGCAAAGAAGACCCGCACGAACCTTCAGGGCAAACTGTTCCCGAAGTCGTTGGTTAACGAGATGCTGGGTCACCTCAAAGCCTACCGAAAGAAGTAGATGCTAAAGCAGATTCAACGCTTCGAAGCGTTCTTAGAACGAGTAGAGGGTGGCCTATTGGCCATCCTCGTTGTCGTCATGCTGTCGCTCGCTGTTTACAACGTGTTTTATCGCAACGTGTTGGTACCTATCCAAGCTGCGGAGGACACAGCGGAGGTCGAGCAGGCTGCACCGGTTGAGGTGCAGGAACCTGAAAAGGCCGAGGCCGAACCAGAGCCGGCCGAAGAAGCCGACAGCGACTCCGAAGAGTCGGGGTTCGGTGGCGGGTTCGGCGACGAAGCGGAAGAGTCTGGAGATTCAGAAGGCTTTGGTGGTGGTTTTGGCGATGAAGAGCCCGAACCCGCTGAGGAGCCTGCGGCTGAGCCAGAGAAGCCGGCCGATGATTCGGGTGGATTTGGCGGGGGCTTCGGTGATGACGAAGCGCCTGAGGCTGAGCCCGAAGCCACAGACGACAGTGAGGGTTTTGGTGGTGGTTTCGATGACGGAGAAGAATCCGAACCCGAGTCCGATGACGGCGGATTTGGTGGAGGTTTCGACGACGGCGAAACCGCAGACAAGGTCACGCCAGAACCGGCCGCGGTTCAGGCGCCAGTGGAGACGGTCAGCGTCTTAGACAAGGAACACTCCTTCATCTACAAACTCATCGATTCGCTCAAGTTGGAGTGGATTGATGTTTTGTTGCGTCAGTTCGTGCTTTTGGTTGGATTTTTGGGGGCGATGCTGGCTGCACGCCGACGCAAACACATCACGATTGACGCGCTCAGCAAGGTCGTCCCAGAGCGTTTCCTCCCAGGGATTGAGGCCATCACGAGCTTGTTGGCTGCTGTAATTTGTGTGTTCCTCGCGATTTCGGGTTGGGACTTGGTGCAGATCAGTTTGGAGTATCCAAAAGAGCTGATGCATTGGGCCAACGAATCGACATTCCAAATGATGTTCCCAATCGGATTTGGCCTGTTGTCGTTCCACTTCAGCGTGCGAGTGCTTGAGCACGGCGCGCAGATGATGGGTATGGAAGTCGACGTGGACCACGACCCGACGTCGAGCAACGAGGAGGAAGAGTAATGCTAGTTGTACTTGGACTATTGCTGTTCCTCGCCGCACTGCTTGGCGCTCCTTTGTTCATTGTCTTGGCCGCGTTCGCGCTGCTCCTGTTCGCCGATTCCGGAACGGGAATTGTCGTGCTGGCTGAAGAACAATACAAACTTGCGACTAACCCCCATTTGATCACCATTCCGCTCTTCACGTTCGCTGGCTTCTTGATGGCTTACAGCAAGGCGGGGGACCGATTGGTCCGGGCGTCTCAAGCCGTTTTGGGCTGGTTGCCAGGCGGATTGGCCATGGTTGTGGTCGCGACCTGCGCGTTCTTCACGACCTTCACGGGCGCATCTGGTGTCACGATCGTCGCTTTGGGAGGGCTGCTCCTCCCGATGATGGTTGGACAAAAATACCCTGAGAAATTCGGGCTGGGGTTGATCACGGCAAGTGGCTCGATCGGTCTCTTGTTCCCGCCATCATTGCCGATCATTTTGTACGGCATCGTCGCCATGGTGAGCATCGACAAGCTCTTCGTTGCCGGCATCTTCCCCGGACTACTGATGATGTCCGTCCTGGCGATCTTCTCGATCTTTGTTGCGAACAAGGAAGAGGTTGTTCGGACGAAGTTCGAAGCTGCTGAAGCAGCAGCTGCGACCAAAGCTGCATTTTGGGAACTATTGGTCCCGGTTGTCGTGCTCGTCAGCATCTACGGTGGTTTTGTCACGATCGGTGAGGCGTCCGCCATTGCGGCGCTCTACGTGCTCCTCATCGAAGTGTTTGTGACAAAGGACATCACACTCTTCAAGACCGACGAAGATGACGAACGTCCAGACCTCGCGCTGGTCATTCGTGAATCGATGGTCATGGTGGGGGCGATTCTGATTATCCTCGGAGTCGCGCTGGGATTGACGAACTATCTAGTTCAGGAAGAAGTGCCGATGAAGATATTGGCGCTCATCCAAGACCACGTGGAATCGAAGTTCACGTTCCTGATTCTGTTGACGGTCTTCTTGCTGATCGTCGGCTGTCTCATGGATATCTTCAGTGCGATTGTGGTCGTCGTGCCATTGATTACACCGATCGCAGCTGAGTACGGCGTCGACCCGATTCACCTTGGAATCATTTTCTTGGCGAATCTGGAGATTGGCTACATCACGCCGCCGGTCGGGTTGAACCTGTTTATCAGTTCGCTCGCCTTCGATAAGCCCGTAGTCGAGCTATACAGGATGGCTCTGCCTTTCTTCTTCTTGTTGCTGGGCGCGCTGATGGTCATCACTTTCTGGGAAGACCTTTCGCTCTTCATGATCCGCTAGCAGTCGGGAATCGCCGACTCAGCGTATGTGCATTCGCCGCCCGTCCAACTGCAGGCCGAGTTGTCTGCACAGGCCGCTTCTGATTGCCGTTCATCACAAGCCATCTCACACGTAGCGACGCCGCCCTGGTCGAAGACGTCGCACTGTGCGCTCGATAGACACGAGTTTTCGTCTTGGACGGTGCAAGCAGCAGTGTCGTCCAAAGGCGCGCCGGTGATGGAGAACATGATGAGTCCGATGATGAGGGCGATGTCAGGCATGGGAGGCTCCGTGTCGTGGTGTCGTTCCATGTAGGTGCATGTCGTGTGCCAACTTTGGAGCGCGTGCTTTCCCGCATTGTTTCGTGCGGTCGCAGTGTGATTTGACCCGTGTGCCACGGACAGTAGACCCCGACTGAGGCAGGAGTGCCACACGCTGAATACGCTTTACCAATTCCACGCGATTCGATAGGACGCTAATGCACGTGACACAAGGAATTCGAATGACAGCGTTTTGGCGCGCCTTTTGGGCTATTTCGTTTGGTGTTTTGTTGCTTATGCCTCAGACGGCATCGGCACAGGATTCGCCACATTATCTTGGCTACAAGTCATTGACAGCCGCTCGACTCAACCCGTTGGGTTTGGTGGAAGCGCTGACGCTTGATTACCAATATCGATTGTTCAAGAGCGACAACCCCATCTCGAAGACCAACTTTGCGGGTGTGTATCTGCAGCCCATTCTCTCGCCGGCTTACGCGCGATTGGGTGCTGGAATCGCGATTCAACCGCTGTCCATTGCGCGGATCGACGTGCGGTATCAGTACATCTCATTCTTCGGGAACTTCGATTTCATGCAGTCGTTCCCGCAAGCTGAGGGGGCGGACTGGAGCGATACGAACCTCGGTGAGCTCAGTGATGCTGAGACTAATTATGGAACGTCTGGGACTCAGCTTCAGATTGGCCTGCTTCTTCAAGCGAAGGTTGGTCAGATTGCCGTTCGTAATCAGTTGCGCGTGAATCAATATGACCTCGACCTTCGGGACGGCGACACCGTTTGGTATGACCCACTATTGGACGCGCTGATGCCCGGTTCGGGCTGGGCCATTAATGACGATTTTGACGTTCTATATCTGGCGCACCCCAAGTTTATTGCCGGTGTTCGGTACACGATTACCACTGCGTTCTATGACGAAGAGCCAGAGGACGACGACAACAATCCGATCCAACGCATCGGACCGTTGCTCTCTTACACAATCAGCCAGAATCCTGGGGAGTTCGTCGATACGATGAGCGTGTTCACGTTGATCCAGTGGCACCTCAGCCATCCGTTCCGCACGGGTGAGGATGTCAGTCAGGCCGTTCCTTACTTTGCGTTCGGTCTAAACGTCACCGGCTCATTGCTCTGAGACCGGAATCTTTACCAATTCAAAATCGGTATCAAAATAGGCGGGACCCTGTACGCAGGATGATCGTTTGTCCGATGAGTTAAAAGTCAGCGACGAAAACGTCGATGTCGCGGCTTCGACGGAGTTTCCCGTCGTCGTTCTAGGCGAGGCGGGAGAGGCCGTTGCGCCCCGCGTGCGCCTTTTGCAGGGCCGAATTCCGGAGAGTTGGGTCCTATACCCGCTGTATCTGACGATCACGGTTGGCGGTGCGTTGGCCGCTGATTTCGCGCTCACATCTGAGGAGTGGTCCATTGTTCCGGTTACGCTGGCGTGGGCTATGCTCTATGTTTGGTATTGGTTCTATGGCGTCGCTTATCGCTATCGTCGGAGACTTCTCAAATACACTTCTGTGCTGTTCATCTTTGCGATGACTTGGGCCTTGGGTGTCATGTGTGAGGATAGAGCGCAGGCCCAGATTGTCGCGATTGAGGGCGTGCTCCGAGAACGTGAGCCGATTGCGCAGCTTCGATGGGCGGCGATGGTGACCTGGGCGGCAACCTTGGGGTTGGTCGCCCATATTACGATTCTGGGCCGCGGCTATCGCGAAAAGCGGGAAGGTCGAGCGTAAATGGACATTCTACTCTACTACACCCTTGGATTCGCGTTTCTAATCGGAGCCGCGATCGGAAGCTTTTTGAACGTGGTGATCTATCGCGTTCCCGAAGGTTTGTCGGTGGTAAGCCCGGCAAGCCGTTGTCCAAGCTGCAAGTCCGAGATTCGCTGGTACGACAATATCCCCATCCTGTCCTGGTTGTGGTTGCGCGGGAAATGCCGCCGATGCGGTTGGCCGATTTCTTTCCGCTACGCCTTCGTTGAATTGCTGACCGGCCTGGTCGCCGCTTTTCTGTGGTACCAGCGGTTTGCCCCGTTGGCGAATGCGAAGGACGTGGTGTTCGACTCGACCGCGCTGGCGTTCGTGCTGTTGCCAACCATCCTCTATTTCATCTTCTGCTGCCTTCTGATCGTCATCACGTTCGTGGACTTCGACCACTTCCTGATTCCACACGAGTTTACGATTCCGGGGATGATTATCGGGCTCGCGGCGCCGTGGATTTACAAATTCGCATTGGGCGACGGATACGTCCTCTATTTCTGGCCACCAATCACGCCGATGGCCAGCATCGTTGGTTTTCTGGCAGGCGGGCTCATCATCATCGTCGTTTTCTATGGGTATCTGGCGGTTCGCGGGATCGAAGGCATGGGTGGTGGCGACGTCACGCTGATGGCTATGGTGGGTGCATGGCTGGGATTTCCTTCGTTGGTCTTCGTGTTGTTCGCGGCCAGTTTCCAAGGCCTCCTGGCCGCCGGTTTGACGTCCGTGTTGGGCATTGAATTCGTCAAGGACTCCGCAGAGATCTTTGACGACGATGATGCCGCGGAGGTTGATGAGCCAGAAGTCGAAGTCGTTGATGCGGACACTGAAACGGAAACGGATACCGACGACTACGCACAAGACGCGGACGTAGAGGGAGCCGCTGACGCTGACGTCGACTCAGATGCCGGCGTTGACGTTGATGTCGACGCAGATGCCGACGCTGACCAGCAGGAATCGGCATCCGACCCTCAATCGGACGACGAATCGCTCGAAGAAGAGGTCAATGAATACGAAGGGAAGGCTGCGATACCGTTTGGACCCTTCATTTCGCTGGCTGCAGCCGAATACCTGCTCTTTGGGTTGTATCTACCGCCAGAAATTTCGCTTTTGTACCTGTTCTATTAATGGCTGACGCACGCCAAATCCCAGGAGGGCTGCGAACACAGGCGATTGTCGCCATGTTTGTATTGCTGGCGATTGGGTTTGGATTCACCGGGACCGCTGTTGAAAACGTGACGACTCAACATGTGCGTCAGGCTGCTGAAGAGGACGCACTGGCTGCGGCAAGAGGCGCATCGAAAGCCGGTAGCGAAGCAGAGCTAGCCAAACTGTTGGAGATGTCAGAGGCCACCGGTCTCGAAGTTCGTGGCGACGGTTTTGTTTGGGCCGTCGGAGAGCCAATTCCCGACATTGTGGGCGAGGACCATTTGGAAGCCACTACCGGTTTCTTCGTCGCGCGTTCGAGCCGCGACGGTGTGCGCGCGGCCGCGATCATGGATCGAAGCCACCTTTTGGAGCGCATCGAGCGTCAAAGCAATATCATTTGGCAGCTGCTTGGCGTCGAGGTTCTGGCCATGCTCGCTTTTGCTTACGGGTTTTTCACCTTCTTTGTCGTACGACCCGTACGAGCGCTGAAGGTTGCGACCGAACGGGCAGGCAGCGGCGACCTCGCTTCCCCGGTTACTGTGTTGCCTCGCAACGAGTTCGGCGATGTGGCTGCTTCGTTCAACGAGATGCTTGTACGCCTTCAACGAAATCAAGAAGCGCGTGAGCAGAGGGTGGAAGAGCTTGCTCAGGCAAACGAGGAAATTCAAAGGACTCAAAAATCGCTCATTCGGTCCGAGAATCTTGCCAGTGTGGGGCAGCTCGCCGCAGGGGTCGCTCACGAGATTGGCAACCCGCTCGCGGCATTAAGTGGCTATGCGGAGATAATGGCCGAAGGGGGGCTTGACCCGGAAGACCACGAGCATACGCTTACCCGGATGCAAGCGCAGATTGACCGTATTCAGAAGACGATTCGTACCCTCTTGGACTACAGCCGAGCGGACGACGGCGAATCGGAACGCACGTTGATTTCTGTCGTGGCAGCGGAAGCGATCAAGCTCGCCGCAGTGACTGCACGCGCGCGCGGGGTGGAGTTTTCTGACGAAACGGAAGAACTGTGTGTGCTGGCCATTCCGAGTCAATTGGTTCAAGTGGTGCTCAACCTGTTGTTGAACGCAGCCGATGCGATGAAGGCGGCGGATGTCGATCGCCCGAGGGTGGTGTTATCCACAAAACAGGAGGACGGCACTATGTCGTTGTTTGTGGATGACAACGGACCTGGAGTCTCAATTGAAGACCGAGCACGCATCTTCGATCCCTTTTTCACCACAAAGGACGTGGGCGCGGGGACGGGGTTGGGCTTGTCGATCTCGCTACGAATCGTGGAGTCATTCGACGGTACGATGGATGTCGAGGAGTCCCCTTCAGGTGGTGCACGGTTTGTTTTGACGTTCCCGGAGATGGCATGAACCGAGCGGCCCCTGTTTTGATCTCCGCGCTTGGCGTCCTCGGGCTGGCACTGTCGTTGGTGTACCTGTGGCTTGTGTTTATGGCGTTTCAACCCGATGGAGATTGGGCGACGAATCTGCTTATCGGACCGAGCGATCGCGAGTTTCAGTGGACATTCCTAGCGGTATTAGCTCCCTACTTCATGTTGGTTGGGCACCTTTACGCGCGCACCCAGCTGGGTCACTGGCTTTTGAAACGTGGCGATGTCCTGGGGGCGATTCGGTATACCCAAGATAAACTCGAATCTGGCCTGTCGCGGAGCCATCGCGAGGCGCTCTCCCATCGACTCGCCCTTGGCAAAGCATATGCGTTTCAAGGGCGCTACGACGAGGCTTGGGAGATTTTGACGAAGGGTTATTCACCGCCGACACACAAATCTGACCGAGCTGCTTTCGCGCGTTGGAAAGCCGAAGTGGCATTGCGGCGCGACAGTATTCGTGACGTAGAAGATGTAATCTCTGGGGCAACCAAACTGCCAAAATCGGGAGCGACCGTCGCTCGTTTCTGGGGGGCGGTCGCTGAGGCGCGCGCAAAGCAGGGCTTCCGGCAGGGTTTTGATGATTCTTTCGACAAGGCCCGATGGGCGGATTCGGATGATCCGAGGGTTGCCTTGGCACAGATTGCCTTCGTCCTGAACTTCGATCCGACCCCGACGCGGTGCCTTGAATCCATCGAGTCCTTGGACGCGATCGAGTCGACTATTCTGGCGGAGCTTCCGCTGCGTGCAGGAGAGCTATTGGCGTGGCGGTCTGAGTTGCTGCTGCATGCCGGCAAACCCGAGCTCGCCCGCAAGCAACTTGAACGCGAGACCAGCGCAGACGCTGTGTCCGCGCTCGCTCTGGCATCCGTTGCACGTGATCTAGGATTCGACGAAGAAGAATAGACGCTACTTATCGGTAGAACCTCGTCTCGCTAACGTGTAGTATTCGCCATACTTATGAGGGTTTGAATGCGGTTGAAGCTGCTCACAATCGGAGCCATAGCGCTGGGGACTGTGGCCGGACTGACGTTGGCCATCAGTTTTTGGGCAATGCAGGAGTGGGTCGCCCCGTACCTACCATCTTTGTATATGGGCATCGCGCTCATCGCGATCTATGTGCCAACGGGATACTGGTGGTTCAAAATCACCAAAGAAGAACTCGAACGTGGCATCGGCGGCGGTGGTGAGAGTGCGGAAGAACGCGGTCTGAAACGATTGGTGGGCTTGGTCCTCCAAGTGCTGGCCGGTGTTACAGGGCTCTTCATCGTTTCGCTGTGGAACTTCGATGTCGTGCGGATGATGGTCATTCAAGATTTGCCTGACCGTAACGAGATCCGAATCGGTCGCGCGCTTTTGGATTCAAGCCCGATGGTCCGCGAAGCGGCATGCAAGGCCGCGTTCGACGATGGAGCGACCGGCGCGATTTCGACGATGGTCGCTGGACTCGACTCTGCACCTTCGGCTGCGGCCAACTGCCTAACGCATGCGTCGGAAAAGAAGGCCTATGGGCATGAACTGCTGGCCAAGCGATTGGTTGACGGGTGGGAGAGTCAGCTCATGGGTGCGACCGAGCGTACTGCAGCTGATAGCTGTCAGGTGGTGCCGCATCTACCAATCGTGGCTTCGCTTACGGATACAGGTGGCGGTGAGTTACTACTTCTTCAGTGTGCCATGGCCTCCGGATCTTCGATTGTTCGGACGTGTTGCGCGAATCAACTGAAGTCTCAGGGCGATGTGCTCGAGAAATTTGGTTTGGCTGAGGATGTGCCGCCCGATGTTGCCATCCGGATGTTGCCCGCTCTGGTAAATCAGACGTTCCGGCCTCTGACCCTCGAGGCCGAGGAACAGACACTTGGACAGTCCCTCAGCATGGATGCCGAAGCATCACGACGGTGGGTATTTGAACTCAGTTGTAACTCGTTTGGGCGTGGAGAGGATCGCGATGTGGTTCGTGCACTTGTTCCGTTAATGGAATCGCAGAGCTGCAATATCGGAAATCGTGGCCGTCTGATCTATGCCGATCCAGAGGCGTGGGAGCCAGTCTGCGAGCGGGTCATGAGTGTTCGAAGCAATGATGTCGAAGCTGACGTTTGTGACGCGATTACCGATGGACTTGTGGGGATTGCGGTGGCGAACGCACGAGCGGCGATGCGAGTTAGCGTTGGCGCGATGGTCTTGAACGAAAATTCATTTGAGATTGAGCGCGGGACCGCTGGTGCGAATGCCGCCAAGCGTCGCGACGACAGGTGGAACCCCGAGAACATCGATTTGAGCTGGTTTGAGGCGAAGCCCAAACGAATCGCTGGCCCGGCTTCGCTTTGCGTCAAACAGGAAGTCCGAAACTTCGGGCATAACACCTGGTCGCGCACGCAGGGGCCGAACATCCAGCAAGTAGCAACCACAGAGTGCGAGCCTCGGTTCGAAAATGAATCACTCGCCGAGTGGCGCAGACAGATGGACAAAGATTTGAAGAACCTGTTCCAGAAAGGTCCGATCGAGGGCGCTGGACGTGATGATGAGCTGAACGACAAGTTCGGCCGGTCCCGAGTCGGGACGGGGCGACGGAAGATGAAAAACCACTACAGAAAGGTGAAACGGTAGGGGGCGTGAGTCGCCAAATCGTGACAGATTGGCGCAACTTACTCTCCCAAATCGTGTCTCGCGGCGGTAATCCACTGATGGTATAGCCCTTGCTTTCTGTGAATAGTGAAACCTAGTTAGACGACATCCATGAGTGAGAACGCCAAAAATTCCCTCTGGGCAGTGCCATTAGAGGTAGTGGGTCACGTAAGTGCGGTGAGCATTATTGCGATCCTTTTTGGTTACCTTGCAGCACCGGACGGAGGATTGTTCGCGACCTTCCAGAAAGCGATTGCGAATTCCGAGCTGCAAGCAGATGCATTTTGGCGTCTCGCTGTTCACATCGGATTGTCGTTGGTTTCGTGGGGCATGCTCTTTGGGGTTTTCACTGCCGCACGAAATCGAATGGGTCAGAAGAAACTGCGGGTGGTTCGTTCGACCGCAGGATCGGTGATGACAGAGACGATCGTCTTGTTGCCGGTGTTCTTGCTTCTCACGTTCGGTATCGCGCAGCTTAGCGTCAACAATATTGGTGGTATCCTCGCCAACGTTGCGGTGTATGAAGCTGCGCGGGCTGGCTGGATTTGGAAGCATGAGGAAGGCGTCCGCGGTGTGTCATCTGGTCAAGCCGAGGAACGCGCGAAGATTGCGGCCGCGGCTGCGATGACGCCTGTTGCGCCGGGTAGTTTCTTTGGCAATCCGATCCTCTCCGACGAAGCCGAGCAGATGCGACTCGCCCTTGCGATTTCGAATCTGCCTGTCAACGACCTCTATGTGGGATTCGTGCCTGGAGATATTCAAGCGCTGCTCGCGACCGGGGCATCGTTGGACTTGACGCCGACCACGCGAAAGTACCAGTCGGTTTGGCGTGCATTGGACGACGACACGTTCATTCAGCGAACGGTGAAGAAGTTCACGCATGCCTACCACGCAACGTCAGTAACGGTTAGCGATTCTGACGATCGGACCAGCGTGGAACTCGAATACAAGCACTTCATCGCGATGCCGATGATGGGGCGAGTCTTTGGGTCTTTCGACACAGTCGGATGGCGGCCAGGCTACTACACGACCTATGAACGCAGTTATGGATTCAAATCGCAGGTGAACAATCCGCCCAACGCGGATTTGCCGTCCAACCTGTTTGACTCGGTGTCGCCAAGCAATAGTTCGGAGAATGACCTGCGCGGTGAAGTTGGGTTCTGGGATTAATGATGCGAGTTTTGACCAAAATAGCTTCAGCTGATCGAATCAAAGAGTTCCATGCGAACCAAAGCGGAGCCATCGCCATGATGACGATGGCGGCGTTGCTGATTCTGATGATGCTGGGTTGGGTTGTGTACGATGCCGGATTTGCGGCGCGCGACTCCTTGAACGTGCAGGCAGCAGCAGATACCGCGGCTTACTCGCATTCTTCCGTTGAAGCACGTTCCATGAACATGATCGCGTTCGCCAACGTTGGCAAACGCGTGACATTCGGGATGACCTCGTACTACCTGGCCGTTTGGGCCGCGTACATCGAGCTCATTGCGTTGGCAGCTGTGCTGACAATTGCGTGCTGGGTCGCCGACGTCTTCACCTTCGGCGCGCTTACATCCGTGTGTGAAAAGCTAACAGAGTTCACGATCGAGACCGGGATCGTCATGGCGAAGGAGGCGCCGGACCTCGCGGTCTTTGAGGGAGACCTCGTTAGGAACTACTACAAAAAAGATATGGAGGCCTTTTCCAACTACCAGAAGTACATGGCGTCGCTGACGCCCTGGTGGGGATGGGCCGAAAGCACGATGCGCGGAATGCGCAACGGCGCGGCTGCAACTGCAAGCTGGCCTCCGCCTAAAGATTGGGGCGCCAGCCAGACCGACCAGATCGATGAGCTCCCGATTCAGAAAATGGAAAACGCGGTCGAGGCTTATGCAGAGCTTTGTGTCCGCGTCTACAGCGAGTTCGATATCTTGGTGCACCTTGCTGACTACTCGCTGAAGAACTTTGTCATTGAGCGCACTGCGATTGACGGTGAGGCCTTTGATTGGCCGCGACCGGTCATGTTCGGCATCACCGGCCCGTTGGCGGTGGTAAACATGCCAATTGGTTGTGCAGCAATGGGCGTGCAGTTCGGTGGTGATGTGGTGCCGTGGGAGATGAAGAACTACGACAGCCAGGCAGCGTGGATGCAAGTCGCGTCTAATCTGGTGTTCGCGTACAACCCGGATCCGACGGCAATGAGCGCGTCAGGAGACCGAAAGAAGTATGAATATCTTTCGGCCGACTACACATCTTCGGTTCCCCTCATCTATGCAGGTGGTGGTGATTTTGCCGTCGCAAAGTCGGAGATTTCGTTCCAAGACGGGGCCCCCGATTTGTGGCGGACCTCATGGACTGCGAGGATGCGACCCGTCGCACTTCCGGGAGAGTGGAGTTCGTTGGGCGACGATATTACGCTGGTCAAAGCCTGGCGGGATGTGTTGCCTCAAATTCTTCTCACCTCCACCATCGCTTCTGCGGCGGACATGGCAGGTGGTGCAGACATTCAGGATGGTCTCTTGGGTGCTGGCGGAGATTTGATTCGCATGGACGCCGCGATGGGTGGCCTTACGGATGACTACATCGACGGGTTCCCCAAATGATTATGCAATTACGACAACTCCTGAGGGACGAGCGCGGAACGTCGATGACGGAATTCGTCATGTTTACGCCGATCTTCATCGTCATCTTTGCGGGCGTCGTAAATCTGGGCAAATTTGGTGTCGTAACGACCCAGGTCCAGATGAAGGCGCAACAGCAGATGTGGGACGAGGCGATTCAGGTTTCCTACAGCCTCTCTGATGGTGCTGAGCATGCAACGACAATCAGTGGTGGCGGTGAAGCAGCGGCCACGAACTTTGGATATGTGACAGAAGCCCCCACCGCGCGTGCAACCGGCTACACTTACAACGGTGGCGTGATGACCTTGTTGGGTACCACTGGCCACTGGGGCGAGTCATATGGTCGCGTGAAGCCATTTCACCTAATTAGTATCGCCACGGTGGAGCCTGAGATCACAGCGAAGAACATCATCTCTGAACAACCATATCCGCAGGCAATTTTGAACGACGGACTCAATCGACCCATGCCGGATGGGCTGGTTGGGATCGTGACATCCATCCTTAGCGGATCGGGTGCTATTCCGGCGATTGGGGCAGGCATCCGCTACGGCGAAGCGTTCGGCGAAGAAGTTAAGAATTTCAATGTGGGCCGCGCAGGTTCGTTCCAAGCGCAGGCACACTACGATGTCTTGGTTCCGCCGTCTCCGCTCAAAGGGCTTGAGACCAAGATCACGTTTGGCTTGGCCTGGGCCATGGCTCAGACGGAAGACAACTATTACAACCTCCTGATCTTCGGCGACGGAGATGGCTTGGAAGGTGACGGCAGCAATGGCACCACCAATGTCGACGACTACATCGACGGCGCCAACGACACCCTCGACACGAAAGACGAAAAGGTCGAGGAGGCCGAGGAAGAACTTGAGGCGCAGCAAGAGGCTGAAGAAGCTGCCCAAAATGGAGGTGGCGGATGAAAAAGCTCGTGACCTCTCTTGGGAAGATTTTGCTGGCTGGCGCCACGATTGCCGCGATTTGGACGCTGATGCTCGTCGTGTCGGATGAGGGTGAGCCGACTGTGAAAGAGGCTGACGCCGACATCATGTCATTGGCAATGGGTGGTGAGACCAATACCGACAAGTTCGTCGACGCGTTGGACAACCTAGGTATGGACGAGCCACGACCATACGATTGGAACGGAAACAAGGTCTTCTTCTCAACCCAATTGACCAACGAATCGCCCGAGCAGGTGCTTGTGCGTTTTCAGCGCGAGTTCGTGCGTGCCGGAATCAATTCGAAGCCGTTTGACGATTCGGTTCGACCTGCAGATTCGTCGATCGATCCAAACCGTTGGCAAGCGATGCCAAAGGACCAGGCCGAAGATGCCAGCGAACAGTTGGAGGAACGCTGGGATCGTGACAGCGCATTCTTTGGCGGAGGAATCGTTCCCATCACTGTCGATAAGGACTATGTGGCAATGGCGGGAACGGTCTCGAAAAGTCAGGCAAAAGATGGTTTCGATTTCCTTAAGGAACTCCATAAGAAGAAAGGCAAGCCGCTTACCGAACATGTTGGTGCAATGCGCTTCATTGAAGCAACAAACGTCGGCAAGGGTACACGTGTGAATGCGATCTGGTCCGACGAAGACATTGAATTCTCGAAATTCACCGCGACCGAGAAAGCGAGCAACGTGTCGATGAGCGCGAGAATCCCCAGCTGCATGGGCTGCACTCGCCTGATGCGATTTGCGGGCGAAGCCGAGGAAGAGCAGGGCTACGTCATGAACATCTACGAGGGCACCTTGTCTGTCGGTGAAACCGTTGAATTCTATGAACGTGCAATGGCTAATCGTGGATGGAGACTGGCGAAGTCGACAACCATGCTGCGACGTCTGGAACAGCAGGGCGTCAAACCCCGCACCAATGGCGAGGTTCTGTCGTTTGAGAAGGACGGGGAGTTCGCCACAATTTTGGTGCATCCGGAAGCCGGAAAGACATCCGTCCAAGTTATGGAATCGCCGTAACGCGCTTTTTCATATCAATTGTTGAAAATCTGGATTTGGGGTGCTAAGACTTCCGCCCTCGCGAACGCTTGTAAATCGCGAATGGAATGATTGAATGGATGCATCGTGATGATGCGAGAAGATACGGAGACGTTCCGATGGACCTCTTGAAGAAGATTGAAGAACAGCAGCTGCGCGAAGATATCCCAGACTTCCGTGCTGGCGACACCGTGCGAGTTCACCTGTTGATCCGTGAGGGTGAGAAGGAACGTGTTCAGGTTTTTGAAGGCGTGGTGCTTGGTCGCAGTGGCGACGGCGCGAAAGAGACCTTCACGGTCCGCAAGAACTCCTACGGTGTAGGTGTTGAGCGTGTCTTCCCAGTCCACAGCCCACGTATCGAGAAAATCGAAATCGCTGCAATGGGACGCGTTCGACGTGCAAAACTCTACTACCTCCGCGATCGCGCAGGTAAAGCGGCACGTATCCGCACCAAGCGGAACCGAAAAGGCGAATAACCGCCGCATTCCCTCCTTCACAACTGAGCATGGGCAAGTAGAATCAGTCCATGCTTCTCCGCGAATTAGTATTTCAGGGATTATTCGACGCCGACGTACCGGTGCGTTTGTCGTTCGAGAAGGGTATCAACGCTGTCGACGTGCCGTCGAACGTGACCCATCTGGACGTCCAGGACATCGTGGCATCGATGCTCTACGAATCCGAGACGTCGCACCGTTTGCGGATGGAGTACTCGGCGTCAGATGCCAAGGTTGCTCTCACGCTGGAGCACCGCGGAAAGATCTATCGGATCATTCGGCGCGCAGACGCGGGGTCTCTTCGACTTCAGTCCGAAGAAGGCGGTTCGTGGAAAGACATGGCCGCCGCCGAACAGGTACAACCCCTACTTCATCGCTCGATGGGGCTTCCCGACTTTTCGGTGTTTTGGAGTGTGAACATCTGGCGTTTTGAAGACGACCCAGAGTTGGAGACGAAGCTGGACCTGGATTCGGTGGATCCGAGGTTGCGCGAGCTCATCATGAAGTATCGCAATGCCTATGAGGCCGAAGCGATTGAGGATCGAGTTCAATCCATCGAAGGTCGAATTCACGAACTCGAACGCGAAATGGGCCAGTCCTTGGTGCTCGAAGATAAACTCGAAAAGGGTCGGGCAAAGCTACGCGAGATCCAGGTGCAAGAGCTCTCGCAGGAAGATTTGGAGCTTCTCCAAGAGAAGGAAGACCTCTTGGAAGAGTTTACGATGAACATCGAGCGCCTGGCCGAAGATGAAGAGATCGAACGTGCCGAGGTACTCGAGACGCTGCCCCAGCCATGGGCGAAGTCCCCATTCTTCATCGTGGGACTGCTCATCGGGATCGCGTGTACTGCGGCAAGTATCTCGATGGCCGACACCCCCTGGCGAGCCGCTGCGTTGGCTAACATCATTGGCTTCGGTGGGTGTGCGTACGCATTGTTGGTGTATTTCATCGGTATGGAGAAGGCTGGTGTGCATCAAGTGCGTTTGGAGTCGATCAAACGCCGTTTGTCTCAACTTCGCGAGGAGGAAGTGGCTCTCCAAGAGCACCTCAACCATCTGCTGATTCATGCACGTGTGGACAATACCCGCGAATTGACTTCACGCGTTACAAAGGCTGCGAAGCTCAGTGTGATGCTCGAAAAGATGGAGGCAGAGGTCGCCTCATTGCGGCGCGATCCCAAGTATCTGCGTGCGCAAGAGGAGCTCGAGTCACTTAACGAAGAGCTAGAGGTCGCCAAACGTCAACGCACCGAGATGCCTGGGGATGCGATGTCCGCGTATCAATTGGAGAGCGATCTTCAAACGATGGGGATCGATCCCGCTGCAGTGCTCAGGGATGACGCGCCGGAAGAGTCCGAAACCGTTGAACCCCTGGGACGTGTATTGCAGGCGGCTCAAGCGACTGGCCAGTGGGACGGAACACATCTCCACGCAAAGACGGCCAAGATGTGGAAACGTATTGCAGGCCATGTTCTGGGAGATCGTTTTCGGGAAGTTGGATTGGACGATGGCCAGCTCAAGGTCGGTGATCTTGGCCCAGAGCAAATGGCGATGTGGCGACGCACGCGCGCTTCGGAAGAAAGAGTCGTGCTAGCGTCATTGGCGTTAGCGATTCAAGTTATCGCCCCCGAAGTAAGCAAACGTGGTTTTTTGGAGACCGTTCTGATCCAAAATCCTTCCGAAACGCTGACGTCAGCACAGGCAAATAAGTTCGCTGAAGTCTTTAAGAGCGCCGCGAAGCGCGGTTCCGTCGTGATGCTGACCGAAGAGACCATTCTTGCAATTTGATCTGTTCCCACCGCCAGGTGATGAGTTGGGTGACGCCGAGAGTTGGTGCGTCCAGCGCGGATATTCTTGGGTTATTGGGGTCGACGAAGCGGGGCGCGGGCCGCTTGCTGGACCAGTCTACACTGCGGCCGTCGCATTGGATCTGTCGTGCCTCGACGAAGAATGGTTGAGCCACCTTAACGATTCCAAGAAGTTGGACGAGGAGAGCCGTAGAGCCGCCCGGGACCTCATTGAAGAACATGCGATTGCGTTCGCAGTGGATTGGGCCGATCCAAAGCGCATTGATGAGATCAATATTCTTCAGGCGACGCTCAAATCCATGAAAGCTGCGGTGGAAGCTGTTGCCGAGATGTTGGAGGCGCCGGTTGACCACGTGCTCATCGACGGAAATCAGCGAATCGAGACGGATCTGGAACAGCTGACGTTGGTGAAGGGTGATGGACGAAGTCTGGCGATAGCGGCGGCGTCAATCTTGGCAAAGGTTGGCCGTGACGAGCTTATGTTGGAGTACCACGACCGCTGGCCCGAATACGGATTCAACTCCAACAAAGGCTATGGGTCGCAGGCTCATCGCGACGCCATAGCAGAGCACGGACCGTGTGAGATTCATCGCATGACGTTCGGCGGAGTCAAAGAACACGCGCACCGCCTGCGCGCGGACTAACCAAGAAAATCAAAAGCCCGCTGTCCGAAGACAACGGGCTTTCAAATTAGTATGCCTACCGGCTTACTCTGGAGCAGCTTCGCCTTCAGGCGCAGCGTCTCCACCGTCGTCAGCAGCATCTCCCTCAGGAGCTGGTGCTTCCGCAGGTGCCTCAGCAGGTGCTTCGGCAGGAGCAGTTTCAGCAGGTGCAGTTTCAGCTGGAGCTTCCTCTGCAGGAGTCTCTTCAGCAGGCATCTCGTCAGGCTTGGCCTCGCCACCGCCGCAGGCAGCCATTCCGAAGGACACCATTGCGAGCATTGCGATCAAAAGGTGACGAATCTTCATGTCATTCACTCCTTTCGAATTCTCTTAAAATAAGAATTCAAACGAATTTGTTACCCTTGCCGAACACAGGCTCAGAGGTGCACTTACACCAATGGCCAACCAAAATAATGCGTCGACGCCCCGTACTATGGACCAGAAAAGGGGGATCGTCTACATAATTTCGGGAATAGAGCGCGATCTTTGCGAATTGCACGGGGTAGGCGGTCAGAATTCCCGCCAGATTTGCGTCGTGTCCTGCTCTCTCATGCCCTAGGATAGTCGCGAAGCCAAACCACCGGAGTTGCAGTGCAACGCGTACTCTCATTCCTAGTTCTCATCTCCCTCTCAATCCCGCTTAGCGCGCAGGCACAGGATAAAGTGCCTGACTCGGGGTTTGAGAAGTCTGAAAAGGAACTCCTGAAAGCTGCCGACGAGATTGCCCAAGATGTCGCAGAAATCCGCGGCTTGCCACTACGGGCGGATATTAAGAAGGGTATCAAGCGTCGCGAGGAGCTTCGTGACGTCCTAATCTCGAAGTTGTCGGAGGAAGTGAGCGATAAGGACATCGCCGCCGAGGGCGCTGTTTACCAACGTTTGGGACTGATTCCTGCGGATCTCGATTACAAGAAGATGCTTCTCGATGTTCTGACCGAACAGATCGCGGGGTTCTACGACCAAAAGACCAAAGAACTCTATGTGATGCAGGGGAT
Source organism: bacterium (assembly GCA_030427705.1). Lineage (GTDB taxonomy): Bacteria > Myxococcota_A > Bradymonadia > Bradymonadales > Bradymonadaceae > JAUIBR01. The sequence continues at coordinate 27,899 of JAUIBR010000005.1, read as the reverse complement.
ACCGCTAAGTCTGCAGCGTCCAGCGATGGCACACGAGTTGTTCCATGCCATCCAGGATCAGCATTTCGACATTCTGAAACTCCAAGAGCCGTTTTCGAGTGTAGAGAATAGCGATTTTGCCCTGGCGAGGTCGGCACTGATCGAGGGTGATGCAACAATCGTGATGTTTGATTTTGCCCTTTACGAGGCTGGCACGCTGCCTACGGGAGCAGCAACCAGTGTGGTGGACATCCCGATGGTAGCTGGCGTGCTGAAGTCGATGAGCTTCGACGATATCACCGCCATCGAACAGATGATGGGATCGTCGGTAGGGTCCGCGCAGGGAAATGTGGCCGATTCCGCCTTGGCTAAGGCCCCTGCGATTTTTCGGGAACTCCTGATGTTCCCGTATTTTGCGGGCATGCGATTCGTCGTGGCCGCCCGGATCGGCAAGCAATGGTCTGATGTCGATCAAATCTACAAGAAGGCCCCGAGTTCAACTGAACACATCCTTCACCCCGAACGTTACTTTGCTGGTGATGAACCTGTGTGGTTGGATTTTGATGCCTCACGATCGATCGACGGATGGGAAAAGATCTACGAATCCGTGATGGGCGAGTTCCAGACGCGGTTGTTCTTGAAAACACATCTCGGCGCGGAATCGACCGAATTTGCGACGGCCGCTGAAGGCTGGGGCGGCGATCGTCTAAAGGCGTATCAGAAAGACGGTCGAGTGATGGTCGTTTTCCTATCGACTTGGGATTCCATCGAGGAGGCCAAGGAATTCTATGGTGCTCTTCATAAGACGGTGCAAAGCCGTTACGGATCTGCTTCCATCATCGATGCGACGGGCAAGTTTGGAGAGTCGAAATGCTTCCTTCGCTCGGAAGATGAAGAGCGCGTCTATGTTGAGCGTTGGGGAGATCTGGTGCTCTACGTCGAAGGTGCTCCGGCGAAACTCGATGCGAACGGCGTCGAAACAGACACGACCGCATTCAAACTGCGTGATGAGGTGTTTGGTTCGATGAAACGTGTCCCGATGCAGGATGAAATCAAAGCACGAACGCAAAAGGCGAACTAGCGAGGCCGTCCATATCCATCAAAGGCCTTGGGCAGGTGATGGATCTTGTGTTGGCCGGTATCGCTCCACCCAATCGCAATCACATCAAATCTACATCGGGCATTTCGAATACGGTTCGCCTTGAGGAACGCTTTGGCCAAACGGACCAACGTCGTACGTTTGGTGGCCGTGATGTTCGCCGACGGTGGCGCATTGCGTCGGAATCGACGTGTCTTGACCTCGACGAATGCGATGAGCCGGATTTCTCCATCGCCCCTTGGTACGTTGCGTTCGACGACGATATCGATCTCTCCGATCCGGCACCGGAAGTTGCGTTCGACGATTGTCCAACCGTGCTCGACTAAATATTCCGTCGCCAGGTCTTCTCCAGCGGCACCGATATCCATGGCATCCATTTTCCTTCCTCTCCTTCGTTGTTGCGATTATCGGCGCATGGCTACAACCCGTTGCGAGAAAAGTTGAAAGCGGGGAAGTTGCGAAAGGTTGGAGGAACCGTAGAGTGTAAGCGTGACTTGATGTGGACAATTTCCGGCTGAATGGTTTATCGTCCGGTCAGTCTGAGTGTTTTTGAGGACGTGATGATTAAGTTTACATCCACGCGTAACTGGGTGGGCGGTTTGTTCTGCGCCGCTCTCGCGACCGTTTCGTTGCTAATCATGGTGGGCTGTGCCGACGATTTGTACGCACCTTGCCAATTGGATCCGAACAGCAATGACGATGCAGTTAGTAACTGTGGTGCGGACACAGGTTCGGAAGATAAGAGCTGCGTCGTAGAGAATCAGGTGCAATGTGACACCCGTGTTTGCGCGCGATTTAGTGGCTCAGATCCTTTCTGCACGAAGCGCTGCACCGAAGATGGCGATTGCCCTGGTGGCTTGTGCGTCGAATTCGTGTTTCAGACCGGCGATAAGTACTGCGTGGAAAACGCACTTGTCGAATAGGGATTCGGTGCCCCGGATCCCCTCCCTTTTTCAACCATTCGTTGGGGTGGACCAGCTTGACGGTGCGAAATGCCTCGGGTAGCTTGTTGCCTCAATTGTGACGAGTTTCATTAGAGATGCAGAAAGCCGGCAAACCTGCGGTACGGCAAGACTTTCAACATGTGACGTTGATTGCTTGTGCATCTCTGTCCCAATACCAGATGAGGCCACCTTGGAATCGAGGAAACGGGGTTACGTGAATCCAGCTTCGCTGCTGGCGCTGCTGTTCTGTGTAGTGTTGAGTTCCCATGCATGGGCGCAAGACGATGGGATGAGCTTCGGCGAGGAAGAAGTCGAAGATATCTCAGAAGTCAGCCCTGTGGCGAAATTCCTTGAAGAAGGAAAGAAGCTGTATGGCGACAAGAAGTACACTGAAGCGAGCTTGCTGTTCTACAAAGTGCTCCAAGAGCAGGATGTAACCGCAGATGCTTTCAAGCCCGAGGCTCAGTACGAGCTCGCGAAGGCACTGTTCCAGTTGGAACTGTACCAGGGCGCATTGCAGTATTTTGGGTTTGTGGCCGACACCGGCGACACGCATCCCTTCTTCCTGCCTGCGTTGCGGGGGCTTGTACTGCTGACCGATGTGGTACCTGAGGACCCGGTCCTCATGCAGCACATGGCGAAGTACACCGACTACTATCCGGCAGAAGTTCCCGAGAAATACCGGGATCGCTTCGCATATTTGGTCGGCCGCCACCTGTATAATGAGTTGGACTATGAAGGAGCGCTCAAGATGTTGAGCGCAGTCTCGACCCGTTCGCCTGACTATCCGAAAGCGCGCTACATCGCGGCTGTAACACATGTTGCAGACTATAATGCGCAACCAGCCGTCGCGGCATTCAAGGAGGTCCTGCGTTATCTAACGACGAAGAAGGACAACGGCACGTTGACCGAAGATGAGCAAAACCTCTTCGACCAGACCAACCTCGGGATGGCGCGTGTTTTCTACTCAACGGGTAGCTACGACACGTCGTTGAAGTACTACGGTCGGATCAGCCGGAAGTCACACTACTGGCCGGTCGCGCTGTTCGAGTCGAGTTGGGCATACTTCCAGCTGGACCTCTACAACAAGGCTTTGGGCAACCTGCTGACGATTAACGCGCCGTTCTTCGATCAGGCCTACTTCCCTGAGGGCTCGATCCTCACGGCGGTTCTCTTCTTCTACAACTGCAAATACGAACGAGTGCGATACGTCCTGGAGGATTTTGAAGACCAATATCTTCCCATCAAGGACGAGATCGATGCGGTTGTCGCAAAGTACTCCGAAGATCCCGAGAAGATGTATCAATGGCTGTTGGACCAAAAGGACGGCGGCGAGAATTTTGACATGGTTCGTGTTGTTAACTCAGCGCTGAATGACCAGCAGATTCAACGCAAACTGACGCTCATCAAGTTGACGACGGAAGAGAAAGCAAAACTCTCGAAGATGCCAAGCAACTGGAAGAGCTCCGGACTCGCCACACAACTCGACGGCGATCTAGAGGTTGCAATTGGGTTCGCCAAATCGGACGCCGGTGTCATCGCTCAACAGCGTTTGGAGCGTGCATCCGAGGAACTGCAGAACCTGATCCTTGAACAAAAGAAGATTCAATTCGAGGTCGCCCGCGCCGAAAAAGGCGAGATTGAGGCAGATCTCCGAGCTGAAATGGGCGTGGAAGCCAACGTGACCGAAGCGAATGTCGAAGTCACGGATGAAGAGCTCTACTGGGTATTCGACGGCGAATACTGGGCGGACGAGCTTGGTTTCTACATCTTTAACGTCAATTCCGAGTGCAAGCGATAATGCTAGCCAGAAACGCAGAGCAAGGGTCCTCGACCATGTTCAAATATCAATCCGTTCGACGAATCTCGCGAGTTCTGCTCGCGTGTTTCTTTATTTTGTCCACAGCGACGAGCGCGTTTGCGCAAGACGCGCAGGAGGACAAGGAAGAGCTTAAGGTTGCTGACACCAAGGTGCAGCAAGATGCTCGTCCCACCCTTAAAAAAGAGAAGGTTGGGCCAGCGAAAACCTCGCTGGTTGACGAAAAGAAGGTGGAGTCAGTTAAAAAGACTGACGAGGCCATCGCGCAATTGAAAGACCTCTTGAAGGCGACCCCCGCACAAAACCCGCAGCGTGCTGAATTCCTATTCAACCTTGCGGAGATGTATTGGGATAAGTCTCGCTATTACGAGCAGGTTTCGTTCCAAACTCAAGACGAGTGCTTCCGGCTGGAAGACCAGAAAAAAGCGTCTGAGGTAAAGCGCTGCAAGACTCGCCAGAGCGACCAACTCAAAGAGTCGAAGCGTTGGCGTGAGGAGAGCGTTCGACTGTACGTAGAGATCATCCGAAACTTCCCAGAATTTAAGAACCTCGACGAGGTCTACTTCTACCTCGCCGCCAACCTCATGGAGGTTGGTAAGCGTGAGCAGGCGCTGGAGTTCTTCCGACGCCTCATCAACGACTACCCGAAGAGTAAATATGTGCCGAACGTTCTGTTGGCGTTTGGCGACTACTACTTTGACAAGGACGACATGCAGAGCGCACTCAAAGCGTACAAGCGTGTCGAGAAGTACAAGAAGTCTCCCGTATATCCGTACGCGCGATACAAGTCGGCGTGGTGTCACTTCAACTTGGACCGCAAGGACAAGTCGTTGGACATCTTCATCGACGTCCTGAAGCTTGGAAAGAAGTCGAAGTCGAGCAGCGCCGCCGCGCTGGTCAAGCAGACGCGTAAGGACATTGTTCTGACCTACTCGTTTGTCGGTGCTCCAGATAAGGCTATCCGCTTCTTCCAGCGCGTGGCACCTGACCGCGAAGATTGGCTGTCCATGGGCGAGCGTCTTGCGATTCTCTACGGAGATAACGGTAAGTTCTCTGAGTCGACGAATCTCTATCGAGACCTCATCACCATCAACAAGAAGAGCGTCAAGACCATCGACTATCAGTACGAGATCGTTCGCAACACAACGACGATCAACTCGTACGGCGAGGAAGCGGTTAAAGAACTGATGCGTCTGATGAAGCTGGTTCAAGTTGCCGACGGCGGAAAACAGTTTGACGACCGCGACAAGCCCGAGATGGAGTATCCAGCCAAGAAAGCGAAGGTTGAGGCGTTGGTCCGAACCTGGGCCATCACGTACCACCGTGAAGCGCAGAAGACGAAGAACCCGGGTCTCTACGCAATGGCGTATTTCCTGTACCGGGAGTACCTGAATACGTTCAATGCTGGCCAAGAAGAATACAATATGACGTTCTTCTATGGTGAGTTGCTCTACAAACTTCAAAAGTGGGACGAAGCTGCCCAGGCGTACGAAAAGGCTCTGGCGCTTCAACCTAAGGGTAAATTCACGAACGAAGCGGTGCACGCGTTGGTGCTCTCATACTTCAAGATCGTGAACACCTCTGAGGAGCAGGCAAACCTCCAGAAGGACTCAGAAGCCCTGCTTTCAGACGACGAATGTGTCGACGGCAAAGACAAAGACGGCAAGAAGTGCAAGGAAAAGGAAGTTCCAATTCCACAACCGAAGCCGATTCCCGATCTTCACAAACGTCTGATCTCAGCCTGTCAGAAATACATCGAACTCAATCCGAAGGGCGACCGAATTGTGGACGTTCGCTACACGATGGCGCGTACGTACTACGACTTTAACCACCTCCCTGAAGCACAGGCTGGTTTCAAAGACATTGCGTACAAGCACCCAGAGCATCGCTTGGCGGTGATCGCGGCCAACCTTCACTTGGACTCGATTAACCTGACGAAAGACTACGACAAACTCCACGCTGAAGTGTTGGAGTACCTTGAAAAACAGCCAATCAAGGATGAAGCGTTCATCGCTGACCTTCAGGCATTGAACTCATCGATTCGTTACAAGAAGTGCAATGTTCTGGACGAAAAAGAGTCGTGGAAAGACGCCGCAGCCTGCTGGGTTGCTTTCTTCCGCGATTTCCCTGAGTCAGAATTGATCGATAAGGCGCTCTACAACGCCGCACTCGACTTCGAGCGTATGAAGGAACTGGGTAAAGCGATCCAGGTTCGTATCTTCCTTCTTCGTGAGCGACCCAACAGTCCGTTGGCGCCGAAATCGCTGTACAACATCGGTGGTAACTACCACGCGTTGGCGGTCTATTCGGAAGCTGCGAAGTTCTACGAACTGTACGCACAAACGTATCCGAAGATGGAGAACGCTGAGGTTGCGCTTGCGAACGCTTCAACCTTCCGTCAGGGCCTTGGCGAGCTAGACAAGGCGGTCAAGAACTACGAGACGTACCTTGACCAATACGGCAAGCGCGACATCGAGAAATCGGCCGAGGTCTATTACCAGATTGCCACGATTTACGAGCAGCAAGGTAAGAAGAAGGACGCCTACGACCAATACCAGAGCTACATCCGGAAGTTCGGCAAGAAAGGCCCGATGGACCGCTACCTTGAGGCGCATATCAAAATTGCGACGTACTTCTGGGACCGTCGCGGTAAGGCCAACCGTAAGGACGCGCTGAAATGGTGTAAGAAGACGCTGAAGGAGTACAACAAGCTTGGCAAAGCAGACCAAGAGGCATTGACCACCGGTCGTGACGCTGCCGCTCAAGCTCGATTCCTCATGGGCGAGGAAGTGTTCTTCGAGATGACGAAGATCAAGATTGATTCGCCAAACGAGAAGACACTTAAGAAGCGCCTCAAAAAGAAGATGGAAGTTGCGCAGGAAGCAAAGAGCATCTTCGAGAGCGTGATTCTCTTTGGTCGACCGGACTGGGCGATTGCGGCGCTTTATCGAATTGGCGCAGGTTTCTCTGACCTCGCTGAGAACGTTCGTAAGAGTCCTCCTCCCAAGCGTCTGACCTACGACCAGAAAGAGATCTACCGCGGTATCTTGGAAGACCAGGCCAGCCAGATCGAGGACTTGGCGGTTGATGCGTACAAGCGCGCCCTGGACATTGCGAAAGATAAGAGCTGGTTCAATGAGTACAGCAAGAAGGCAGAGATCGAATTGGCGCAACTGCGACCAAAAGAATATCGCAAGCCTTCGGAGCTTCGAGCGGAGCCGAACCACTTCAATGCTGGGTTCACTCGGGTCGAATTTATCATGCAGGCTGAAGATGAAGACCGTCTGACCGACCTTAACGTGGGTGACGCACCGCCAGCGGCTGCTAACCCCGAGACGACGCAACGATAGGCCAGCAGGAAGCAACATGACAAACATGAAACACATACTATTGGTAGCGTTGGTTTTGGTTTTGGCGGCCTGTTCGTCAACGCCCGAGAAGAAGGACAATCAGAAGGTTGTTCAGCAGGGTGGAACAACTAACGAAGCCGCGATCAAGAGCTTCGAGAGTGCAGCTGCCGTTTACGAAAAATCTGAGGGTAAGAACTTGGATCAGGTGCTTCGCCATCTGGAAACCGCCATCGACGAAGATCCAAACTTCGGGAAGGCGTGGTTCAACCTCGGTGTCATTCATGAACTGAAAGGCAACAAGGATCAGGCAAAGTCGGCGTACGAGAAAGCGTTGGCGACCGCACCAGGGCTTGGTGGTCCGCACGTGAACCTGGGAATGATGCAGGTTGAAGCAGGCGACGTCGATGGCGCCCGCCAATTCTTCGATGCAGCGATCGCAGCCGATAACTTCAATCCCGCCGCCCACAGTAATATCTCGGTCTACTTCCGAAAGGACAAAGACTACGCACAAGCAGTTCGCCACGCTCGTCTTTCGCTGGCGGGTGAGTCGCAGAACCTCCCAGCATATGCCAACCTTGCACGCACGTATTACGCGATGGGCGCCCATGACGTGGCGCTTCTGGTCTGCCTCAACGCCAACAAGATCGACGACAAGAACGCCGATATCTACAACATCATGGGATTGGTCTGGTTGGCCAAGAATGACGTGACAGTGGCGATCGGACAGTTCTCTAAGGCGCTTTCACTCGACGCCAACCACGTACCGGCATTGATGAATCTCGGCGCGGTCATTCTCAATGTTCGTAACTATGAGAAGGCGATCACACTCTTTGAACGCGTTCTCGCCTTGGAGCCCAACAATCTTGAAGCGAAGGTTTCCATCGCGGTGGCAAAGCGCGGTATGGGCAATCTTGATGAGGCCCTGGCAATCTACGAAGAAGTGAAGTCCAAGGATCCAGAGAACGCCTTCGTTCAGTTCAACATGGGTGTCTTGGAACATGAGCACCGCGCGCAGAACGCAATGATCGGAATCGGTCGCGGCGATGCTCCGGAAGATCCAGTCAAGCAGATGGATTGGACGGTTGCGAACATGGAACAAGCGCTGCAGCACTACCAGAAAGCAATTGAGCACTATCGCAACTTCCTTGCGTACGAGAAGGAAGGCAATTCGGATCAGCGAAACGATGCGAACGAGCGTATCGAGCAGGTCCAAAAGCTAATCGATGTAACGGCGGAGCAGATTCCTCAGCTCAAGCAGCAGAAGATAGAGCTCGAACAAGACATGAAGGCCATGGCGGAAGAAGAAAAACGCATGGCTGAAGAAGAAAAGGCTGCTGCAGAGGCAGCGAAAAAGGCCGAACAAGAGAAGGCAAATGGTGGCGCTGAAGGCCAACCAGCCGACGGGGCGCCTGCGGACGGAGCAAAGCCGCAATAGCCCGTTTCACGTGTTGAGACGCGTGTGTTAAACTTTTTTGGTCTTTTTAAAGAAATAAACGGAACCTTTCGGAATCGATGTTGTCCGACAACCACACGCAATTTTGGCAGAGCCAATTTGCTGGGAGCCGAATATGAAGCACGTAATCGCAGTTCTTTTTGGTCTGAGCGTTGTAATCGCGAGTCAAAGCGCGTTTGCTCAGGATGCATTACCGACCGCAGGCGAAGCCATGGGCGGCGCAGGTGGTGGAGATGTGGTCTACAAGAAGGAAACCAACTACGACTTCGAAGGCGATGACATCGATGGTGCGCTGGTGAAACCGGAGGAAGCAAACATCTCCGGCGAGCAGCATGGAAAGACCAGTAGCCTCATCAAGATTCGCTCTGATTTCGTTCCCGAGCTGTTGAAGTCTGTGGAGAACATCTAGCGAAACTCGACACCCGCCTGATTGCAGGTAGGATAGTCGGAACGCGAACTGGTCGTATTAGGATAAAGCAATGAGCAAGGTACTTCGGGTAGAGGTAGTAAAGGGCGGCGAAGCAGGCCGTGTTGAGAACCTCGACCAAGATGTCATCAAAGTTGGAAAGCTATCGAGCTCGCATCTGCGTCTCGAAGATCCCAACGTCTCTCGCATCCACGCGGTGATTGAACGCGCCGCTGATGGGACCTTTAGCGTCATCGACCTTGGCAGTGCGACAGGCACGTACGTCAATGGCGACAAGGTGACCAAGTCGGAATTGAACGCGGGCGACCAGGTTCAGTTTGGCGACACAACCATTCAAATCGACATCGTGGAGGCCGCCGCCGCCGCGCCAGAGCCCGAGCCCGCAGCAGCAGAACCAGCTGCTGCCCCGGCCGCAGCTCCGGTCGCGCCAGCTGCCGCCGCTCCGGCCGCCGCCGCTCCAGCTGCAGAGGCAGCACCGGCTGCGGAGCCCGCAGCAGCAGCGCCTGCAGCGGCCGGAACGATCACTCTTGAAGATGGGACCGAGGTCGAGCCGTACACGCTTCAGGGCTACTACGACGACGCCGGAAACTACATTCCTGGCTACTATGACGAGGCGGGCAGTTTCCACCTTGGTTATGGGTTCTACGACGACGCGGGAACGTGGCAAGTCAGCAATGGCTACTACGATCCAGCAGGCGAGTGGATCGCGACCGACGAACCTGTCGGAGGTGACCTCGGCGCCGAGATGTCGTGGATCTTCAAGGATACGCGCGATACCGACGTGTATCAGGACGCATTCTTCGGCGATCGCGGCGGTGAAACGCTCGAAGTCGCAATGTTGTGGGAAGACCATGTTCTTTCCGTCAACACCTACACAAAGCCACGAAACGTCACGATTGGCTCGACAGAGAAGGGTAACGATTTTGTTATCGATGATCCGTCGCTCCCATCCGATGACTTCCCATTGGTTGTTACTGATGGTGCCGGATACTCGGTGAACTTCACGGAGTCGATGAACGGACTCATTCGTGAAGGTGAAGACGAGTACACGCTCGAAGAAGCCATCAGTAATGGCCGTGCGATGCGGTCTCCGGAAGCAGCGAATGCTTATGCGGTGACCCTTACCGCCCGTACCAGCGTTCGTGTCGACGTGGGTCCAACCACGTTCCTCGTCCACTTCACCGATCTGCCAGTATTGATCGGCGGCGGAAAAGGATTCGACACAGCTCCAGTGCCGTACATCACGTTGAGTGCTGTCGCACACATCTTGTTCCTCATTCTGGCGATGAGCATGCCGGACAATGCCCGGTCTTTGGATCTGGATGGATTCCAGGCGAATGACCGATTCGTCCAGCTCATGATTGAGCCTGAACAAATCGAAGAAGAAAAGCCCGACTGGCTTGACGATGGCGGCAACGAAGAAGCTGCCGCAAAGCATAAAGGCGAAGAAGGCAAGGCGGGTAAAGAGGACGAGGAAGCGGTTAACAAAAAGCTCGCAATCAAGGGCGACCGTAATCCTGAAGACCTTGAGTTGAAGAAGGCTCGCGACACTGAGATCGCGATGAACGCTGGTATTGCCAGCGAACTCATGGTGGCTTCACCGTGGGGTTCGTCGGATACATCCGTCGGAAGTGACGCGATCCACGCTCTCGGTAACTTGACCGGCGATAGCTTCGGAAACGCGAAAGGCTTCGGTGGTTTGGGTCTTAACGGCGCAGGCCGCGGTGGTGGAGGTATCTCCGAGCGCGGTATCGGTCTTGCCAACGTCGGTACCGCCGGTCGCGGTGGTGGCGGACGTGGTGGCGGAGGCTACGGACGTGGCGCCGGTGACCTCGGTGAGCGTAGCGGACGTATTCCTAAGATCGTTCCTGGTAAGCCGGTTGTTCAAGGTTCCTTGGACAAAGAGATTATCCGTCGTGTTGTTCGTCAGCACCGTCGTGAGATCAAATACTGCTATGAACAAGAACTGCAGAAGAACAAGAACCTTGGCGGTCGCGTTGTGGTGAAGTTTACGATTTCGCCGACGGGCTCAGTCGCATCAGCGCTGGTCAAATCGACGACGTTGAACAACTCGAAGGTTGAGCGCTGCATGACTGGCAAGATTCGCCGCTGGGTGTTCCCAGAGCCAAAAGGCGGCGGAATCGTCATCGTGAACTACCCGTTCAACCTCAGCAGCTAGTCTGAAAGTTGTTTGAGATTAGGCCGTACAGTGATGTGCGGCCTTTTTTTGTTCTTGGAATGCTAAGTTGCCCACATCGTGAACAAGGGTTTATGATGGCGATTATTCAGTATGTAGCGGATTTTTCGCTGAACCTAATTTGGAGCACGGTTTGAGACGATCAACTTTGATGTTGGCCCTACTTGCAGCGTTTATCTTGTCGGGCTGCGGTCTGAGCATGGATCGCGCGGAAGCGGTCAATGCGATGAACAAAGGTCTTGAGCAGCTATCGCTGGGACAGACGTTGGAGGCGGTGAGTTTTCTGAAGGAAGCTGCGTCGATCGACCCAACGTACGCAGACCCACCGTACTATCTTGGTCAGATTTACCATCACAAGCTGAACGAGCTTAACAACGCTGAGATCAATTATCGCGAGGCATTGTCTCGTGATAACGAGAATCCTCAGATTAATTATCAGCTCGGTAACTGCCTGTCAGATCAGAACAAATGGGCGGATTCAATCTCATTCTTCAAGCGGGCGACTGAGATTGAGCCGACCTTTGGGAAGGCTTTCTTCCGACTTGGCTTGGCGTACGAGATGGAAAAGTCGTACCCAGAGGCAGTTGAGGCCTACATGGCGTCCATCAATGCGCAAGCCCGCATGAAGATGGACGAAGACGACAAAGGTGGCGCGGCGTATCACGCTCTGGGCGATCTCTACAATCGTTTTGGCTTCTACGACAAAGCGCTGAAAGTCTACGAGAATGGCCTGGAAAACAACCCTGGCGTGCCTCGCCTCATGATCGGTAGAGGAGTGGCGCAGCTAAAACTTGAGCGGTTCGCTGAGGCAGAGTCGAGCTTCAAGGAAGCTCTCGAACTCGATAAGTCAGCGACGACCGCGATCTTCAACCTCGCCGTTGCATATATGGCGCAGAAGAAAGTTGACCAAGCCGTTGAGGGCTTCAACAACTTCGTTGCCGTTGCCGACCACTCCCGTGACGAGGCGCGAATCATTGCTGCGCAGGGGTTTGTGCAGAAAATCATGGAAGCCAAAGAGGCAGCCGAAGAGAAAAAGTAGGATTTGACCTAAACTTGGCGTCAAATCGATGCATCCGGCAATGGCCCAAACCCGCAAAAACCGGCGTTTGGATCGTTGCCGGATGTTTTTTTTCTGTGCTACAAAACAGCGATTGCAATCATAGATTCTTCACTTCAGGTCACCGGCATACGGCTGACCTCTCAAGGGAGTCCCGGGAACCGCCAAATAGTTGGGCGGGAACTCGACTTTTTTCCCACTAGGCCTACACGGAAGCGTAGATAGACATGGATCTCCAAACTCAGGTTCAGCACTACCTCGAACAGCTCGAAAACGATGTGACTTTGATCAGCGCGTCCGCGCGATTGAGTCAGTTTTTTGAAAATGGTTCTATTGGCGATCTCATCGACCAGTATGAATCACGAGCTGCAGAACACGGCGCATCGGCGGAGTCGGCGCGATTCTTGGTTGAGGCAGGCGCACTTGCTCTGACTCGATTAAAGGACTCTGAACAGAGTGGTGTTCTATTAGACCAGGCGAGTTCCGCCGGTGCTGATTCGGTGGTTTTCCCGGAAGCACGATTGTTGTTGCTGGCCAACGCAGGAGACGTCGAGGCTCTCTACGCGTATTTCGGTGAGGCATTGGAGTCCGTCGATGAGGCTGGTCAGAGCCGTCTCTACTTCCGAATGGGCGAGTTGCTGGAGTTCTTGTTCGAAGATATCGCGGAGTCTCAGAACGCGTACAACTATGCTCTCGAACTCGATCCAGGGAACATGGCTGCCTATTGGGGCCGTCAACGAACCGCGAAAAAGGCTGAGGAGTGGGCTGACTACGCGGAGTTGCTGTACAACGAGATTCAGGTCACCGAAGACACGCCGCGCCAGCTCGACGCGTTGCTGGAGCTTGGTGACGTGTACCTGCAACATCTCGATCAAGCGGAAGGCGCTGCTCAGTGCTACGCAACCGTTTTCGAGTATGACGCGGCCAATACCCGTGCCCGCGCCGCATTGGAGTCGCTGGGTTATGAATTGCCACCGTTGGACGGTGCTGACGAGTCGGCTGAAGCCGAGGAAGCTCCTGCTGAGGACTTGGCAGAAGAATCAGACGCGGACGAAGCGGAACTGTCTGAAGATTCCGATATGGAATCAGAGGTCGATGAGGCCGATGAGGACGAGGATGCTGAGGAACTTGAGGCAGACGTAGACTCTGCCGAAGAAGAGTCGGACGCAGAAGAGGTCGCGGAGGATGATGAATCCGACGAAGAATTGGACGCTGATGACCTTGAAGAAGATGAATCAAGCGAAGTGTCAGAGGCCGCGGAAGACGAGGTCGAAGACGACTACGAGGATGTTGCCGAAGAAGCGGCTGCGACGCCCGCTGCAAGTGGTGGAGACTGGCGCGCCCGTTTTGAGTCGTATCTATCGGCCGGCGACGAGACGAGTCTGTTGCGTGCAGCTGCATTGCAGTCCCGCCACAACAGTGGTGACGCCGATGCGCTGAAAGTCTTCGAGGCCGCAGCAGCAGCGGGTCTCTATGAACAAGTTCATTTCCTCTATGAAGGCGACGGGTTCTGGAACACCGCTGTTGATGTTGTCAGCGATGACAAGATCAAAACGCACATCCAGTTGGTGCACTTGCACGACGCAGATGCGGCCGCAGCGACGGGCGGAGATGCGGAACTCTTGGAAGACCTGGAGGCAGGTCAGGCAAACTGGCGGAAGATGCAGCGCGCGCTTGAGGGCCGGTACGGCGACCTCGGAAAAGACGAGCAAGCTCTTCACACGTACATGCGAATGGCCGACCTCGCGCATGCACTGCACGATTCTGACAAAGAGATGGATGCGTTGCGACGTTTGGATCGCCAACTGAAGGATGATCTCACCGTCAAACGGCGTCTTAAGCTCATCTATCGCGACAGCGAAAAGTGGCCGATGTACGTCGACATTGTGAAAGCGGAAGCCGCGGAAATCGAAGACGATTTGGCGGAGAAGATCGACCTCTTGAATGAGATGGTCGTCGTGTACCGCGACCACATGAACCACGACATGATGGTCGTGAACACGTACAAGGAGATTCTCGATCTCCAGCCTGAAAATGCGGAAGCTGTCGATGCCCTGATTGAATTGTACGACAAGCTCAATCGTTCGTCTGAGCTGATTGCGATGCTTCAGACGAAAGCGGAGCTCGCGAGTACCGACGAAGCACGGGTGGAGATTCACGCCCACATCGCGCGATTGTTCCTGGAGCGATTCCGTAACCAAGCTGAGGCCATTAAGGCTTACGAGCAGGTTCTCGAGATCGATTCTCACAACGCAGAAGCGATCGAGTTCCTCAAGGAAATGTACGAGAAGCGACGCGATTGGGAGAAGCTGATCGACGTTCACAAGCTTGAGATCGAAACGCTCGACGGTGATGAGGCGAAAGCGGCGGCATTGAAAGATGTGGCTCAACTCGCGACGGACAAACTGCGCAAGGGTGATGCCGCTGCGCAGTTGTGGCTGGAAGTCCGACAGTACGCTCCGGCAGATCCGGATGCATTGGACGCGTTGGAGAAGATCTACGAGAAAGCGAAGGACTTCGAGAAGCTTGCTGAAGTGCTCCAATCTCGCGCCGAGCAAATTGATGGTGATGAGCTGATGAAGCTCCTCGCGAAGCTTGCTCCGATTTACTCAGACCGACTGGACAATGTCGAAGGTGCGGTTGCGACGTGGAAGCGTGCGCTGGAGATTGCGCCTGACGACCTCAAAGCTCGCAAGTCGCTTGAGCGGCTCTACATCGACAACGAACAGTGGGACGAGCTCGAAGACTTCTACAAGTCGAACGATGCTTATCCAGACCTGGTGCGTTTGTTGGAGACGCTGTCGAATACGGCGAAAGACGACAATATCAAGATCGAGCTTTTGGTGCGCGCAGCGCGAATCTGGCGAGTGGAGCTGGAAGATACCAGCCGCGCGGAACGCGATTTGGATAAAGTGCTGCAAATCGATCCACGCAACGAACTTGCCGCGCTGCAGCTTGAGCCGATCTATGATGCGGCTGAGGACTATGAGCGCCTGAAGGATGTCTGCGAGGTGATTCTCAGCCACAAGGACACTCCAGAAGCCAAACGCCACTACCAACTCAAGCTCGCCCAGTTGCATGAGGGGCCTCTGAAGGCCGTGGACGGCGCGTTTGCATGGTATGCGCAGGCGTACGCTGAGATTCCTGATTTGGATGATGTCGTCGAACCTCTGGAACGAACCGCGGGTCAGGCAGGTCAGTGGGAATCGCTGGTTGGTGTGTACGAAAACGTGCTCGACCGAAACTTGGACCCAGACACAGCGCGTGAGACGCGTCTTCGCTTGGGTCGCGTGCTGTCGAAAGAGCTCGAGCAACTTGATGAGGCGCTCGCACATTTCCAGCAAGTGCTATCGGAAGACGCCGAGAACCAAACCGCGTTGCGTGCGACCGCCGACATCTACGAGCGATCGCAGCAATGGGACGAGTTGCTCGCGGTGTATCAGCGTCAAATCGAACTGACTGACGCGCCTGAAGATCGGGTGAAGATTCTCAGTGGCATGGCGCTCATCGCCGAGAACCAAGCTGGAGACGTACCGTCGGCGATCGAGAAGCACAACGAAGCGCTGGAGATCGATCCAAACTACGAGCCGAGCTTGCGTGAGTTGCATCGCCTTTATCGGGGCGAGGCAGAATACGAAAAGCTGGCAGATGTTATTCGTCGCGAGATCGACATCGTCGAGGGCCGCGCAATCGCTCGTCCAGCAACGGTGACGGACACGGTCGACTATGTCGCTTTGATGCAGGGTGCGCCAGTTGAGCCAGAACTCGATGATGAGTTTGAAGCTCCTGCACCCGAATCGGCCTTTGAGGACTCTGACGCAGATGTTGAATCTGACCACGGGCTAGACGAGGTTTCTTCGGATGTTGAAGGAGCCGAAGATTCCTTGGATTCCGAGGCATCTGACGCCGAAGACGCTGACGAAGACATTGATGCCGAAGCAGATTCCGAGGTTGAAGAGTCGGAAGCGGATGAAGACCTTGAAGAGGGTACCGCCGCTGAGGCAGACGATGAGCCAGCTGCGGCTGCATCAGATGCGCCAGTATACGACGATGACGATCTGGACCTCCTGGTTCAGCTTCGCTACGAGCTGGGTGTCATCTGCAAAGAGTTCTTGTCGCTCGACGGCGAAGCTGTTGCGTCGCTTGGCGCGGTTTTGCAATGGCGTCCTAATCACGCTGAAGCTCGTCAGACGATTGAAAGCTACTTGGACTCGTCCGAGCATCAATACGCGGTCGCGCAAGTGCTGGAGCCAGCATACGAAGTCAGTGGCGCGTGGACGGCCCTCATCCAGGTTTTGGAGATTCAGGCCCAACATGCACCATCGGAAGCCGTTGGTCTCTTGGAGCGAGCGGGTCAGGTACACCTCGAAGAGCTTGGTGATCCTGCGTCGAGCTTTGAAGCGTACGGCCGTGTTCTCGCGCTTGACCCGTCGCACGAGGGAGCCCGTTCGCAATTGCGTCGTATCGCAGATGCGTTGGACTACTGGCAGAACCTCGTCGAGCTTTACGGTGCGATCGCGCCCGACGTGAGCGATGACCAGCTCCGGCTTTCATACCATTACGAAATGGGCGATATCTACGCGGATCGCTTGCACCAAGCGGCCGACGCGCAGGCGAACTACGAAGCTGTGCTCGAGATTGATTCAGCGAATAGTGCTGCATTGGACGACCTGGAATCCCTGCTGGTCCAAACCCAGCAGTGGGATGGGTTGCGTTCGGTGTTGCAACGCCAGCTTGGATTGGCGGACTCGCAGGAAGCGACGGAAGCGTTGCAGTTTAAGTCTGCCTTGCTGCATGAAGAGAAGCTCGGCGAGCCGTCGACGGCGATCGAGACCTACAACAGCATCCTGGAGTCCAACCCAACCAATCGAGACGCACTTGCGGCGTTGAACCGGTTGTTGGCGTCGGAAGGTCGTTGGGAAGATCTTGCTGCCTCTTTGGAGCGCGAGCTCGAGCTTGCGACGGACGCAAATCGAAACGAGGTGAAGAATCGATTCGCTCAGGTACTGGAGCAGCACCTGAAAGAATACGACCGGGCCGTGGACCTCTACGAGTCGGTGTTGGCGGAAGAGCCGCACAATGAGTTCACGCTCGGTGCGATGCAGAACCTTATGTACGAAGAGGGCGCGCCGCGTGGTCGGGCCAGTAAGATTCTGGAACCGATTTATCTGGAATTGGACGCTTGGGAGCACGTGATTGCCGCCTTGGAAGTCCAAGTCGATACGGAAGAAGAGGACTACGACCGCGTCACATTGTTGCATCGAATTGCGGCACTGTACGAGGCACGCGGTCAAGACCAACCATCGGCGTTCGCAACGTTCGCGCGCGCACTGCATTACGGCGTGGACAATGAACAAACGCTTCAAGCGATGTACCGTTTGGCTGCCGCGATCGATGGCTACGCCTACCTCGTGCAGGCTTTTGAGGAAGAAGCCGCGGCTCAGGAAGACCCTGCAGTCAAACGCGACCTTCTGCGTCGTGCTGCCACTGTCTACCGCGACGCGATGTCCGATGAATCCTCCGCAACGCAGCGGTTGCATGAGGTCTTGGAACTGTTCCCAAGTGACCTCGAAACGGTCGAAGAGTTGGAGGCGATTTACCGCGCAACTCAGAATTGGTCGTCGTTGGTTACCATCTTGGTCCAGAAGTCCGAGCTCGTAGAACAGCTCGACGACAAGAAGCACCTGCTTCAGCAAGCTGGCACGATGTACGAGGAATTCCTCGAGCGGCCTGAGGATGCCATCGACGTTCACAATCGAGTGTTGGAGCTCGATGGCGAAGACGGCAACTCGATCGACCGATTGGAAGTTCTCTATCGCGAACTTGAGATGTGGGACGAGCTGTTGGGCATCTACAACCGCAAGGTTGGGCTCGCCGGCAGTGATGGAGAACGAAAAGACCTCTACTATGCGATGGGCGCCATCTATCGACAGGCTCTTGGCCAGCCCCATGACGCGATCGAAGTTTTCCGGAAGGTCCTTGAGATCGAGGCGGGTGAACTCGCAGCTTGGGTCCAGTTGGACGAGTTGTATGAGGAGACGGAGCAGTGGCCAGAGTTGCTGGAGACGCTCGAAGCTGAACTCATGCTCACGCCGATGCCGGAGGACGCGCACCAGATCAAGTACCGCATGGGACAGCTCTACGAAGGCCAACTCTTCGAGATTCCCAAAGCGATTGAGACCTACGCCGCGGTTTTGGCCGAGGACGCGGGTCACGCTGAAACGACAGCAGCGCTGGAGAGCTTGATTGAGCGTGGTGAGCATGAGGCGATGGCAGCCGAAGTCCTCGTGCCGATTTACCAGAACGCTGGTGAGTGGGAGAAGCTTATCCACGTGTATCGTTTGCTGATTTCAGCCACGGAAAATCGGGAGCGGTCATTGGAGATCTACTCGCAGATTGGCGCCATCTACGAATATCAGATGGAAGACACGCATTCGGCGTTTGAGACGTTCAGTGAAGCGTTGGGCGTGGATGCATCCCAGGCACCTGTGTTGGATACGCTTGAACGGCTCGCGGGCCAATTGGGGCGTTGGGAAGACTATATTGAGCGATTGGACACAGTGATTGCGGACATCAGTGACTTCGGTGTGGTCCGTAACCTCCACGTGCGCGTCGCACGGGTGAACGAGGTTGAACAGGGTGAGGCAGCGGGAGCCATTGAGCGCTTCAATCGAGTGCTTGAGCTGGAGCCTAGTGATGAGGAGGCGATCGCGTCGCTCGACCGTTTGTACCAGACGGAGGGGCGTTGGGAGGACCTCGCAGACATCTTGCGAACACGTATCCTGAACGAGGAAGAACCTGATGCTCAGTTGGAACTTCGACTGCGATTGGGTCTGTTGTTCCAAACCGCGCTTGAAGACGAAAACGAAGCGCTAGCGGTTTATCAGAATATCCTCGCTGAAGACGCGGAGAACCCACAGGCAATCCAGTCGCTTGAGCAAATGTTCATGGCTGGTCAAGCGGTGCAACAGGTCGCGGCAATTTTGGAGCCGTTCTATAGCAGCCGGGATCAGCACGCGAAGTTGATCGAAATCTATCTTCAGCGTCGAGAGATGCTCGAAGACCCGATTGAGCGTTTCGATGTTTCCATGCTGATCGCTCGCACCTTCTT
The DNA here is from genome assembly GCA_030427705.1 of bacterium. Lineage (GTDB taxonomy): Bacteria > Myxococcota_A > Bradymonadia > Bradymonadales > Bradymonadaceae > JAUIBR01. The sequence continues at coordinate 8,463 of JAUIBR010000005.1, read as the reverse complement.
GGATGAGTTGGGTGAAGCTGAGAGCGCGCTTGCGCTTTACGGTCAGGCACTCTCCGAGAAACCTGACGAAGAGCAGGTGATCGAGAAGATTGAGATGTTGGCCGAGCAGACCGGTAACTGGCCTGCAGGTGCACAGCTGCTCATCGATGCCCTTGATAGTCCTCAAATCGACGAAGAGTCATCGATTGGGATTTACCTCGCGCTGGCCCGAATCTTCGACCAACGCATGGGCGAAATCGACCAAGCTGAGAACGCGTATCTGAACGTCCTGGCGCTTGATGAAGGACATGCCGAAGCACTTGGTGCTCTCGATCGAATCTACGAGAACCAGGGCCGTTGGGAAGATCTGAGTGCGATTTTGATTCGCCGAATCGAGACGGTGTACGACGAAGACGAGATTGTGTCGTTGAACTATCGTCTCGCCCAGCTTTACCAAAACCACTTGGGAGAGTTGTCCAGCGCGGTTGATACCTACCAGACGATTCTGGACATTCAGCCGACGCATATCGCGTCGTTGAAGATGTTGGAGCAAATCTTCTTCCAGCAGCAGCAATGGGCTGATTTGTACGATGTTTTGGAGCGCCAGAGCGAAATCACTGACGAACCAGACGACCAATCGCGACTCTTTGCCCAGATGGCACAAATCGCAGAAGAGATGCTCGACCGAGCACCAGACGCGGTCGACCTCTGGAACCGAGTGCTCCAGATCGACCCGAACGATATGGCCGCGTTGCAGAATCTTCGCCGTCTCTACCTTACGGAAGAGCGCTGGCAAGACCTGGTAACCGTGCTGGAACGTGAGGTTGAGCTTACGCCAATCCCAGAAGACCAGCTCACGTTGTACGAGAGCCTCGGAACGATTTTCTCGGAGAAGCTGCAGAATGACGGCCAGGCGCTTGAAGCTTGGCAGAACGTACTGCGGATTCACCCTGTGTACCTGCCTGCACTTGAGGCCCTTCGCGACCTTCATGCGCGGGCCGGCGAATACGCTGAGTTGGCGGAGATCATCCACCGACTTATCGATCACGACGGGGTTGAGCCGGAGCACAAATTTGGTCTTTGGGTAGAGGTCGGTCAGATCCACGGCGACATGCTTATGGAGCCTGATAAGGCCATCCACGCATGGAAGAATGTGCTGACTTACCAACCCGGCCATGCCGAGGCGTTGGACAGTCTGGAGCGGATGTTCACTCAGGAGGCGCGCTGGGAAGATGCAGCGGAGATTCTGGAAATGAAGCTCGATACCATCGAGGACTTCGAAGACCGGATTGAATTGCTGCTTCGTATCGCTGACCTCTGGGAGAACAAGATTGTGGATCGTGACCAAGCTGCTCGTTTCTACGAGCAGGTCATGGCCTACGCTCCAACGCATGAGCAAGCTGGCGCTTCGCTTGAGCAAATCTACCGCGAGCAGGGTACAGTTGAGGCCTATCAGGCACTCGCAACGTTGTACCTCGACCGCGCTGACAATCAGGCAGACGACCCGGAAGCATTCCTCAATTCACGTCGAGCATCGGCTCGAGTGTTCGAGGAGAATCTCCAACAGATGGAGGGCGCTTTCCTCGTGCTCGTGACGGCGTTCCGTCCGGACACGATCGATGACGAAACGTTGCTCGTCGACCTGGAGCGGTTTGCTGCCGAGACTGGTCAGTGGGCCGACCTCGCCGCAGAGGTTGAGAAAGTGTTGAACGAGGTCGGGGATACGCCCGATGCTGCGGACCTTCACCGCAAGGTGGGTGCATGGCAAGCAACGCATCTCAATCAGCCGGATGAGGCCATCTATCATCTTCAACGTGCGCTCACGATCGAGCCAGACAACGTTGAGGTGATGGCACACCTTGAAGACCTTTATCGTCAGATTGGTGCCTGGCCTGAACTCGGCCAGATTCTGCGCATGCGTGTCGAGGCAACTCTCGATCCAGACGAGCAGATTGAGTTGTGGCGTAAGCTCGGTGAACTCTACGAGATGCAGATGGGGCAGATCGACGATGCGATCGAATCATATCAAGCGATCTTGAACATCGACCCTGCGGACATTCTGGCGATTGAGTCGCTTGAGCGAATCTACGAAGCATACGATCGCTGGAATGCGCTCATCGAGATTCTGAGCCAGAAGGCAGAAGCGACCTACGACCCTGAGGCGATCGTCGATATTCGCTATCGTATCGCTGGTATCTGGGAAGAGCGCTTGGGTGATGTTGCTGAGGCAATCAACACCTACCAGCAGGTTCTTGAAGTAGACCAATCCCACACGGGTGCACTCCAAGAGTTGGAGCGTCTGTTCGTTTCGACTCAGGATTGGGACCAGTTGTTGGGCGTTTACGAACAACAGCTGACGCTAACGCACGAGCCAGATGAGCAGGTTACGATCTACTCGAAGATGGCGACATTGCATGAAGACCAGTTCGAGGATGTTGACCGCGCAATCGAGGCGCTGAACAACATCATGACGGTGACGCCAGACAATCTGCATGCAATCGAAAATCTCGAGCGATTGTACATCGGACAAGAAAACTGGTTCGACCTGGCTGAGGTGTTCCAGCGTCACTCCGAGGTCGTAACCGACCCGAGTCAGCAAGCTGCGGTTTTGACCCAGCTCGGACGCGTGCAGCGTGACCAGATCAACGATCCGAATGCGGCCATCGAGGCATTTGTTCGCTCGTTGCAGGCAGTGCATGAACAACCCGAAGTTTGGTCTGAGATCGCTGTCTTGTATGACGAGACTGCCAATTGGCATGCGTCGATCGAGGCATTGCATCACCTTGTAGACCTCACACCGTCTCCAGAGGCTCAGATCGAGACCTTGCATCGCATCGGTTTCCTTCATGAGGCCAACCTTCAAGACGATGTATCAGCCGAAGAGGTGTACCAGCGTGCACTGACGTTGGTTTCTGACCACGAACCCGTCATCCTGGCGTTGCGTGATTTGTACACGCGTCGTGCGGATTGGCAGGGCGTGATTCGTACCCTCAAGCATGCCGAAGAGGTCGCGCGCGATCTTGTGAAGAAGTCCGAGTACACCTGCCAGATTGGTAACGTGTACAACCGCGAGATGAACGACCCGGTTTCGGCCGTTCACTACTTCGAGCAAGCGCTCGAGAACGATCCTGAGAACTTGGATGCCGCGGCGCCGCTGATCGACCACTACATGAGCGAGCAGCGTTGGGAGCGTGCATTCCCACTCCTCCAGAAGATCATTGCTAGCCGCACGCCGGATAGTGACCAGGAAGAGATGCATCGACGCTCCGTCCAGATGGCGCGGGTCTCGATGGAATTGGGTCAGGAAGAAGCGGCACTGAACGCATTCCGGGAGGCCTACGAAATCGACCCAACCGACGTGGAAACGCTGAAAGGAATGAGCGAGCTTCTCTACCGTCGCGAGGAATGGGAACAAGCATTCAAGATCTTCCAGACGCTTCAATTCAACCATGCCGATTCGTTGGGCAATAATGAAGCTGTCGACATCTACTTCAAGTCCGGTGAGATCAAGAATCGTATTGGTGAGCGCCAGAGCGCCATCCAGATGTTCAACAAAGCGCTTGAGTACGAGCCAAACCACCTACCGTCCTTGAACGCGTTGGTGACGGCGTACGAAGAGACGAACAACTGGGGAGAAGTGGTCAACACGCTCCAATTCCTTATCAACGCTGAGCAGCAGGACACGGTGAAGTTCGCCCACCTTGCGCGCATCGGTGATATCTGGATGGAGAATCTAGGTGATCCAGGCTCCGCCATTCGGTCGTACTTGGAGGCTTTGGACGTTGACCCGAACAGTGTCGTCATCTTGCGTAAACTCTTGGATATCTACACCAAGACAAGCCAGTGGACGGAAGCTGTCGAGATTCTGAATCAGCTCATCGAGCAGGAACAAGATATCGGGCGACGCTCGAAGTACCTGTACACCGTCGCTGTTATCTACCGTGACGAGATTGGCGACTTGAACGCTTCGGTCGAGAAGTTCGACGAGACCCTCGATGCGGACGTCAAGATGCTCAAAGCATTCGAGGCAATCGACCGAATCCTCACGACTGAAAAGTCATGGAAGGAACTCGAGCGAGCCTATCGACGTATGCTGCGACGCGTCACCGAGAACGACGACGGTGAGATGGAAGGCATCAAGATTCTGCTCTGGCAGAACCTCGGTGAGATCTACCGGAGCCGCCTTGGTCACGTGAAGAGCGCGATCCAGGCGTACGAGGCTGCGGTTGGACTGCGTCCAGACGACGAAAAACTCCGCCTGATTTTGGCAGAGTTGTACGAGCGGTCCGAGGACAATCCAGACGGTGCAATCCAACAGCACAAAGAGCTCATTAAACTCGACCCATTCCGGATCGAAAGCTACCGAGCGCTTTGGAAGTCCTATATGCAGAAGAAGGAATACGACATGGCTTGGTGCATGGCCGGCGCCCTGTCTTTCCTCCAGAATGCAAACGAGCAAGAAGAGAAGTTCTACCAGCAATACCTGGGGCAGAACTTGCGGCTTGCGAAGGGACAGCTCAATCAGGAGTTGTGGAAGCTGGTCTATCATGAGGAGCAGGACATGCTCATGAGTCATGTCATGGCCATCCTCGCGCAGGGCTTGCGTCCGTACTACGCGCGTCCGCTCAAAGAGTGGGGCGTCCACAAGAAGAAAGACATCTTGTCACCAGACGAACAGCTGATGTTCTGCAAAGTATTCAGCTACGCGGCACGTGCCGAGGGTCTGATGCCAGCACCAACGCTCTACTTGAAGCGTGACCAAGCGCTCGGAATGCGTAATGCGAACTCGGACCCACCAGCGTTCATCGTTGGCGGTGACATGATGCAAGGAAAGGGTGACCGCGAATTGGCGTTCACGGTTGGTAAGCAGGTTGCGCTGGCACGTCCAGAGCATTACCTGGCGACCACTCCGTATCCGACGGAGATTCTGAAAATCTTCTTCATGGCCGCGATGCATATCACGGACACCTCATTGGGCATCGGACAGACGCTTGGTGACGAAGGTGGCGTGGTCATCAAGGAAATCCAGCGGATGCCTGGGCCGATGTTGATGCAGCTCCAGAAGACGATGAAAACGTACCTGCAGACGGGCAAAAACCCGAACCTGTCGCAGTGGTTGATTTCGGTCGACAATACGTCATCGCGACTTGGGCTGTTGCTTTGCGGTGACCTGCACCAGGCTGCAAGTGCAATCAAGAACGATATGAACCCAATCGGAAAAGCGTCTGTGAAAGAGAAGATTCGCGATTTGGTACTCTTCGCGATCAGCGACGAATACTTCACGTTGCGCAAGCAATTGGGTCTCTCGATCGAGAATCGCTAGACAAACCCAACGTAACTGCGGATGCCGGCCTCTCTTTTGGGGGTCGGCATTTTTCTTATGCTCACTATCTGTCCCACACCAATCGGCAATCTCGGTGACGTCACCAAGCGTCAACTGGAAGCGCTGTCTTCTGCTGACATTATTGCGTGCGAGGACACGCGCGTGACAGGCAAGTTGCTTGAGCTGCTTGGTGTCGCTCGTGTGGACGGTCGTCCCCAACTTGTGTCGTACCATGACCACAATGCCCATGAGCGGGCGCCCATGTTGGTAGCTCGAATGGAAATGGGCGAGCACGTCACTTTAGTTTCGGACGCCGGCACTCCCGGATTGGCAGACCCCGGATTTCGGTTGGTTGGTGCGGCGCGTGAGGCAGGGATCGAGATTACAGCGTTGCCTGGTCCGTTTGCGGGGGCAGTCGCATTGTCGGCTTGCGGCTTGCCAACCGATGATTTCCGCTTTGGTGGCTTCCTCCCGCAAAAAGGTGCCGCGCGCTCCGAGAGGCTTGAGGAGTTGCTGGGAAGTTACACGACCGTGCTCTATGAAGCCCCAGCACGAGTATTGAAACTGCTCGAAGAGCTACAAGAGGTTGCGCCTGACCGCCGAGTGTCCCTGTGTCGTGAATTAACCAAGCAGCACGAAGAGTGGCTTCAGGGGACGCCTGAGGAGCTGGTGGTTGAACTAAGTGGGCGTGACAAGGTCAGGGGAGAGTTCGTCGTCTGCATCGAAGGTGCTTCACGTGACGATAGCGAACGCGTCCGGGAAATCGTCCAAGCATTGGTGGACGAAGGTTTATCACCCAAAACTATCAAGTCGTTAGGGGAGCGCCTCACCGGACGGAAACGCTCAGAGATTTACGCGCTCATGACTGAGCTGAAAGGCTAGAACTGCAGAGCCGCGGTCAGCAAGATCTTCCAAGTTGTAAATCCTTGGACGCGGAATCGATTGCCAGGCTGGTCGTAGGCAGCGTTGTAGACCGGATTCTTCTCGAACTGAGCGTCAGGTCCTTCCAAGTCGACGGTATCGTCTGGAGTCGACTCGTTGTCCGTGTCACGACCGGTACGTGCGTTCGTGAGGAAGTGTTCCTGCTTTGCCTCAAGGAAGGCTTGTGCTTTGAACTGGAAGTACTGGGTGGGTTGCAGGTAAGCACCAACCATTCCTTCAAACGTTCCGTAGCCTTCAACGGTCATGATGCCGTCAGCTTCCCATGGTGAATCATCACCGATGGCAGCGCCCAGGTCATAGATTGGGACGGGCTGTGCGTTCGATGGTTCGCGGACGACCCATGAGCATGCGACGTCATCGACGTTGGTGAGTTCGCCTGCACCGTCGAAATCTGGGAGGACATCATCAAGGGTTTTGCCGTTACAGCCTGAGTTAACCATGTGGTCGTACAAAGGCGTGTAATCACGGCCTTCGCTGGTGTATCCGAAGGTGAATCGGAAATCGATTGCGTAACGCTGACCTTTGGCTGGATTCTCATACGGGATGAATTCAGTACCGACGGTCATCTTTCCGGTTTGGGGCGGAGTTGCGAAGACCTGGCCGTTGTTGTTTGAGTCAATCTTGCGGATTGGCGAGTCTGTTGCTGCAAACGGAAGAATGTAGTTCAGCCCGAAGTAGGGTTCGATCCATGCAAATCGCTTGGACGCGGCCAAGCGCCACGACAGTCTGTGAACGCCTTCGCCGACTGCCTCATTGTCGTAGTCCTGCACTGGTGAGATGGGCATTCGGTAGTTCATACCGAGGAGCAGCGTTGCTTTCGTATCATCGCGTTCGTCGTTGAACGGTGCCCATTCAATCTGGATCGAGGGATCTGCGAAACCGCTTCGGCTGTACTCAGAATAGCTGTCGCTGAGGTCGAAGTATCGATAGCCGGTGAACGTCTCAAGGTCTTGCGCGTGCTGTGCATCGTCGCCAGCCGGGTCAAACGCTGAGGCGGCCGCGCCGCGTACGACTTCGTCGCTCGGGTCGACGGATGAGTTGGTCGGGTTCACCCCGCCGGCGTAACGAAGTCCTCGCGTTTGGCTAAACACGTAAGGCACGTTGAGTTTGAACTCGAGGTCCTTGTAGATGCCTGCGCGGAGATCGATATCGAGTCGGAACTTTGACCCACTGTATTCCATCTCGCTATTGGCGATGGTGCGGGCCTCGGAACAGCGACCACGGTCAACCACGACGCGCGGGTTGTTTTGAGCTGCCTCGCCGACCAAATCCGATTCACTAGGTACGCAAGCAGCTTCCCTGGCGATCGTTGCCGATTCAAATTCCATCCCGAAACGTGGTTCGAGGCTGAAATCGAACGGATCGAAAGTCTCTTCGATGAGGTCGTCGTAGTCATCTGCAGCATCGAGCAGATCTGTGAATTCTGCGGCGTGCCCAACGTTTGCAAAGGCAACAAGCGCGGCAAATCCAGCGAAGCTAGCAATCCATCGTCGCATCGACATCTCCTATACCAAGGCTCCAGAAGATTTGGTTCCTAGCGTCAAACTGCGTTTGAGCGCGTGGATGCTAGGGGTCTGGGCCTTGTGATTACAAGATTAGCTACCAGTAGACGCGGGAAAGTGTCAAGGCTGAACGCAGCCGGATTAGGGAGGGTGCGGGTAGGATGAAAAAACTGTAACAAAAATCCCGTCAATTTATTGACACTCAAGGGGAAGTGGCCGTAATCTAAAGTTAGCGGAATTCTTTCCAAAACAAACGATAGCCACTGAGCGGCGTATCACGGGGTTTTTCAGCACGGACCGCTGTTTTCGGGTTGCAAACGACGTGATTTGTTGTAGAACGTCGTGGACTCGCTTCCACAGTGGTCTTAACCCCTAAACCTACGTGACGTTCGCTTTCGGTGACGAAAGGAAGAACTTATATGGCATCTGTCGGTGACAAACTCCGGGAAGCTCGAGAAGCCAAAGGGCTCTCGCTCTCGGAAGCAGCAGCAATGACTCGTATTCCGCGTACGACTCTGCGGCTGATTGAATCCGGGCGATTCGATGAGTTCCGAAACGACGTCTTCATCAAGGGGCATATCCGTAGCTACGCACGAGAGCTTGGCATCCCAACGGAACCAATCATCTCTGCGTACGAAAAGGCAGTCGGACTGCGAGCCCCATCGGCTGAGTCCATTGAGCTGCTCCGCTCTTCGGTGGTTGTTTCCAACGCGAAGC
>JAUIBR010000049.1 GCA_030427705.1 bacterium | reverse complement strand
TTTTTACGAACACTTAATCGACATCGAAGCGCTAAGGAACCTGCCTTAAAACTTATCTTCGTTGCCTTGCGCTCGTGCTTCTAAATAAGAAGCAATCCATCCGCCTGCACATATCTTCGAAACATCTAACACTCAACAGCTCTAAAAGAGCCGTCCGAGGCATCCCGTCTCAATTCAATTCCTATTCACTTTTCAAAGAGCCTCGAAAGATATTTTTTTCGAAGCGGGCGCCGGAAACTACAGATGCTGTTTCCGACTGTCAAGGAACTTTTTTCACCCTTTCCTCATCGGGCCGACCGTCCTTGGTCGCTGCTGCGAAGAAGTTAATTTTCCTCGTCAACAGGGAGGCGGAGTATAGCGGCCGAAACCTGCCCGTCAAGCGGTCATTGTAAGTTTTTTTGAGAATGTCTGTAAGCCGCTGAAATCGCGGGTATTCGGTTCTTGGTTCTTGGTTCTTGGTTCTTGGTTCTTGGTTTTTGGTTCTTGGTTCTTGGTTCTTGGTGGGAGCACAGGCTCACCGACTACTGAGTACCGCGTACTGAGTACTGTTAGACGCCGACTCCGTAGCGCAGCTCATCGCCGTCACACGGGAGTTCGCTGAACTTGAGATTGTTCTCAAGGTCGCGCAGCGCCGTTCGGATGCCCTCTTCTACTACCGGGTGATAGAACGGCATCTTCAACGCTTCCTTTACGGTCATGCGTTGCTGGATTGCCCACGCCAATAGATGCGCGGTGTTCTCGACGCGTGGGCCGAACATCTCGGCGCCCACAAGGACACCGCAGGCGCGCGTCGCGTAGATGCGTACCTTGCCCTGGTTCTTCCCCATCACCCGCGAGCGGCCCTGATTGTGGTAGTCCACTTCCCCGACTTCAATGCGGTCCCGTGTTAGGGCATCGTAACGATCTCCTACGACGGCGATGTTGGGATCGCTGAACACGATCGCCAGACCCGCACGGCGCTCCTGGGCCCGCACCATGGGGTAATTGGCGGCGTTGAGTCCGGCGATCCGGCCTTCGTCGGCGGCTTCGTGAAGGAGTGGGCGGTGAGCGCTCGCATCGCCCGCGATGAAGATCGGGTGGTCTCCGATCTGAGCTGTTCGATTGTCGATGTGCTTCGGGAACCCGCGCTCGTCTAGCTCTAGCGTCGTGTTTTCAAGCCCAAGGTTGGCGGTGTTGGGCCTCCGACCTGCAGCAGCCAGCACTTTCTCGAAGATCTTTTCATGGTCCTGGCCCGCCTTATCCGTCCACGTAATGCGAACACCGCCGTCTACAACTTCAGCGGAGTGCACGGTCGAGCTAGCGAAGATATGCAGTTCTTTGCGTAGTTCTGCGTCGACGGTTGCCAGGATCTCGGGGTCAGACAAGAAGGCAAATCCCGGCGTGGGATCAAAGAACGCGACGTTGGATCCCAAGCGATGCATCGCCTGCCCGAGCTCTAGACCGATGACCCCAAGGCCTAACACTGCCACGGACGAAGGAAGATCCTCCTGTTCGAAGATCTCGTCGTTTGTAAGCAACAGGTCGCCCAAGTCCCGGAGGACGGGCGGGATCCAGGTGGAGGACCCGGTTGCGATCACGATCGACTTTGCGGTCACCTTGGTGCCATCGACATCGAGCGTGTGGTCATCGATGAAGCGGGCATGTCCGCGCAGTTTCTGCTCTGCCGGGATGTTCTCGACAGACTCCTGCACGAATCCGACGAATCGATCACGCTCAGCGCGAACGCGACGAAGCACTTCTTTCGTGTCGATCGTGACGTCATTAACGTGCACACCGAAGAAGTCGCCTTCATGCACTGTGTGGGCAACCTCGGCAGGGTGGATCAACAGCTTTGACGGCATGCAGCCAACGCGTGCGCAGGTCGTCCCATAGGGGCCACTTTCGATCATGACGATCGAGGCTCCTTCCTTTAGCGCAGCACGCCGTGCATTAAGACCTGCTGTTCCAGCACCAATGATTGCAACATCCACATTCATAACGCTTCCTTGTTTGAACACCGTATTGTGTCGCCCATATACGATTCCCAGTTAGTGAAGGGGTTTCGAGAGCAACATTGACCCCTCAATTCCAACGGGTGCAGAATCCGACAGTGGACTGAGTCAAGTCAATTGGAGGAATCATGAACACATTGGATACTGCGGCTCTGGAGAGTCATCTGGGCGAAGCAAGTGCACTCTCCAACGGGGATCAATGGGAACGATGGAGCCAAGAGTTGGTTGCCATGTGTTCGTCGGCGAAATCCCAGAACCCATCCGAGTACGAACAAGACTGGATTGCCAGGCTTAACAAACAACCCGACGAGATTTGGGTGAACTTCTCGCCCAGAAACATCACGAGCCTGGCCGAACTCGAAGAACATGTGGCTCTGATCCCTTCTGCCTATTGGCGCTATTGGCATGCAGGGGAGTACATGGGTGTCGAGGAAGCCACGCGGTTTGCCGCATCGCCCGCAGTGGCCAGGGTTAGGGACCTCAACATTTTGGGCGCGGGATTGCAGGATGATGCCGTCAAAGTCTTGTTCGAATCCCCAAATATCGCTTCAGCCTGGTACATCGAGTTGAGCCACAACCCGATTGGAGAGGAAGGCATACGGTCGATCGCAGCGTCACCTCATTTAACTAACTTGAGGGAACTGATTCTTGAGGAACTCGCACTGGAACCCTGGGTCTCCGCCGAAATCCTCGCGGAATCTGAGACACTGGGTGAAGATGTAGAAATCGTCTGTGATTGAGAACTACTTCTGTGTCTTGGTTGGAGGTGTCTTGGACTTGGCTTTTGGCTTTGTCTTCGTCGGCGCCGGTTTTGTGGTGTTGGCCGGTGGTGCGCCGCCGCCCGCAGCCATGGCCAGCATCGCGCGCAGTTTATTGAATCCGTCCTTTGAGAGCTTGAGATCGGCGATGACGTCGTTCTTCGATCGAGAGATCTTCACTGCGGTCTTCGCTTCATCACCGAACATATTGACCATCATTGGGTCAGCCGCTGCGTTCTTGATGCCCTCGCGCATTTCATTCTCGATGCGAACTGCATCTTCCTTCTTTGTCGTTTGAATGATGGCTTTGCCCGAAAGGGCTTTGGTCACGCCCAAACGCGCCAGAAAGCTCCCTTTGCCACCAAATGGCTGCAGGATCTTTGGATCCGTCGAGACCATCCAAAACGTGTCTTTGGTACCGATCTTCTTGGCGCGCTGCTTGAATGTCTTGTCCTTGGACTTGGACGTTTTGGGATCGCGGATGGCCATCCAGACGTCTTCGACAAAATCACGCTGCCCCTCGTACAAGATGATCGTGGAGCCATCCAAGATCACGGTCGCACTTCCCGTTTCGTATCGGTCTGGTGGGCCCGGCACATGCTTGACGTTCTTGTCCTTGCGCATTGCAGCGTGGAATCGCTTGGCGTCAATACGGCCATCGATCACCATCACCATGTCATCAAAATCCCGCTTTCCTCCCATCGCTACCCAACTAATGTCCTGGCGCATATCCAGCCCGATCTCGTTCTGGAACAGATCGTTGAGTTTCTTGAACTCCGGGATGGCTTCCACCGCCCTCAACAGATCCTCGAACGCTGGCGTCCCACGCATCTTGTCAATATTCAGGCTCATGATGGTGTGCGTCGACTTCGGCATGTACCGCGCGACCTTCTCGTTCTGCGCAAAGGCAGATGTAGAGAAGAGAATTAGGCAGAGAAAAAGCAATGGGGCAGCAGCACGGCGCATAACGTTCCTGTCGTGTGGATAGAATTGGCGAGAGTCTATCGGCCCACAGAACGAAGCGCCAGACCCGCTATTGCCAAACCCCAAGCTAAGTGTATAATCAACACTAAGCTTTGGAGGCCAAACTATGACTAGATTAGATCAAGCACGAGTGTCACTGGAGGGGCTAAGCATCGGCGACGCGTTCGGTGAGCGATACTTCGTCAATCCCGCGGTGCTTGACGGCCTGTTGGCCGCACGCAGTTTGCCGGCGAGTCCGTGGAAATGGACGGATGACACCGCGATGGCAATCTCTGTGTACCAGACTCTTGAAGCCTGCGAGCGGATTGACCCTGACGTGCTCGCTGAAAAGTTCGCATCGGCTTACAAAGCCGAACCCATGCGGGGCTACGGTGGCGGTGCCCACCGAATTCTGTCCGCCATCAACGATGGCGTGCCCTTCCATGTCGCCGCATCGTCAGTGTTTGATGGCACCGGTTCGTACGGAAACGGTGGTGCCATGCGCTCGGCGCCTATTGGCGCATACTTCTTCGACGACATGGACGTTGTCGTGGCGAACGCTTCTCTGGCCGCTGTACCAACGCATACCCATCCAGAGGGTGTTGCGGGTTCTATCGCGATCGCCGTGGCCGCCGCTGAGGCGCAGCGACAGGCTGAAGATGGCGAACATGACCCTGAGCGTTTGATCGCTACAGTTGTTGAGCACACACCTGAATCCGAAACGCGGGACAACGTCGTAAAAGCTCAGAATCTGGGACTGGGAAAGTCCACAGCGACGGCAGTATCGGTGCTTGGCAACGGGCGAAACATCTCGTCCCAAGACACCGTCGGGTTTTGCGTCTACATGGCCGCGAACTACATGACGGACTTCGAAGAAGCGATGTGGGCGACGGTTTCCGGGCTTGGCGATCGCGATACGACCTGCGCAATCGTCGGCGGGATCATCGCATGTTATCTGGGCGAAGAGGGGCTACCAATCGCGTGGTGGCATTCCCGAGAGACGTTGGGGATGTGATCTACTTGTCCATGCCATCGACCTTGTGAACAGCGTCCAAGGCTCGACGTTTGAAGGAGTCGTTGTGGCTGTTGATCTTGTCGAACGCGGTTTCAGCGGCCTTGCGTTCGTCTTCGGTCCAGTGCCCACCCAGATTCGAAATCAAACCCAGGTGCACCAGACAGACCAGGCCCGCGACCGCTCCAAATTTGGCTCGTCGGCCTGCGTAGTGACGGATCTGGGGCCACGCGAATAGTCCGACCACGATCAATGCCGCAATCAGTGGAGGGACGATGGACAAAAGTCCATCACCCAGAATCTCGGTGGCGCGATTCTCTGGCACGACGCCTTCACTGATCATCAATGGCACCAGCTCAGCCATCGGGTTCGTATCCCCGACAGGCGTGTTCGGGATAAACAGTCTCATCAGGGTGTGTGAAAGCATGGCGCTTGTCGTAATGCCGACAAACGCTGCGTCGAATGACCATTTGCCCCGCACGCTCTCACCCCAAACCCCCAGGCCAACGGCAAGCGCCGTGACCATTGGGAGCACCACCGATTGGGCGTAACCAAGGTTGGTGGCGTCGATCTCGGCGAGCACGGTCAAGACCGTTCCGGCCAATGAAAATGCGATGAAAGCCGACCAAGGCCCACGGCGCTGTCGAGCAAACACCAGGGTCGCAGCAACCCCTGAAAGCAAAAGTGGCGCGACAAAAAACAATCCCGCGGAGGTCGAGAAACTCGCGGTAACCAGGCGCTCGGCGACAGCGAGGTCTAGCGGTGGGAATCCATCGAAGGCGATCGAATAGTAGGCGTACCACAGGGCGAAGCCCACCAAGCTGACGGCGAAGTAGACGATCTGGGCTTTACGGTCCGCCTTGGTAGCATTGAGTGATGCGACGGCCATGACCCCTGCAGCGAAGATTGGACCCATTGCGTGGGACGCCGCGAGCGCACCCGTGAACAAGCCACCAAATGCCATCGCGACCATCGGACTTCGTCCTTCCGATGCTTGATAGTCCGAGACGACAATGAAGTTCAGCGCCAGTAGCGTCATCGTCGCCTGCACCTGATGATACATCGCGGCGCCACCCAGCTGCAGGAAAGCTGTACCGGCGAGCCAGGTCAAAGACGCGATATCGACGCTATCTTCGGAACAGCTTAATGCCGCTAACACCCGTCGCAACATCACGAATCCCAACAGCGCCAAGGGGATCATCAGCCACGTGCGCAGGAATCGAACGTAATCCTCTAACAGCCACGCGTCTGTGTTCTCGACGACGGACGCGATCGATATCGCTGTTGCACCCAGAATCGCTGGAGTTGGGAAAGTCCGAGACACGCGCACGTTTTCGGATTCGAACACGGCTCGCTTCTTGGCTTTCCCAAAGAGTGTCTCCGGTTTTTCCAATTCCCAGGTCCCGGATTTCACAGCAATCGTCGCGTAGACCTGCGCTGACTCGCCGACGTCGAGTTTCTTTGGGATCTCGGTCGGCCACAGAAGGATGATCCCCAAGAGGATTGTGAAAATGACGTCCCTAAGGGTCATGTCAGCCTAGTTCACGATTCGAATACAGGCATTGGATTGGCAGATGATATCGCCACGGTCGGCATTGCAGCAGTCTGAAACCTGGTTGCATGACTCGCCGATCTCGCGACATCGGTCCGGCGGTGGCGGGGAGCATACAAGCTCACCATTGGCGTTCGGCGTGCACTCGCCACTGCAGCATTCCGTGCCGACGGAACAGCCTTCGCCATCCATCCGACAGGCGCGCGGTGCCCAGTAGGCGGAGATATTGCGAGATTGTGTGTTCTGCGCAGGGAGCCAATAGCCGACCTCCGAGGGGTCCTCGCCAGCCATGGGATTGGCTTTGATCGCCGACACCCAAATCTGCTGAAGTCCGCTTCCTTTGGTTCCAACCTCGTTGTTTCCGTAGTCGCGACGCGAAAGGTAGCTGACCCAGAAATAGCCGCCCTGATCGAATGGTGAGAAGTTCGGCAGGAATGTGTTTGTCGCGTTCGGGCCTCCCGACGCATTGTCCAAGCGCACCAAGCCCGTGCCGTCTCGGCGCATCAAGTAGAGCGCAGATTGCTGGTCTTCGCTTCGTGAGCCAGTTCCGTGTGCAAACGCAATCCACTCGGAGTCTGGTGACCACGTTGGGTAGCTTGCTGCATTTCCGGCGGGGACGGCGTTCGGAACGGCGTTTCCGGCCTGGATCGTTCGTGGATTTTCAAATGTGTCTGCAGCGGGAACGTCCATCAGCGCGATATCGCCCGTGACGTTGGAGCCTCCAAACCCACCTGCATTCGCGACGTAGGCCAAGAGTGTTCCGTCTGGTGACCACGCAGGATGCGTTGTGCCGGCGCCGGGAAGTGCTCCGCCCTGAAGGGCGACGTCCGTGCCAGCAAATGGGTCAACAAGCCGCATGCCTTGTAGGTTCCACTCATTCCCGGTCACGACCAAACGTGAGTTGTCCGGTGACCAAGTCGCGAAGTTCCAATACGGGGAGCTGCCGCTGACGGCATATTCGGTTGGTGGTGGACTTTGGGTGAGGTCTTGCGTCAGGTCGAAGACCGCGCCTGCGTTGTAGCCGCCACCCAAGCGGCCAACCATGTAGCGACCGTCGTTGCTCACGGTATGGCAGCCTACACACGATTCGCCGTTCGGGCTTGTAGGAGGTGTAGGCATGAACTCTTCGCGGGTCCCGGAGCCGTCGTTGATACGAACGATCCGACCCGCCGCGATATCCCAGTAGTAGACCGAGCCGGACAGAGCGGCCTCGGCGAACCGCATGGTCACGGGAGCTCCGCGAAGGTATTCGCTGCTAGCGGCCTCCCAGCGGTCGACCGTGATGGTCATCTCATCGGTGGGGTCAGTCTGTGCGATTGAGCGCCAGGAGTCCTCGTCCACAAGCCAGTGATTCCCAAATCCAGCGCCCGAATGTTCGGCGTACGCCGTGATTTTTGCGTTCGGTTTTTCGAGCGTGATTCGAAAGCGGTCGCCAGCAACACCGCGCTCCCACTGCACATCAGCGGGATACACGTTCTGCGGCATCACTGCGCCTTCCAAGGGGTAGACCATCGCTGCAGCGCGCGCCGCATCGTCGACACCAGCTCCTTGGAAGCTCATTGCGATGTCCGCCGGTGAACCCATGGTGATGAGCTCGCGTTCGAGGCGAACACGAACGATCGCGGTGGCGCTCTTCGAAGCGTCATCAACCAAGGTCGCTGTGATCGTCGCTTCACCGCCCACCAAGCCATTGCCGGTGAATACACCGTCACGCTCGCCGATTCGACCGATGCGCAGATCGTCAATCTCCCAGATCGTTGGCAGCGTCGAGTTGGTACTGCCATCAGTCAACGTCGCAACGGCCGAGAACTGTTGGGTAACCTCAGCTGCGTCTACGGACACCAGGTCGGCGACCGCGGGCTCAATCGCTAATGAAGCGACGGAGTTCCGG
The DNA here is from genome assembly GCA_030427705.1 of bacterium. GTDB lineage: Bacteria > Myxococcota_A > Bradymonadia > Bradymonadales > Bradymonadaceae > JAUIBR01. The sequence goes on along the minus strand of JAUIBR010000049.1, from coordinate 40,325 downwards.
TTATTGACGTTGTTGCCGTTATTGGCGTTATTCGAGTTGTTGACGTTGTTTTGATTGTTGCCGTTGTTGTCGCGCGTGCCCGTACCGGTCGTGTCTGATGAACACGCGGCAAGCAGCGCAACTGTGGCAAGCAATGAAATATATCGGGGCATGATTGTCTCGATGTGGGGACCGCTTGCGCGAATCATATCGCAGATCTTCCATTGAATCGAACTTTGGAATGTTGCCTTTTGGATCTCTGTACGAATACGTTCATAGTGTGAGCGTGTAATCGGGAGCCGTTTTGCAACAGTACCAATTTGTCTGGCCGCCATTTTCCAAGAGCGTCATCGCGAGTATCGCGGTGCTGTTCGTGGCATGGTTCTCCTCGATCATGATTCCACCGTTTGGTGAGATCAAAGAGGCCTACTTGGTGCTGAGTGTCGACCGAATCATCGAGCAATATCAGGTCTGGACACTATTCACGCACGCATTTTTCGAGCCCGGTTTCATGGCGATATTATTCGCCGGCATCGCGATCTGGTTGTTTGGCGCTGAGATCGAGCAACAACAAGGCACGGCAGCATTTTGGAAGATGGTGATCGTTTCGATCTTGGCCTCCGGTGTGGTCGTCGCAGGATTGCAGTTCGTCGTGGACGGCGCATATTCAGGCTTTCAAGCGCCAACGATGGCGTTGGTTGCAGCCTATTGCTGGAAAGCATGGAACCGTCGCCTAAACTTCTTCTTCGTCCCGATGACCGGCAAGACGATGCTGGCGTTCTTTCTGGGCTTGAGCATCGTGATGTCTATCGTCGGGCAGCTTTGGCTTCACCTCGCCGCGACCATAACTGGCGCGTTGATGGGAATCGTCCTTTCGGGCGACGGCATGTCCGCGAGTCTGCGTGACATTCGCACCCGGTATCGCCTGTGGAGTGCGCGGCGACGCCTCAAGATCGTTCGCACGCCAGAGGACGACAAACCGAACGGCAAATCAAAGTCCAACGGCATCGACCGCAAGTACATGAACTAAGATGCGCATCATCAGTGGATTTGCAAAAGGTCAGACCCTGGCCACGCCCAGCAACGACAGGGTGCGTCCGACCACCGACCGAGTTCGGGAGTCATTGTTTGCAATCCTGGGAAGGTTCGATGAAGCGGTCGTCTTCGACGGATTCGCTGGAACCGGAGCGCTCGGTTGCGAAGCGCTTAGCCGCGGCGCGGATTTCGCCTATTTCGCAGATAAACATTCTGCGTCCATCGCGTTGGTCGAAGAGAACTTGGAGCGAATTGGGGCGACTGAACTGGCCAAAGTCTTGGCCATGCCGTTTGAGCGCGCTTTGACGCAGCTGGAACACGAACCCGACGTTGTCTTTCTGGACCCCCCTTACGACCAAGGCCTTGCACAAGCGGCTTTGGAGACGATGTCTCAGGCCGCGAAGATCACAACCGCGTGTCTGGTCGTGGTGGAGCAGTCGACGGATGAAGAGCCGGCCGAACACGCAGAGTTCGACCTCGACGACGAGAGAATCTACGGCTCCACTCGAATCCGGTTTCTTCTAAGAAAGTAGGTTAGGCTTCTTTGGCGGACAGCTTCTTTCGAAGCCCGTTTGCAAGGTCTTCGGAACCGAGAGATTCGATGACCTCAGCAACTGCCAGCACAATTGGAGATGAAATCTTGGGGCTGAGCCTGTCCACAGTTTTCGCGCCGAGATGCGTCAATCGCTCAGGTACTCGCAGATTCATGCCGCTGCGATTGTCGCTAAGCAGACGGAGTTTCTGGAGCGAGTTTTGAAGCACATGAGGATTGTTTAACAGTCGCGCAAGCCACGCCTCACCTGCGACCGCGAACATCAATGCGATGTTGTTTCCAAGCAGCTCGGCCTGGTTGCGAGCAATCGGAATCTCGGTCTTCGCAGCCTCGATATCACCCATGACGAGGTGAAGTTTGGCGAGGCTGATTGCGGCAAGTGACGCAATCTCGCGGTTTCCAAATCCTTCTGAAAGCTGCAAGGCCTCACCGTAGAGCGCCACCGCTTCCTCGAACTCACCCTCGCTCTCGTAGCACATGCCCAGGAAGAGCAGGCAGTTGGCCTGGTAAAGGCCGAGGGCCTCCTTTCCGCCGAGGTCTAATGCCGCCGTCAGGTATTTTCGGGCGTCTTCGGGTTTGCCGCGCTCAATCTCGAACAAGCCCAAGTAGATGAGCGAAAGTGCTTCACCGTGGGAGTCGGCCAGCTCGATATGGAGCTGGAGCGCTTCCATTCCAAATTTGAGCGCTTCATCCAGATCGCCTTTCATCCAAGCGATCTCGCCTTCGAGTAGGATGGCCTTCGCCACACCATACTTGTGGGCCAATCGTTCGCTGATCGTGCGTGCCCGGCGGACATGGTACTCGGCCTCGCCGATTCGGCTGCAACGGCGCAAGCACATGCCTAGCGTCAGATGCGCAAAAGACTGCCCCAGAGAATCCCCAAGGTTGCGCTTGGCCTCTAGTGCTGCGGTTGCGAGCGCTTCGGAGCGCGCGGTCGATTCTGTGAGAAACGCCATCAGGGCGAGCTCAATATCGACCTGGCTAACCAATCGCCAGTTCTTTCCTAGCTCAGCGCGTTTGCGCGTCTTTTGGAATGCGTCGCGAGCGTCGTTGAGCTTGCCCGCTGCGTAGTAGCACTGGCCCAAGCCATAGAGACATCGGACTTCGATCTCTGGTAGTTCTTCCTTGAGCGCGTCTTTCAAGCAGCTGCTAAATACTTCTGTCGCTCGTAGATAGTGACCCTTGTAGCGCTCGACCTCGCCCAAGCCCACACGACATCGCAACACACCTGCCGTATCTTGGTACGAGGTGAAAAGTTGGATTGTGGACTGGTAGTAGTCGGTGGCCTCGTCGTAGCGGGCGAGCAATTGCAAAACACCCGCGAGCGACTCACCGGTGAGCGCTTGGCCAACTGTGTCGCCAACGCGTTGAGCCTCTTCGCGCGCTCGCTCCAAGGCATATTCCGCGTGGCCGAACTCGCCAAGGAACGTATGCAATCGTCCCTGTGCCAGGCGAATCTGCAGCAAACGTTCACCATCTGGATCAAGCGACTCCGTCAGGGTGCTTTCGGCATCGTTATAGCAATCAAGCGCCGCTCGAAAGTCTTGTGCCTCTTCTGCATGTTCAGCAGCTGTCATCAGCCAGGACAGGGCCTCCTTGCGATTGCCGGCGCTCTGGAAATGCTCTGCGATCGAGCTCGCTAGCTCACCGCGGCGTTCGCGGGCCGCATTCTTGTAGAATTCGTGCTTAACCTCTGCCGCAATTCGATGAATCTCGGCGAGGTTTTCGCCAACTGAGATCTCCGAATCCAAGAGCGCACGTCGAGTGATATTGTAGGCAAACTCCATCGCTGCCTGATTGCCCATCACCGTCGCATTGAGAACGCCCGAACGGCCTAGCCGCTGGAGCGCATCATCCATATAGCTTTCAAGATCCTGCCGGCCCTCTCGGTGCAACAGGTCTTTGAGCAAGCGTAGCTCAAACCGATTGCCCAGGATCATCGCGCGGCAAAGAAGCGCTTTGAGCACCGACCCAAGCTTGTGGTTCGACACCAAGGTCTTCACACGACGAAGCAGAAGGTCCTGCAGCGTTGGTGGAACCAAACGACCGCGCAGGTCGATGCCTTCCGCCGGCGCCCAGTGGCCATGACCCTCGTCATAAGCAAGGAAGTTCTCTTCGGCCAGGTATCGGATGACCTGAGTTAGGAACAGCGGATTGCCTTTGGCCAGGCCCGCGATGTACTCGACCACGTCGTCACGCAGCGGCATCAGATAACGCAGCAACTTGCGGGAGTCGTCCTCGGTCAACCGGTTGAGATGCAACGCGTACGCGAACGACATCCCAACATAGCGTCCCGTCAGATTGGAGAGCTGGTTCAGCTTTTCGGAATTCCCCATCTCATCGGTTCGGCTGGTCAGCACCAGCACGAGCGGGATTGAACGACCGGCGAGCTCTTCTTGCCAGTGGTCGAGCAGACGCAATGTGAAGGAATCCGCGTACTGCAGGTCTTCGAGGACAAGGACTGTTGGTCGGATACGCGCAAGCGCATAGAGCGATTGCTCAATGCTGGCAAATGCCCAGTCTTGGCCGAGTTCCGACTCACGGTCGCTATCGGCATTCAAGATGCCACGCAGCTCCTTGATTCGATCGAAGGACAGCTGGTCAGGGATGGTTGCGCTTTCGTTCGAAGGCCGCTCAATCACTGGAGTCAGTGCTTCGCGAAGACCTTCGAGGGTGCCGCCATCCTCGTGATGGCTACCGAGAAGGACATGAACGCCCTCAAGCTCGAGATGTCGAATCCACTCGTCGACGACGCGAGTCTTGCCGACGCCAATTCCACCGGTCACCCACGCCACGCCGCCGGTGTACAGCGACTGCCTGCTCCAATGCATGAGTTCGTCGAGCTCCCGCTCACGCCCCATCAACGGCAGCTGTGCCAGGCGCATCTCGATGTCGAATTCCTCGACGGGCGGATAGCTCAGCGATATTGGCTCGGCGTGGCTCTGTTCTGCCAACGTCTCGACAGGGGTCGGTGGAGCCAGCTCTTCGGGTGCTTTAGGAATCGTATTGAGCATCGAGACCATCGAGATCTCGCTGCGCTTGCGCACCAACCAGGTGTAGGCCGACCCAGCGTTACTGAACCGGTCCTCTTGTTCTTTCTGCGTACAGACTTCCACAAAGTCGGCGACCACGGTCCCTTGCAGCTTATCCGGCAGGTTGGGCAGCGGCTGTGAGACCTGTTTGATCAAGATCTCCATCGAGCTTCGACCGGTGAACGCCGAACGCGCGGTGACCATCTCGAAAACTAGCAGGCCCAATGCGTAGATATCCGTTTCGGGGCGCACCTTCTTGCCGTATGCCTGTTCGGGGGACATGTACTGAGGGGTTCCAAAGATCACGCCCTCTTTGGTGAGCGTCGGCTCTTTCGATGGGCTGCCTTCGACGTATTTGCTGAGACCAAAATCCAAGACCTTGACGAAGATCTCGTCTTCCGACCCCGTATCGAGCAGAAAGATGTTCTCGGGCTTCAGATCACGGTGAACGATGCCGTGTTCGTGCGCTTCGCGCAGCGATTTCAGGATCTGAAGCGTGACCTCAAGCGCTTGGTCGTGCGTCAGAGCACCGTGCATCATCACGTGATCGCGAAGATTCACGCCCTCAAGATACTCCATGACGATGAAGAACAAGCCGTTCGTCTCGCCAAAATCAAAGAGTTGAATTGTATTGGGGTGTCGAAGGCCACTGGCGTGAAACACTTCACGGCGAAAACGCTCGACTTCCGACTCTTTTTGAGCTGCTTCTGGGTTCAGGATTTTGATAGCGACGTCGCGCCCCATCACATCCTGACGGGCACGATAGACTACACCGTAGCCACCGCGGCCTAGTTCCTGAAGAATTCGATATCGCCCCGCGACGAGCTCGCCGACTTTGGGCAGACCTTCGCTCATTGGTCCCTATTGGGTCATGTCGATATTGGTAATCGCGCCTGTCGTACCATCGACTTCAAACGTGATCCAGTAGGTCCCAATCTGATTGATCTGGAAGGTGTGCGAAAGATTGCGCGCCATCGGAATCAGACTAGAAGCTACGGTCATGCTCAAGTTAGCCGTGAATTGCATCGGTTGGAACCCCTGTCGTCTCGCAAACTGAACGACCAGTCGATACTTTCGGCCCGGCTCAAGTGCCGCGAGGTCCACTGTTTCTGGGCCGAAACCATTGGTGTCGTCGCCCTGATGGAATGCGTCGTCCGTCGCCACACCTGCAACACCCCAATCCGGGTTCAGGTTGTCGTAGTGCGCGTCATTAAGAGGATCGAAGAAGTTGAAAGCACCGTTCGCGTCGTCCCGGACGAGGTGAAGATCCAAGTCGTGATTTGCGATCCAAGTAAGCGTCGCGCGGATCGCGGGCAGCCCCTGGATCCGGACAACTTTCAGGGTCGCCGGGGCGCAACTGCCAGTCATCGTGTTGGGATCCGTAACATCCAAGGTCAACTCATATTCACCGACGACATCTGGCGTGAATTGGTTGTTTGAGCTCACTGATGCCGTGCTTCCTGCGGGAGCTTGGGTCACGGTCCAGGTCGCATCGATGGCGCCCGATGGCGTCTGAGTTTGGCTTGCGTCCAAGATAACCGCATCGAGCGGTCCGATGAGAATGCCAGTCGAGCGCGGAGCGTCGGTGACGTCATTTCGGCTCGAACCCTGCGCGATTGGGTCGATGCAACCACCGCCATTTCCAAACAGGTCAACATCCTCTTGAGTTCCAATCTGGCCATCCGAACGGAACCGAAGCGTGTCCGCAACGGCAGCCGCGCCGGTTGGCGTGTATGTCACCGTAACCGTTTGAGTGGTTCCCGGCGTGAGTACGAACGGCGTTGGTTGAGACAATGTGAATGCGAACGGCGAGTTCATGCCCAGAACCGAAGCCTGAGTGACTGTGACGTTTTGATTTTGTGAGCAGTTTCCAATCGTGACCGTGGTCGAGCCGGTGGTTCCTGGTGCAACCGTTCCGAAATCGACACTGTCCGGCGCCGCGAAGAAGCAGCTCTGCTGCGTTTGATTACGGCCACGCCCACGCAGCGGGATGATGACTGTTGCATTGCCGGTGTCGTTGCTGTCGATCTCGACTCGGTTTTGGTAGTTGGCCTGCTGGGTCGGAGCGAATGTCACCGTCACCGTCGTAGTCGCATTCGGTGCGATCGTCAGTGGTGCTGCGGCTGTTACAACAGGCGAGACCGAGAACCCGGTCGACGGCGCACCCAGATCGACCGAGGTCAAAACCAGGTCTGCTGTACCAATGTTTCGAACCTGAATCGCAGCGGTTGCAGACGCGTTGACGATAACTCCACCAAAGTCCAACTGGGTAGGCGTCACTTCAATCTGAGGACTGCCCGGATTCATGTCCGCTGGCATATCCATGCCCATGTCCGTCATCGGCATGTCGGCGGGCATATCGACCATCGGCATATCTGCCGGCATATCGGCGGGCGGCATGTCGGCTGGCATATCGGCTGGTGGCATGTCGGCTGGCATATCAACCGGCGGCATATCCATACCCATGTCGACCATCGGCATGTCATTGGGCATATCGACCACGACCATATCGCTGCCCATGTCTGGACGGCCTTGGTCGAGTCCAAAATCGACCTCAACCACGCCATCGCCCGATGCGTCCGTGCTCATGTCTTCGAGACCCTGATCGAGATCGAGGTCAGGTAGATCACCATCGACACAAATATTGCTGACGCAGATACGGCCTGAGCGACAATCGGAGCTGGATTGGCATCCAGCAACGGAGTCAGCGCAGGCAGAAATCAAGAGGACGACCGCGCTCAAGATGAGCGAGAACGCGAGGTAAATTCGGTAGTTAGACATGGCAAAAATCGGGGCTATTCGCGAAAGGCGGAACCTTAGCGAGTTCGCGCCCGATTAGCAACGGATTGAGCACCGGCGGTCCGGCTTTTGAGCACCCTGCGGCGCTCCAATCAGAAGCAGGACGTGCTTGTGCTGTTTGCGATGAAGTTCCAATTCGTGGTGGTGGAGCTTAGCTCCTGGCCGGTCGCATCGAACGTGCGCCCGGTGATCTGCTGCGCGCCCATCGCCATCGTGGACCTGGTCTTGATATCGCCATTATCGTCGGAGAAGATCGTCAAATCCGAGTAAGCAGTGATGCAAGCGCCTTCCAGCGTGTAGTCGAACAGCAGGTTTCCGGTCGTGCTCAGAGGGTTGGCGTAATGCAGCTTGGTGCCGCTCAGGTTTGGCGGCGAGTACACCAACGCGGCAAACTCGCACAGGGTCGCGTCAGAAAGCGGAGCGACGATGGTGGTGCCGCTGTCCTTCAATCTTCCAGCACCAGCTCCCCCTGAGCTGGAGCCGAGGTCGATGGTGTTTTCCCAACCGAGGTCAAAGCTGTCGACAGCGACCTGGGTGGGCTGCAGTTGAAGCGGTAATCCGCCCGTATGGATGTACTCAAGCGGTGTGATGGTACCAGAGCAGCCACACGGGGTACTAACGCATGTCGGCAAGTTGCTGACGCGGTCCATCGCTGTCGAGAACGCCCCGCGCGTCATTACGAGATTCCCAAGGCCGAGCTTGATCGTGAACGTGAATTGTTGGTTCGCCGTTCTGTCGGAGGTTGGCTTCAGCTCCAGGATAACCGCGAGAGCACTGGTGAAGAGGGGTGCCGCCGCGCCGGTTGGTGTGAACTCAACCGTGGTCGCCTGTGCACCTTGCGCGATCGCAGGATGCAGATTCACGATCTCTTCTTCGAACAACACATCCGCCGCGAATTCCTTGATCTCAACACGACCCGCACCGGCGCCGCCGGTTGGACTGCCGAGGTTGATGACCTGCTGAAGCCCCGTCTCGAAACGAACGACATTGAGGGTGACGTCGATATTGGCCATCGGGAAACTGAGCCGGAGCGTTCCGACCTGTGGAGGAGTTGCTTCGAATCCTGGTTTCGGAGCGGGTTCACCTGGAGGTCCCTGTGGGCCTACCATGCCTTCGGCGCCTGCGGTGCCGGCTTCGCCCATGGCGCCCATGGCACCTTGCTCGCCCTGCACACCCATCGCGCCCATTGCACCCATGGCGCCTTGCTCTCCGGCGGGTCCACGTTCTCCAGCAGGTCCTTGTTCGCCATCCGAGCCGTTTTGACCGTCGGCGCCGTCCGAACCGGCACAACCAATCGCAAACACCAACAAAAACACCCAAATCCACTTCATGCAGTCTCCTTAACCTTTGCAGACTTTTCTACATGCCCATTTCTGGCGTGTCAGCACCGAAGTAGCCGCTAGCCCTAGCCCCTAGCCGTCCATTGCTTCAACCGCAGCCCGGCCCGACAACATGCACAGCGGCACGCCTCCGCCTGGGTGCGCACTGCCCGTAGCGATATAGAGGCCAGGAAGGTCTTTGACCGCATTCGGCGCGCGTTGGAACGCGGCGAACTGGTTGTTGGACGCAGCTCCATAGATGCTGCCGCGCGAGCCTGGGAATGTGGCGGCGAGCTTGCCTGGCGTGCGGCGCCAGACGATTTCGTCATCAGCGGCCAATAGGCCTCGCTCACGCAGACGCGTCATCACCTTCGACTCGAGCTCGCCCCAGATATCTGCGTTTCGGGCGCCATTTGCGGGTTCCGCAGGCGCATTGGCCATGATGAAGACAGGCTCATGCTCGTCCCAGCCCTCGCGTCCATGCGCCTTCTCTTGCGCGCAGACATAGACTGTTGGCGAAGTTGGAGGACGATCGTGGTCGAAGATATCTGAGAATTCGTTGAGATAATCGTGTTCAGGGAAGAGCACCTGGTGGGCAGGCCTGTCCGTCCGCTTCGCTTTGACGACAGCGGTCCATCCCGACATCGAAGGCTCCTTGGGCGCGCTCACTGACGACACCTGAGGTGCAAGGTCGTTCACCAAATGGGCGACGTCCGCGTTCGAAACGACCGCATCGCATGCGATGGCCTCATCGCCAATCTGCACGCCGCTTACCCGCCCATTTGCCGTGAGTATTCTTGCGACCGGACTGTCGTAGCGGAACTCTGCGCCGTTTCGGGCTGCGACCCTCTCCATGGCCTGAGCCACCTGATGCATGCCACCATTGACGCCGTAGCATCCTGCTCCCATTTCCACCCAAGCAATGCAATTCAATGTCGCCGGAGCACTGCGGGGGTCAGACCCATTGTACGTCGCGTAGCGCAACAAGATGTCGCGGATGTAGTTACTCTTCACCTGCGCATCGATCGCCGCCTTCATCGACCGCATCGGATCGACCTTACGCAGGTCTCGCCATTTCACCATGCCCAGCTTGAAGGCAGAGCCGATGGTGGGAGCAGGACCGTAGACAAAATGCGGTGCGGCGACGTCCCAGATGTTCTTGGCGTAGTCCAAAAAGCGCTTCAAGTCTTCCGCGGCGGTTTCACTGAGAGTCTCGCGGACCGCCTGGAGCGTGTCGTTCGGGTCAAAGTGGACAGGGACGGTCGTGCCGTTTGCGAAGAGGTACTCGAAGACGTGGTCGCCCTTGAGCAGCTCGATTTCATCGGCGACTGAGGTTCCCGCGGCTTTGAAAATGTCGTCCAGGATCTCCGGGAGCGTCAGGACGGAAGGGCCAGTGTCGAAGTAGACGCCCTCGTGCTGGGCGCGCCCCATCTTGCCGCCTGCCTCGGGCAGCGCATCGACCACCAAGATAGACTTACCTTGTGCCGCCAACAGGTTGGCGGCGGCGAGTCCGCCCATTCCGGCGCCGATGACCACGACGTCGTAGCTAGCCATTGTTCCGAGCCTTCTTTGGCGCGTAGCTTCGCCCGCTCCAGTGGATCGCGCCTTTGACGTTCCAGATGAACGAATTGATGGCAATGGACACAAACGCCAGGATCGCGAGCGGATGCAGCAAAATCGACTCGATGAATGGGTGACCGTGACGAACCATCAGGAGCGTCCGAATCGCCAAAACCGAGACCGTTCCTACCGCTGCTGGAAGCAAAAGTTCTGGAAGCCAGATAGATGCGATCAGCCCAGCAATTGGGGCGATGAAGGTGCCCAGGTAGAGCATCAAAACCGCGACTAGCGCAATTGGGTTGGCCCCGACACCTTCATAGAGGTTCTTGCTGAACCCTTCCCAGACTCCGGCTGCGTTCTCGTACATCCGACAGACTGCGATGTGGTGCCCATCGGCAAACACGACGCGGCGTTTGTTGGATTTGGCGTTTCGACAGAATGCCATGTCGTCAACGACCTCGGACTTCACGGCTTCGAATCCACCAATCGCGTCGTACGTCTCACGAGTGACGGCAAGCACCTGCCCGTTTGCCGCTAGGAAACGCGGATCATTCGTGCGCCAGATCAACGGCAGCAGCAACCAGCTTGTGTAGGTCAGATGAAGGAGGGGAAGGACGAGTCTTTCAGCAAAGCTCTCGACCCGTTGCCGCGGCATCGCCGTGACAACAGACGCATCGTAGTCTTCGAACAGGCCAGCGATCCGGCTCAGTCCTTCGGGTTGCAGCTCAACGTCTGCGTCCAAAAACAGAAGCGTCCCACTTTCCGCATGCGATGCGAGTTGGTGGCACGCATGCGGTTTGCCAACCCACCCATCGGGGAGCCCGTTTCCCTGAACGACTTCGAGAAATGGGATATCGGATTGGAGGCTAGATAGAATCTCTGGTGTTTTGTCGGTCGATCCATCGTCGTACACCACGATTTGCTTTGGCTTAAGCTCAGACTCCGCAACGCTTCGCACGCATCTTTCGATGCTCGCTTCTTCATTTCGCGCGGGGATAAGAACCGTGAACTCGCGTTTACCCCGAGGTCGGCCACGCGTCCAAAACATTGCATTAATTACGTTTAGGCCCAGAACCATCACCGCTGGTGCGGCCAACAGCGCCCAGTATGCCCATTCGATATTGGTCATGCGCCCATCCACGAGCGGACCAAGCGCTCAACGCGGCCAGATTTGGGGCCTGTGAACAGGGGCAACCACATCGAGTTGTGGTTGTCAGCCGCCTGACCGACCCGCATCCGCACGAGCGGTCGATGCAGGTCGCGATCGATCTTGTCCGGCACGCAAAGCTCTGCAACACCGCGGGTCAACTCACCGTAGTGGCTGCCGTAGATGTGGTAGCGCATGTAAAATGGCCCATCATCGAGAACGCTGACGTGCTCGACCTCGCACCAATACTCGCCGTCGATGCTCAAGACGAGGTCTCGGTGCCAGATGCCTGCCAGACCGCGTTTTGGCGTGGACAGAGATACCTCGACATCTTGACGTGTCGCCGTCGTACCGTCTGCGGAAATCTCGATCGCCAAGGCGATGGGCGCTGAGTCGTCGCTCTGCCAGAACAGGTAGTAAATCAGCTCTTTGTCAGCGAACGGCAATCGCCCCCACAGCCAATGCGAAAATGGCAATCGGTGCATTGGCACTCGGCCGCCGTTTCGATCGTGATACCCGCGGCCTTCCGAGGACCACGAAACATCGCCAAACTTAAGGTTCATCGAGCTTTGCGCCGGTCCAGTTAGGGGTGACCAGTCGTGGTCCAAACTCGAGGATTCATCGAAGTTCCCGACACGAGCCACACCATCGACCGAGAGCGTTCCTTCGAGTCGTTCTGAGCTTCCTGGAACGGGTAGGTCCAGGTTTGCGACCATCCGACGACGCCCGTCTTCCACCGTAGATGTGATCGAATTCGGGCCAAATGTCCACGTGTCCTGTCCGTCCCAAGCGCAGTCATCCGGGGCAAACTCCTGCAAAGAATAGAAGTCGAGTTTCCCATTCTTGTAGACACTAAGATTGAGACTTGGCCGCTGCTCGGGTCGTTGCGGCGTACTGCGCCGTTCGCTTGATGCGTAGCCAGGCAAAAAGGGAAGGCCCCAAGACCAAATCAGCACGAACCCGTTCCCCTGTTCATCGACTGCATCGGCGTACCACCAGATAAAGCCGCCAGGGGCTTGCATCAGCTCCTGCGGCAATCTGTGGTCGGGTGGGGATAGAGTTACGACATCCATAATTCGCTCAGAATTCGCACAATCTCAGGGTTTGGATGCGATTGGAAGGTAAATGGTGCTCGATAGTTCTTGGTTCTTGGTCTTTGGTTCTTGGTCGTGGGCTGTCGGAAATTTGAGAGCCGGTGATTGAATCTCACAAATTCCTGAGACTCGAGGGCATACGTTTCGTGCGGAAATTCGCATGTCTGCTACTCTTGGTACATTCCAGTATTCGCGGATCGTTTTTTGCTGTTGATGGACTCCAAGAACCAAAAACCAAGAACCAAGAACCAAGAACCAAACCGATGAAACTGATTTTGACGCTGCTATTCCTCGTCTTGGCCTCCTGCGGCTCAGACACCGAAAAGGCCGGTGAACCCTGGTCGAAAGAAGAGGCCCGAGAGCGCGGGAACGTGGACGGCCGCGACCTCTGCGACGAGTTCAATTGGTATGGCGATGGAGAGTGCGACACGTTCTGTTCGACGCCAGACCCGGACTGTGGGCGGGTGATCAACAACGTCAACAACATCAATAACATCAACAATATCAACAACGTTAACAACGAGAACAACATCCCGGACATGTGCCCGTCCGATGACGAAGTCTGGTACTTCCCGGGTAGTCAGGACGATCCGTCCATCTGTTTTGAGGATTTGTTCGGGTGCATGGGCGAGATGTTCTACTCGCAGGACTGTGGCTGTGGGTGCTTGATCAACGACTTCTGTGACGATTTCCTTAGCCAGCCAAACGTGGAGTTTGTGGCCCCACCAGAAGAGTGCGCGGTCATCGATTTCGGCTGCCCTCCGGATTCGGAGTATTTCGAAAACCAGTGTGGCTGCGGCTGCATCTTGCCGGAACCGCCGCCTGTCTGCGAATTCCCACCCGGGGCCGATGTCAGCTATGTCGCTGAGAGCCGCGAGGAATGTGCTGCAATCGACTTCGATTGCTTTGCCCCTGAATGGGAACATTTCGAAAACGACTGCGGATGCGGCTGTGTGCGGTACAACAATCCGACGTCGTTCCAATGCGACCACCCGTTGATCGAATACGTCAGCCGTGACCCCGACCAATGTGCGGTCATCGGGCAGTGGCTCTGCGTGGACGGTCAGCAGTTCAGCAATACCCAATGCGGATGCGGCTGTATTCGCGACGCTGACTTCTGCATGGATAGCTCATTCTGCGATGAAGGCGAATACTGTGGCGAACCGGTTCGGTTCTGCGGTGACAACTGTGACCCGTCGTTCGCGCCGGTTTGTGTGCCCCTAAACTGTGACGATGGGACACAAGTCCTGTGCAACGCTCTGCCGCCGATTTGCCCAGTGGACACGGTGTTATCTGTCCGGATGAATTGTTGGGCATGTGTGCCAATCGATGATTGCCGTTAGGTCACTCGTCGATGGGTTGAGCCACGATACGTAGCTTCTGACCTGGGCGGATGGTGCGGTTCGCGAGTAGCTGATTTGGGATGCTGACCGAGCCATCTGGCGACACAAACGCTTCAAACTCTACGGTTCGGTGATGTGTCTTCTCGTAGACCTGACTGTCTTCGAGGGACTCGAACTCAACCTCGAGCGTCTCAATTGGCTCAAGCGTGGGCCGAGTTTCGCCACTATCCTGCAATTGAGCCAACAACACATCCGGGATGGCGAAGTTGGCCGTGTCCTGGACCTCTTCCTCCGACACAGCTGGCATATCCATGGGAAGCCCTGCCTGTTCGCGCGAGACCGGCTTCACTTTCTGGGTGCGCCGAGTGTCTTCATCCACGACGGCATCAGACTGGATCGACTTCATGAGGGCATAGCGATCTAGCTCTTCGGTTCCCTCGTCCTCGTCACGCAACGCAGAGATATCTAGCGCGCGACGCTTGATGGTGTCGTCATCAGACATGATGTGCCTTGAAAGAGTTGTCTCTAAGCATATCGGAGTCGCGCGTGTTCACAACCCTATTCATCAATGGGTAGACCCAACGCCCGTGCGACCACGCGCGCATCACGTGGCACGGAATCGCCGGCCTCGACAGATTCAGGTGCATAGCTCATAGCCTGCCGCAGCCGGCGCTCCATGGCCCCATCAGCGGACATCAACCGTTCGTGATCCAACCCTCGAATCCGGAAATGCTCAACACCTTCCATCGACGCAACGGCCGGGAAATGCGTAGCAGCGATAACGTAGTTTCCCTGGCTCAGCCGGCGGATAACTTCCGATGCAATGCTGCCGCCCTCTTCAGGATGCGTGCCGCGCCCAACTTCATCCAACAAGAAGAGCGACGGATGCTCGACATCCCAATGCTCCTTCAATCGCGTCACCTCGTGCCCGAAGGATGAAAGCCCGGGCACCGCATCATTGCGCTCCTCGGCCCCCACATAGATGAGCTGGTGCACAGGAACGCATTCGAACGCTTTCGCAGGCACGGGCAACGCATGTTGATGCGCCCAGACACACAAGCCGACCGCACGGAGCAACGAGGATTTACCGCCCATGTTGGGGCCCGTGACGACCGCCGCACGGTCGAACTCGAAGTCGACTCGCTCCGGCGATACTTCAGGGATCGACGGATCGTACCCGCAGTGAAGTTTGAACGCGTCTCCCCAGATCGACCAAGACCCTCGGATCTCTTCACGAAGCCGCCCTTTGGCGAGTCGTAAGTCGAACGCACCCAGCCACGCTCGAATCTCTGTCAGTTCTGGCATTTTCGGGCGAGTGAGGTCGGTCAGCGCTGCCCTAACTTCGGACTCGATCCGGGCTACCTCGTCCTGACTTTCCTCGTGCGCGCCCTGGCGCTTCTTCAGATCTTTGTCGGCCAAGAAACAGCCCTGAGAGGTCAGCTCCAGCCTCTTATCTTTCGGCAGTGCACCATGCGGTTGATAACGACCACGCACGTCAAACTGGCCGCCATGTTCCTGAATGATGGCTTCTTCTAACTGAGCACGGAGCTCTTGCATGTGTTTGCGGGCGGCTTTCTCGTCAGCGCGTGCCTTGGCCAACGCCGGGTCTAGCTGGTCGCTCAGCCGAAACCGTTGCGACGGCTGCGCCTCCGGATGGATTGCGTGGCGCAGCTCAGCAACCGTTTGGTGCCAACGATTACACACCTTGTTCAGCGGTTTCGTAGCCGCCAACACAACCTCGGATTGAAACAAGAACCGCTTCAGCTCAAAGAGCTCCGGGTCGCCCAGCGGCTTGTCCAAATCGATATGGGATATGGTCTTCTGGAGCGTTGGCAACTGCGCCAGGGCATTGCGCACTGCTTGGAGCGCATCGACATGCTCCTGTGCCCACCGTTCAGTGGCCTTGGTCGCCTCAATCTCGTTGGACCATCCACCATGATCGGTGGGTGCGAAGCGGGGCAACACATCGCACATGGCTGCACCCCATTCGCTGTCTGGATCCAAACGAGACCGGAACGCACGGACGTTCAAGACTGTCGCTGTGGCCCGGTCAATGAAGTCGCTCATGCGCGGCTACTTGCGATAGACGTAGGTGCTTTCGGTGGTCGTCATGCCGTCCTTATCGCGGGCGACGATGGCGATTCGGTTCATGCCTTTGAAGAGCGGAACCTTGGTATCAATGTTCAGTCGGTCTCCGCCTTCGCCGCGCACATAACGGAATTTCCGCGTGTTCACGCGCGAATCTTCGCGATTGTAGACGAAGATATAGTAGTCCTTCAGACCACCCTCATCCTTAGCGGCGCCTTTGAGGTTCACCTTGCTAGAGCTGGTGATGCGGACCGACGGCTCGATTTCGACGGCTGGCGGTTGGAACATGACATCACGCGTGATGCCTTTCAGCGCCGTCGTATTCTGCGAGAGCGAGACGTCCTTCTTCTCGACCCAAGCGTGGCGTCCATCAAGGTCGACCTTCAACCATGGACCCACACTGCCCAATACAGGGAGCTTCGCACCGGAGCTCGCAATTGCAGCGATATCGCTTTCTCCCGTCGAACCCGCGAAGAGTTTCGTTTCGTCCTTTGGCGTCGCGGTTCCCTTGCTGATGGCCAGCTTTCCGTCAGTCTTGGCGAACGGAAGTGTGAACTTCTTCTGGGTCAGCTGACGATACGTGGTGTCGTAGACATCGATCTCGAGGTCGATACCTTCCTTGCCTTCCTGCGGCGGGCTCTTGATGTCGAATTCGAACTCGACCATCGTCTGCTCGCCCTTCTTGATGGACGGAATCTTCGCGCGCCCCTTCTTCAGGTATACTGCGCCAAACGCCATATTTTTGAGGTAAACGATCGTCTCGTCACTATCGGCTTTGCCGACGTTTCGCACGAAGACTCGAATCTTCGCTGACTCACCTTCGATTAACTGGCCATCACCGGACTTATCCTGGAGGTCGTAGCTAAAGGCGAACTGCGGTTGATCGTTACCTTGCAGCTTCACTTCCATCTTGGCCTGCGCGTTGGCGAACTTCGTCTTCTCGTTGCTGAAGTTGAACTTCACCAGGTCGTGGCGGCTGGAGATGTCTTTGGGGACCTGAATCTCAACCGAGTACTCTTTGGTCTCGCCCGGGTTGAGCTTTCCGAAGATGAACTCGCGTTCGTCGAAGAGCCCATGGTCACTGGACGTGATGGCTTTCAGCTGATGAACCGGCTTCGATCCTTGGTTGGTGACTGCGGCGGTAATACGGACCTTGTCATTGGCTACGAGTGCACCGTCTTTCGATGACGTGAGCTTGACGGAGAGTTTGGTGTTTTTGTCCGATTCTCCCGGCGACCAATCGATGTTCAACTTGCTGAGTTCTTTCTTGATGACCGCGACTTCCTTCTTGTCGGCGCGCTCAAGCTCGGACTTGATCTGGGCCAGCATCGGCTTGCGCTCATAGGTATCGCGTGCATCGACGACCAGCTTTTGTGCCAGACGAATCTCAAAATCTTCTTTGAACTTCTCGGGGTCCTCAAACTCGTCATCATCGTCGTCTGGGTTGCTGAGTTTGCGGCTCAACTCTTCGTCGAGGTAGCGCAAATTGTAGAAGTGACGCTCACCGCTGCGAATCGCTTCGTTTGTCAGATGCGAATCCAGATCGCGCTCGCGAACAATATGCTCGGATGCGTAGAGGTCGACCTCGTCCTTCGCGATGATGACCGGATACACGTGAATATCAGGCGTGATGCCCTTGGACTGAATCGAGATATCGCCCGGTGTCAGGTACTGAGCAACCGTGAGCTTGAGAGCTGAACTGTCTGGGAATTCGTAGAGCACCTGCACAGTGCCCTTGCCAAACGTGGTGTCGCCCAAGACAACGGCTCGGTCGTGATTCTGGAGTGCCCCTGCAACAATCTCGGAGGCGGATGCACTACCTGCGTTGACCAACACGACGATTGGGTACTTCGGCTCGTCACCGGACGCCTTCGCATCACGCTTTTCGCGGAGTCGATTTCCGACGCCAACCGTGCTGACGATCGTGCCTTTCTCGAGGAAGACGTCGCTGACCTTGATGGCCTGATCGAGCAGACCGCCGGGGTTGTCACGAAGGTCCAGGACAAGCCCGTTCATGCCTCCCATCTTCTTCTTCAGCTCCGCCAGGTGCGTCTTCATGTCCGAATACGTATTGGCTTGGAAGTTCTTGATGCGCAGGTATCCCACGCGATTTGAGAGCGGTTGGCTGTCGACCGAGTCGATCTTGATGATGGCGCGGGTGACCGTGAACTTTCGCGGGGCATCCCAACCCTTGCGCAAGATATGAAGGTCAATCGATGTCCCGGGCTCTCCACGAAGCATGTTAACGGCTTCGTTGAGCGCCATATTGATCGTCGATTCTTCGCCGATACGAACGATCTGGTCGCGCGACTTGATACCTTTACGTGCAGCGGGTGTGCCGTCGATCGGGCTGATGACGGTCAGGTTGCCGTCTTTGATCGAAATCACGATACCAAGACCACCGAACTTACCGCCGGTCTGGGTCTGCATCTCTTCGTAGTGTTTGGGAGGAAGTAGCGTGGAGTGTGGGTCCAAGGTGTGGAGCATGCCGTTGATGGCAGCGTACTCAACATCGCGGAAATCGAGCGTCTCGTCTGGTTCCAGGTTTGACTGAACAAACGCGAAGATCTCTTTTAGCCGGAAGCTCATCTCCCAGAGGCTCTCAATCTTGCCGATCGGAAACCGCTTGGTTTTGCCGTCGACGGAGACCTTCACGACAGTTGGGTCTTTCTCTTTGTCTTTGTCGAACTCGACGACCACTTCCGGGATGGAGTTCTGAATCTCGTCGAGCGAATACACCAGCATTTTGGCTGGATCGATGCGCTCCGGCTCGACGTAGTTGTCTTTGATCTGGAGCAGAACCCGATTGAGGATCTTCAGGGACGAGAGATCGTATTCGTCGCTATCTGCGGCGACGGACGCTGAAAGTGTCGAGTTTCGAAGGTCGAATTCGACGCCACGATCGCTGAATTGAACGCTGAGCACGAAGGCAATCACCAGCGTTATTGCGGCAACCACGAAGCGTCCGTGGTCCTTTAACTTCTGCATGGGCATGTGGCCTTGGTTGGATTTCTCTTCAATTCTAGGAGCGTTGAAGATGCGCATCAAACACAACATTGTAACGACGGGAATTAATTCCAGTCTTGCGGACCCCATCGCTGGATGGCGCAGGTGCCATTTGTTACTGTTCTGGAAACCCACAATCGCTTTGGAGGCCCCATGAGACTTGCTGTCGCCCTTTCTGCCCTTCTGGTGTTCGTTCTTGCAGCGTGCACCGTCGGGCCCTTGCCAGATGGCCAATACGCTTGCTCGGATGACTCCGACTGCAGCTTTCCAAATATTTGTCTCTCAGATGGATTCTGCGGCCCAAAACCCAATCAAACCTGTATCGATGACGATGGCGATGGGTACGGCTCGAACGAAGACCAACTAGAACGCGGCGACTGCCCACAGTGCTCGCAGTTTTCCCGATGCGGAAGAGACTGCAACGACAGCGATGACAGTGTTAATCCCGGCGCGGTCGAATCGTGCAATGGCGTAGACGAAGATTGCGATGGAACGCCGGACAACTCCAGCCCATGCCAAACAGCTTCCGACTGCGCGGGCATGGACACGCCTGAAAACAGTTTGGGACCCCTGTGTGTGAATTCAGATGGTGACCTGTGCACGACTGAGGATGCATGCACATGTGCGGTCAAGATGTCGAATCAGTTCTGCCCAGGCGGGTCGGCTGAGGTCCAACAATGTGTTGGCGGAGCGTACACAAACGCTCCATTCCCCGGACCGTGCTAAGCAACGCCTATTGCGTACACTCGGCGAAGGTCGGCAGCGCGGGGTAGCTGCCGTTGACGCACTGTTGAACGTCCGTGTTGCATGGACAGCCCGCGAAGCCGGCCGGGTTGCAAATCTGGTTCTGCATCTTCACCTGGCAGGTGCAATCCGTTTCGCCGGAGCAGTTCGCGCCAGCAGGGTTCACACATTGGACCAGACCATTAGCTGGTGCCTGAATCGCGGTGCAATCACCGGTTGATTCGCAAGGGGTGTCGTCATCGACTTCGTCGTTGCAGTTGTCGTCGATGCCGTTGCAAGGCTCAGCCGCACCAGGATTGATATCCGGGTCCGTATCGTTGCAGTCCTTTCCGCAGCGACCAAACTGTGAGCATTGTGGGCAGTCGCCACGCTCGAGCTCGTCTTCGTTAGAGCCGTATCCGTCGTCGTCGTTATCGACGCAGGTTGTAGGGGTCCCACCGATATTGCGTTTGCAGAATCCACCAACGCAGGTGTAGCCCGAGATACACTCGTTATCGTCGATGCAAGGGTAGGTGTCGTCCTGTTCCAAGACGGCAGTGTCAACCGTACAACCGGCCCAGAATCCGAGCGAAAATGCCATAAATACAACGCCGAGAGCGGCGGCAGTGAGCTTGTTCATGATCTGCATCCAGTCGATTAAAATCGGAAGCCTGCGCCAACACCGGCGGTATCTTCAGTGATAATGGGAGCGATTTGTAAATCTTGAATCAAGTCCGTTCGCTCTTGGTCTTCAGCAACGTCGGATCCACCGCGGATAATAAAGAACACCGCGCTTGTCACAGCCAACGCTGCGGCAAGACCGTAGAAAATATTCGACGTTGTTGCGGTGTCGCTCGCGTCCGAAAGGATCGCTTCCGCTTCCGTCTGAGAGATTGAGTAGGTTCCGTCTGACTGTTTGAAGTCACCCAGCTCTTCTTCTTTGCTGGTTGCTTGCGTTCCAAAGTAGATGCCCAATCCGAGTGCCACGATGGCAAGTCCGCCGGCGCCCCATGCGACGACGTCTTGCACGATGCCACTATCTTCAGCGCCTACGGTATCTGGACCGGTTCCCTTCTCGCGAATCTCAAGGACATCTTTCATCGCAGGCTCAACGGCGTCGGTAACGCTGCCGACGTCGCGCTGCGTGCTCGAACGCAGGAACAAGCGCTCCTTTACGTCGAAGTAGTCGACAACGAGTGAGGTCTCACCGGTGTCTGATTTCTGCACGCGGCCAATAATGATGCGGTCGACCTTGCCCTCTTCACCCGCATTCGCGAGGCAGATGGGTTCAACCACACACTCCTGTGTTCCCCGCATTTCAATCGCGGGAAGTACCGTCTCAGGACCCAACACGATGATCTTCGGAACACCCTTTGCGAAATTCGACATGGCGTTCTGAAGGTCAGCCGTCTGACCGGGGTCACCCGTTGGAATCGCAACGACCGCAACCTGCGGCGTCTCTTCCTGAGTGGCCGTCTCTTGCGAGAGGTCTTCGGAGTCAAACTCCAGACCTTCCTCGCTATCACCGCCTTCATCACCTGTCTCTTCGGGTTCGGTCTCTTCGACGTCGTCGTCACCAAACTCAAAGTCTTGGGCGTAAACAGTATTGGGAAGCGCCAGCAGCGCGATGAGAAGGCTGGCTAGTAGTGCCTGCCAAAAGGACCGTGGTTCGGCCATCTTCCATCCCTCGAAGGGTAACGTATCGTACAGAATTTCTACCGCTCTGGGATTATCACAGGGTTGTTTGGGGCGCAAGAAAGCTCACACAGCATGCACCCCTCTGGTTTTGCGATGCATCTCAAGGTTTCGAAACCAATACATTCGAGATATACGATGACCGCACAAGCTGTACTTAACGAACCGATTGTGGCCATGAGCCAGACATTCCTAGACAGAATCAACCAGCTGCGCTCGTTGTACCTCGACGAGATATTGGCTGAAATCTCCGCGGTCGTCAGCGAATCCACACCGGGTTCGACGCTCTCGGAAATGACGGACTACCACCTCTCGACAGGTGGCAAACGCCTGCGTGCCCTGATTCCCCTAGCGGTTGCTGATGCCATGGGCGCAGACCCAAAGGCGATGATTCCGTTTGGTGCTGCGTGTGAGATCCTCCACAACGCGACGTTGGTCCACGACGACCTTCAGGACGGTGACAAGCTTCGTCGTGGACAGGATGCCGTGTGGGTCAAGTACGGCGCGCCTCAGGCCATTAACCTGGGTGACGCGATGCTCTACTACACGTTGCTTCTGGTGAATCGGCTGGATGTCGATGCTGAACAGCGCATGCGCGCGTCGCAGCGAGTTTTAAACGAAACGCTGCGCGTTATCGATGGGCAGGAACGGGAGTTTGGGCTGCAGTCCATGTCGGCGCCAACGGTGGAGGATTACTTCCGCATGGTGGAAGGCAAGACGAGCGGCCTGTTTGCCCTCCCCATGGCGGGAGCCGCCGAGCTTTCTGGCGCAGACGATGCGCTGGTAAACGCACTCACGCGGGCCGCGCAGCACCTGGGCGTCATCTTCCAAATCCAAGACGACGTGTTGGATTTGTTTGGGGACAAAGGTCGCGAGCGACGCGGCAGCGATATCGCGGAAGGCAAGATCACCGCGATGGTCGTTCACTGCCTGAACAATGCATCCGAAGAAGACGCGACCTGGTTCCGAAGCATCTTGTCCAAGCCACGCCCAGAGGTGACGGACGCCGAGATCACGCGCGCCATCGCGTTGATCGAAGACACCGGTTCACTTCAGTTTGCACTGGATGAAATCGATCGACGCCGGGCTGCAGTGGTCAACGACGACCAGCTAATGGCCCATCCGCCACTACTTGCCCTCACGTCTGCGATGGTCGACTTGTTCCTGAAACCAATCCAATCGGTGTTCTAGTTCTTGGTTTTCGGTTTTTGGTTCTTGGTTTCGATTGGGTGGTAGGCCACACCCTTGATTTCGATGAGTAGGTTTGGGTGGGGCAGCTGGGCAACCGCTACGGTTGTGCGCGTCGGACCCGTTTCGGCGTTGAAGTACTCGTTGTAGACCGAGTTGTAGCCCTTGAAGTCGTCCATATTGACCAGAAAGGTCGTGACGTCGATTAAGTGCTCGAGGCCAGCGCCCGCAGCTTCCAGATAGACCCGCATATTTTCAATTACCGCACGGGTCTGCTCAGCAATGTCCAACTCCCAGGTCCCGTTGGCGTTCTGAGTCGCCCCAACGTGGGTGTTATCCGGCCTTCGTGACGACGTGCCGCACAGATAGATGAAGTCTCCGACACGTCGGGCGTGGGGATAATGGGCGAGCGCTCCTGCGCGTCCTTCGACAATGATTGCTTTGGTGGTCATTCGGTCCTCGTCTTCATCAGGCCATCACCCAACTAGACCAAGAACCAAAAACCAAGAACCAAAAACTATGGGAACGTAGGATACGTCTGGTCTACTTCAACGATCTGACCGCTCGGCCACTCGATGTCCGCAACGTGCCAGAAGTCCTGATCGCCCAACGGTCGACGCAGAATCTCTTTGAACAATACACCGCCGATGTAGATTCGGACGGTTGTGTACGCAGTTCCGTACCCGTGGTCCGAGAAGTAGTGGATACCAACGCTGTAGGTGGTGTTGGCCTCAGGATTGTCGAGGTTGATGTTCTCAGGCCCCAAGCCATCCACATCATCACGGTCCAAGCTTGGGTTGTCCTGGCCACCAGGTTGGCCCCAATCGGGCTCCATGTTCATCCAGAAACAATCCCATGGCGCGGAGTTCCACCGTGCTCCTGGACGAGGGCTCAACAGGTGGACATCGACATCCGAGCCCGAAGCGTCCTCCTGCAGTGGGTCGTTTGGCGTGTCCCAAACCAGCTGCAAGTGGATGTCCTCGTTCGACACCGCGTGAAGTGTAAGACGGGCCGTCTCACATCCCTCAAGACCAAGTGAACTTGCGATGGTCAGTTCGACAACGTAGTCGCCAGCAATGTCCATCCAGATTTCGTTGAGCGGCCCTTCCGTGCCCATCTCAAGGATGGCGTTACTGTCGGTCGGCTTTGAAACGAGTGTCCAGAAGAACTCGAGTTCTCCGCCTTCAGGGTCGAAGCTTCGGCTGGCATCAAGCGAGATACGATCTAGTGGTCGACCGTTGAACTCGCCGACAGGTTGTGCGGTTCCGACCTCACCGCGCGTGGGCTCAAGCGCATCGATCACCGTGATCGGGCAGTCGGGTGACCGACCACGGCCAATCAGCTGAACTTTGTGTTCTGGCCGCATTTCTTCGTTTGTGAGGAAGACCAATTCGCCTTCATACACGCCGGGGCGCGCTGGCTGGAACGTGACCGCGACGATGTGTCGCTCGCCGGGTTCAAGGATGACGCCTTGCGGTACGTTACCGATGACAAACTCTCGAGGAACCTCAATATCTGTGCGCTGAATCTCTGAACGCGCGTTTTCGCTGCAGTTCGTCAAAACGACGGAACGCGTGCGCGTTTCGCCTGGTTCGATCAGCCCGAAATCAAGCTCGCTCGTATCGACCTCAATGCATGGGAATTTGATATTGGCTGCGAGCTCGATGATGTGGATAGGGGTATCGGGGTCGTTGCTCGCAATCTCGATAGTGCCCCGCTTTCCGTACTCATCGTCCGAGAAGTAGAAGACGGTCAGATATGCGTTTTCGCCGGGTTCCAATTCGTCTGGAAGTCCACCGGCGAGCTCAAAACCCTCGGAGATCGTGAGGTCGCCAAACTTAAGGTCCTCACGTCCCGTATTGCGAATCTCGATGCGGCGAGAAGCCGTGGTCCCGAGTGGAACATCGCCGAAATCCAGCGCGTCATCCGCCGCGATATTGGGTTCGCCCTCGAATGTATACGTTCCAAACTTCGTCGGTTCGAATAGATCGACGGTCTTCTTTCCCTCGTCGTCGTCACCACAAGCAGCGGTCGCGAAAACAAGCGAAACCAACAAGAGCGTAAGCAGTTTCTGCAATGGAGTAGCTCCAATAGAGGCAACGGAATAGTAGCGCATGATCGAATCCAGCCAAAATGTCTTAACAAGACGCTCAAGGTTGATGAGACGGTTAAGACAGCAAAATGTCTTAACAAGACGCTCAAGGTTGATGAGACGGTTAAGTCGGCAATTTATGTCTGCATCTTTAACGGTCTTTGAAACAGCAGTATTCATGCCATGTCGGCCTGTAAGGCCAGATTGGGCGCCGGATCGCGAGATCCTCCAGTGATTGCGTAAGATCCCGCGGATGCGACTGTGAGACGCCAAACCGGGGTTGGTGTTAGATCACTCCAAAAATCGAGAAGTCTTTGTCCAATTGATCTCAAAAATCTGAGAGACAGAGCAAAAAAGGGCACCGCATCAAGCGGTACCCTTTCTTGGTTATATTCTGACGGCGACCCGATACCCTTCGTTGTCCAGCAACGAGGAATGACGAGCCGCCGATTCTAAAGTCACATTTGAATGATAATGACGCCTCGCTCGGATCCTTCTTCGCTTTCAGACTCTTCGGTGAGCTCCTCTTCTGCCCACGGTGTGTACCGTGGAACCTCCAGTCGAGGTTGCTCGCGTTCGAGTTCCTGTTCGCGCTCTCGTCTCATGCGCTCGAGTTCGTCGTAAATCATGTATTCGGGAAGCATATGGGCCTCCTATCGTTCGAGTACGCGTCCCTATGACGCTCACTACTTAAACGTGCACATGTCACGCCAGTATTCAAAAAAGTTGTAAGCGCGATTCGCCTACGGGCAACCAGACTTCCCTGATCGCCACAATACATCAGACACTCACATGTGACGGTAAGGCAAAAAAATCGTCACATTTCTTAGATGGATCTGGATCCGCTGAAGATTCGAAATGCCTGGATCGCGACACGGATGTCACGGCATTCCGCAAGCGCGTCACATGTAGAAATACCAATACGCGTAGATGGCGAGCGCGACGAGCGTGAGCAATAGGAACACTAAAACCAGAATCAGAATCGGGAGTTTCGACTTCTTCTTCTTTTCTTTCTTACTTGATGGTGGTTTTGGCGCAGCAGGCACTTCCTGGCTGCTATGGCGACGTTTGGTCTTGCGGGTCGGAGGGCGTTTGGCCGCTTCAGCCATACTCATTGGCGGCTCCTCAAACTCCCCGGATGAACGCAGCTCGCCCAAACCAAGCACTTCGGAGACGTCGGAAAATCCGCCATCCAAGCCGGGATCTTCGATTCGCGGGTTCTTCTTGGCCGCGGCACCCATCACGAATGCGCCGAGGTCGTCTTCCGAAATCACACCCATCTCGGCTGAGGCATCGGGATGCTCATCCTTTTTGACCTTCTCCATTCGTTCCTGAAGTGAACGGTCTTCAACGGTTGATACCGGCGTATCCGAAGGGATGGCTGCCGGAATCTGCATCACCTCTTCCGGCACATGGATGTTTGGATTCGAAGGCGGCTCGCCCAACAACTCTTCCAGAGAGAGGTCAGACTCTGGAACCTCGATATTGGGATTCGACGGCGGCTCACCTAGCAGGTCTTCAAGCGAAGCGTCCGGATCGTCGGCCGGATCTGGATAGTCAGACTCCGACGACCGAACTTCCGATGCTTCGGCTTGGATCGCCGTGAACCACTGGGTGACTTCCTTGGGTTCGGGCAATTCCTTCTGAACTGACTGCCTCATCTCCAAGCTTGCTGTGTCACGTTGTCCGGAACCGGTGTCTGTAATCACCGTCGTCATTTCAGGGGCCATCGAGGCTGGGGCCATGACCGCTCCCTCTAGCGCTACGGAAATCTGTTCCGGTGTTATCGCTTCAAGGGACTCAGCAAATGCACCTGCGTTCGGGTAACGAACCTCGGCATCGACACACAAAGCGCGCTGAATGACGCTGGCAAACCGGCCTGAATTGAACCCTTTTGGCAGATCCAAGTCACCCTGCAAGTGCCTCTGGAAGATCTTAAACTCGGTCTCTCCCCTTGGAATGCAGGGGGTTCCCGTCAGCGCCTCAACGAAGATGAGGCCCATCTGGTAGACATCGACGGTGGGCGCAACGGATGCGTCCCGAATGTACTCCGGTGCCAGGTAGCGCGGGGTCCCGGCAACACCACCCGCGCGTGTGATCCGTTCGCCTTCCAACAAACGTGCAACCCCAAAGTCCAACAAACACATGGACTCATCAGGCTTTCCAGCCTGACGAATGAATAGGTTTGATGGCTTCAAGTCCTTGTGGACAACGCCGTTCTCGTGGCACTTCGCCAGGCCTTTGAGGGTGGGGACGAAGAGCTTCAGCGCCCGCTCAGGTGATAGAGGGCCTTTGTGGTGAAGTTCGTTCAGCAGGTCCCAACCAACCAGAAGCTCCATAACCATGTAGACGATCGGAGAGTTCGAAGCCGTCTGAACATCGTAGATTCCCACAATGTTTGGATGTTGGATTCGACTAGCAGCCAGGGCCTCAGTCTTGAAGCGCTTTCGCAGGCGCTCGGCCGAATCACCTTCTGTTTGCAACAGCTTGATAGCAACGTCACGACTGAGTTCTTCGTCGTGCGCTTGAAATATCGTTCCGTTCCCACCTTTGCCGATGATTCGGTCAAGTCGGTAACGATTGCCTAGTTTACTGCCCAGAAGGTCTGACAAACCGGCCCAGCCATTGGAGAATTGGGTTTAAATTTTTACCCTCCAATGGCGGATTTGGAAAGGCTGGTGCGATTCAAAGTCGCAGGATGCTCGCTGCACGATGCAAAATGGGCTCATCAACGCCCATCTCGCGCATGGTATCGAGGTTTTTCTGCAGCGGATTTTCGATTGCCCCTAGCTCCTGAGCACGGCGAATCCCAATTTTTGGCGCAAAGACCATCGGTGAGATCGGGATCGGGAAGTCTGAGCCAAACAAAGCGCGCTCTCGGGCCAGAGGGTTTTCGAGCACTTTCGCCAGATACTGAAAGCGCGAGAACGATGCCATCGCCGAGATATCGCCGTACAAATTGGGGTAGTCAGGCAGCATCGAAACCCAATCCCAGTAGTCTTCGCGGAACACGTGAGCGGTCCCGGCGCCCGCACAGTGCGCGGCGATGACCGTGACGCCTTGGTCCAACGGCCCCTTGAGCCGGTCGGGTTTGCCCCAAAGCTGGTTTACCGGCGGGATGGTGTGCTCAAACGATGTGTGTGTGAGCAGCGGCACCCCTAGCGCCTGCATCTTCTGCCAGAAGGGAATGTACGCGGGATCGGCGGGATCAAAGTCCTGGCTGTTTGGCAACGTCTTGATCGCAACCGAACCAGCCTCAACCACGCGCTCTAGCTCGTCGATCGCGTCTTTACGTGCTGGGTTTACGGAACAGATGGGAAGAAGCTGATCCGAGATTGAACAGACATCCAGAACGTAGTCATTGCTGACGTAGACCTGAGTCTTCTGCCGGTCGAGCTCCCCGTTAGTGTAGATTCCGTCCAGTCCAAGAACACCGATCGCATCGACCTCGGACCCATGGACCCACTCTACCAGCTTCCCGCGATAGGCGTGGTCTAGCTCCTCACGCGACGTGCCGTGCAGACCCAAGGCTCGTGTGAGCAAGTGGTACACCAACCCACGCGTCATGCGCGGGCTGACGAAACAACCGTTCATCTCATTGATAGCGATGAGATGAACGTGAATGTCGATGATCATGTCGCCTTCTAGACTACGGACGCGAACAGGTTGAGATGCTCTTTGTGGTGCCGCTGACCGGCCGCGTGACGATCGTCGTATTTGTGCAGGAGGTCAACTGGTTCCCAGCGAATGGGCTGGAAGTGCAGTCGCTGTCGCCGTCGCAGATTCGCGTGCAGGCGTTGGTCTCGGTCGCACAGCGTTGGTCGGCCAGTGCGCAATTCGGGTCGTCGAGTGGGCACTCGCAGACTTCGTTCGCTGCGCAATCCGTGGCGGAGTTGCATTGCGTCCCACCAAACAGAAGGCTTCGCAGGCAAAGGCCCTCGACGCATTCTGGGAGGCTTGGATTGCAGGTCTCGCCCAGCTCTTTCGATCCAACCGGGTTTTCGCAGACCAGGTCGACGTCATCCGAAATGAAGTCGGAGTTGATGGTGCAGATATTTCCGTTCGCGCAATCACCGTTGTCCGAGCAGCTGTTCGCGCAGAAACCGATGGTGGACGTCTGACCGTTCGAATTGAAGCGGTAGGTCGTGCAACCTTGGCCGCTGCCACAGTCAGTGTCGTCATCGCAAACTTCGGTGCATGTGTCCGCAACGCCAAGGCAAATGCGCTCGCGGCAGTCTGCGTTGGCGGTGCAGGTATCGCCCAGCATTCCGGCGCCCGCTGCGTTCGGGAATCCGCAGTATGGCGTGTAGATATCGTTCTCAAGTCGCAGGTCGCCGCAGACGCGGACGCCGTCGGTGCAGTCATCTCGGTCGTCGCAGGTTTGGTCGGGAAGGGTCTCGCAGAGGTCGAAGCTACCGCTGTTGCCGCCCTTCGTGACCGAATTCGATTGGCAAAGCTGTCCGACACCGCATTGATTGCTGTCATCGCATGGTGCAGCGCAGAACCCACTCAAGCAGACCAGGCCAGCACAATCATCATCGTCGGAACAGGCCACGCCCGGTGCGTCGCCGCCCGTCTCTGGTACACAGACAGTCTCGAGTCCGTTTCCAGCCGTGTTCTCAACAACGGCGCAGGTCGTCTGGCTTGCGCAGTCGTCGTTCGAGGTGCATGCGGTGGCCGCGCCAGGTGCGCAGATGCGAACGGTCGTGCCGTTTACATCCGTGTCCAAGCACGAGTAACCCGGCACGTTGCAGTCCGAGTTGTCGGTGCAAGCGACGGTGCAGACGTCGCGGAATCGGGTGTCGAGGCAGAGGTTCGGTCCGCACTCAAGCGCGGAGTTGCAAACCTGGCCAAGGCCGCCGCCGCCAACGTTTGGTGCACGGCAGAACTGGTCGAAGCCACCGCCGTTTGAGCGGAAGTAGCAAGCTTCGGTCTGCGGACAGTCGTCGTTTTCGTCGCATGCCACAGGTGGCGTGCAGACCTGCGCGGTGTCGGTATTGCCGCCGCCGATATCGATGTTCGAAAGTTCGCATGTGTAGTCTGGTGCGACCGAGCAGTCGCCATTTGATTGGCATGGCCCAGCGCAGTTTCCATTCACGCAAAGATTCTGAGCGCAGTCCGCATCGGTGTTGCAAGAGCCGCCAGACTCTTCGCCACCAGCGTTTGGCGTTCCACACTGGAACTCAACGTCAGATGCGGTCTTGTTGGCGACGCAGCGCTGTGGCGACGTGCACTCGGAGTCCGAGAGACAGACGTCTGCCGGTCGAGGTTGGCACGCCGAGATGTCTGCATTTCCGCCGCCCGCAGGCACCGAAACGGTATCGCAAACAAACGTTCCGTCGGTCGTGCAGTCGTTTGGAGCACGGCAAGGTGCGCTGCAGGTACCGTCGATGCAGAGGTTATTCGCGCAATCGGCGTTCGAGGTGCACTGGTCGCCGATATCGCCGGAACCAACATTTGGACCACAGGTCGAGGTTGGTGGGTTCGTCGATGTGTCCACGACGCAGATTTCGGGTGCCGTGCAATCGCTGTTTCGCAGGCATGGCGTGGGCTCTGGAACACAGAGATTCAGCGTCGCCGTTCCACCACCGTCGAGTGGCAATTGGCTTTCCTGGCATGTGAACCCTGCTGGGCACTCGGCCTCGGATGCGCATGGATCGGCGCAAACACCGTTGAGGCAAACACCACTGGCGCAAACGTCACCGGATGCACATGCATCGCCAGTCTGACCGCCACCATTCGGATCGCCGCAGACGCCTTCGCCCGTCGCGGTATCGATCACGCAAACTTCCGGATCTGCACAATCTGCATTCGAATCGCACGGTGTGTCGGCGTTATTCGAATTGTTGAGATTGTTGAGATTGTTGAGGTTATTGAGGTTATTCGCGTTGTTCGAATTGTTGGCGTTGTTCGTATTGTTCGCGCGGTTGTTGCCGCTATTGAGCGTGTTGCTCGCCGTGTCGTCCGAACAAGCAACTGCGAAAAGCACTACAAGTGCCGCCAAAAGGTGTGCGAATCTGCGCATTTCTATAATCCAAAAAGTTTGGGGCCCAACGGGCCAATACTTCGACCAAATCAATGAAGTCGGGGACTATAGCTAACGAAAGAAATTTCTCAAGCGGGCTGCGACGCGGAACGTCATTGAGCCAATTCGAAGACAGGAAACTCAATGCGACGGGCCGACCGACGTTTCGTCGTGGTGAGGCGGCCGCGCACAGATAGTTCACTCCGTGCATTTCCCTGTTGGACCTCTTGCCCGAATCGCTGGATGCGAGAGAGCTCAGTGGGTGCACCGGTGAGATAAGCGCGAACCCAGCGACCATACATGTGGATCTCGTTCTTGGGACAATCGCACCGAGCAGGGTTGTAACGCAGGCGGACATCGTAGATATCCAGCCCATCGGCAGACTCGAATGCAGATTCATGGCCCGACGCAACCCGTTGCTTGGATTGCTGCAAAGACACCTCGACAGGATCTTTGTCCGGGGACCCTGAACATCCGACAGCCCAAAATAATATGATCAACGACCAGCGTTTCAATCGAGCTCCAACCGCGCTTTGACCTCTGCGCCATACTCTCCGTTGTCCGCGTAAACGACAAGAGGCGGCCGAACTTCGAGTTCAAACCGGCCGCCGCGTTTGGCCACACATTCAACGAGATATGCAGGTTCGTCCAAGTGGGAGTGGAAGAAGCGAAGTGAACGCATCGCGAAATCCGAAGCGTCGATCTCGCCCATGAGTTCAGTCAAACGTTCTGGGGGTAGGACCAGTTTGAACAAACCACCTGGCTTGGCCACGTATTGAGCCGCTGCGACGAAATCCGAGAGTCCGCCATGCAGTTCGTAATGTGCTTCGGCGCGCTCAGTATTGGAGCTCATCAACCCCGAGTTCGCCGCATAGTACGGTGGATTCATGACCACGAGGTCCGCTTCATGCGGTGGTAGCGCAGCCTTATCACGCAGGTCGACGCAGAGAGTTTCAATGCGTGGCGTGAATCCGTTGGCGTCGATGTTTTGCCGCAACAGTCCAAATAGACCCGGTTGGCGCTCCACGCTGATTAGATGCGCGGCCGGCCGATTGTGGGCGATCACACACGTCACGGCGCCCTGCCCAGCACCAAAGTCGGCGATCGTTGGGGAGTCCGGCAATTCAGGCAGATCGGTGGCGAGCAGCACGGCGTCTAGTCCGAACCGGTATCCCTTCCGATGTTGTTTGAAAGAAAGACGACCACCGAGCACGTCGTCGGTGGTCTCTGGCTGCGTCATTAGGACTTAGGCAGCGTAAGCTCAACCGACGTAGCGGTGATTTCGTAGGTCTTCTTAGGTTCGGTGATCTTCGCCACTTCTTCCTTCGATTTGCCTTCGTCTTCAGCGTAGTGCTGAGCTTCTTTGACCGGGATCTCACGAACGCTGAGCACGCCTTCGATGACAGCGCGCGCGGTTTCCGCGTTGCGAGGAACCAGGAATCCATAGTCCTTCATGCGGACGCGGACTGGGTCTTCGACACCTTCACCGGTAACCGTGAACCAGCAGCCCTTCTTCTTGCAGACCTTCTTCATCGTGCCTTCGATCTTGTAAGGTCCTTTGAATTCGTCCGACTTCTTGATGGCATCGGCCAGCGTGACTGCAGGCTCGATGATCGTGAAGCGGCTTCCGAACAGCTTGGTTTCTCCAGCGTTCAGGTCTGCAGCCATCTCGAGTTTGCCGTGGTCGTGCCCTTCTGAGGCCTGCGATGTTGGCGCCGAAGTTGGAGAAGCTTTCTCTTCCGTCTTCGTCTCTTCAGGCGTTTCTTTGGTCTCTTCTTTGTTTGCCACCGCGCCATCAGCCTCAGGGGTTTCTGCTGGCTTGTTCTCGCAACCAAAAGCGGCGAGTGAAAATGCGATGAGGGCGGCGAAAATTGTGCGTTTCATAGACTTCTCGTAATTTCATTTTTGAAAGCGCGCTAAGATTTGCGATCGCGGATCGTTTTGTCAAGCGGGGGGTTCGCTTTCGCTCACCGGGTTGGTTCCCTTCGGTCACCGATTTGGTTCGCTGCGCTCACCGGTTTGGTTCCCTTCGGTCACCGATTTGGTTCGCTGGCGCTCACCGATTTGGTTCGCTGCGCTCACCGGTTTGGTTCCCTTCGGTCACCGATTTGGTTCCCTTCGGTCACCGATTTGGTTCCCTTCGGTCACCGAACTCGGCTTTGCTTCGCTCGCCTCGGGACTCGGCTTTGCTTCGCTCGCCTCGGGGCTCGGCTTTGCTTCGCTCGCCTCGGGGGTGAAAAATGAAACTTCTGTTGTTTGAAGAGAATCTATTGAATAACTGGTTGGTTAACCAACAAGCAAACAAGGAGACGATCATGCGAGAAAACGAAACGAAACTTGGAATCGGGGATGTGTGGGCAGTGGCGATTTGCGGGGTGACGAGCATTGGTGCGGTGATCATGGATATGGGGGCGGTCGCGTTTGTGATGCTGGTCATCACGGTGTTTGGGATGTTGGGGTTGGCCTTTCCAGCAGCCACACGACGCAAACTGACCACTCGAATCTCGAACGAAGGCATCAGAAGAATACGGCCGGATGGGACGATTCATGAGTCCGTGCGTTGGTCCGATCTTAATCGGATCAGCATCATGACTACGGATGATGGGCCCTTTGCCGAAGACATGTTCTTCATGTTCTACGGCGAAGAGGGAGGCGTCGCAGTTCCCAATGGCGATGCATGTGAGCTGAAACTCTTAGACATCATCGGGGAATTGCCCGGTTTCGATTTCATGGCGGTCGTTGTGGCCAGTGGCTCGGTCGATTGGGCGGAGTTTGAGTGCTGGAGCGGTGAAAGCGGCGACGCCCTTGCCCCAATCTTGAAACGACTCGAAGACCCCGAAATCGAAGAGCACCTTTTGACCTTATCATTCGCAGGGTGACCGATGGAAGACCACGAAGAGCAACGAGCCGCTGCCGAAATTCTAAAATCGACTGAGTCGAATTGAACCTGCGACATTATCCAATTTTCTCAATCAAACTCTGTCTTAGGTTCTTAGCCAACTTAGGTCCTTAGGAACCACGGAGGCTGACATGACGATTTTGGTAGCAGGCGCAGGCGCAATGGCAGATGCCGCCGCTTCGATGCGGCGCACGCAGAACCGAATGAATCACTACTTCTCGCAGCGACGCGCCCGGCGCGCTGCGCGACGAGGACCGAGGCTTCCTTCTGAGTTCGAGGGCGATGGACCACGAACGAACTTTGCGTGCGCCTCTCTCTGCTTGAATTGTGGGTTCTTTACTGAGCCTGTTCTGGGACATGTCGATGACGACTTTCAGTGCCCTGGTTGCGGAGCATCGGAGTGGGTGGACCTCGAGCATCATGCGCACGCCGAGATGTTACGCGAGTCCGGCCAAGACGCGCGCCTTCGACCCAACAAGACGGTTCGGAACATCCTGCTCTTTGTGACGTTGATCGTGATTTCCGCGTTGTTCGTGGGCGACAAGATGTGGTTGGCCGCCGCGTTCCCGATCTGCTTTGCCGTCCTCGCTGTTCTGTGGGGCAAGGTTGACTGGATCTCGTCCAAGATTGGCAAGAACGGCCGAGCTCCCGAGCTTCGTTGGCACGCTCCGTTCGTCTTTCAGCCCACCGACCCTGTGGTTATCGACGGTGTTTCAACGGTGGATGGCGCCGAAACGGTCAAGTCGCCGCTCACCAATGAAGATTGCCTCGCCTACGCAATTCACGTGCGTTTCGACATTGATGGAGACGCACGACCGCCGCAGTGGGTTCTGCTCGAGCAGAAGAGTGCCGAGCTGACGTTGGATGGGGAGCCTGTCGGGGAGGTGTTGCTTAACTTCACTCCAGAGCCGGTGAACATCGAGATCGACGGCACGTTCCTACGTCAGCGCGGCTTGTTTGCTTCGGACGGCGAATTTGAGTTCTTTCAGACGGTTATTAGAGCTGGCGACGAAGTCACCATCATGCGCCACGAGAACGGCCTCATCGCAGGATAGGTCAGATGCTGGCGACTAGCTCGTGGGCGTCCCACTCAAGTGGGGCGCTGACTATCTCGGAGATTCGGGAGTCGGTTTCGCCGTCCAGACGTACCCGAAGGTAGTCTTCGGTGATGCCGAATCCGTTCTCTTCGATCACGATCTGTGCTTGCTGTCCCGCGCGCTCCTGCCGGTAGGCTTGGCCCTTCTCGACCGCCAGATCGCGCAGCTCTTTACTGCGCTCAGCTTTGACCTGAGGCGGGACTTTGTCAGGAAGATCTGCGGCGATCGTCCCCGATCGCTCGGAGTACGGGAAGACGTGCAGGTAGGTGTACGGGAGTTCCGACACCAAGGCTGCGGTCTCACGGTGGTTTTCGTCCGTCTCGCCAGGAAATCCGACGATGATGTCGGCGCCGAGTCCCATGTATGGGAGTCGGTCCGCGATCTCAGAAACGCGGGTGCGGTACTGCTCGCGCGTGTGCCATCGGCGCATGCCCCGCAAGACATCATCGGACCCAGATTGCATCGGGATGTGAAGGTGGGGAACGAGCACGCCGCCCGAGCCTTCCAGCAACTCAACCATTTGGTCGTCGACCTCGGTAGCCTCGATGCTGCCCAGACGAAATCGGGTGTTTGGAACACGCTTCACCAGCGCTTCCACAAGCTTTGAGAGGGTGAACGTCTTGCTGCCACGCTCGTTGAGGTCCAAGCCGTAGTGACCAATATGGATGCCCGTCAGGACCAGCTCTCGGTGCGCGTCGGACAGGATTTCAGCCTCTGCCACGATCTGCTCAAGCGGCCGCGAACGGCTGTCACCACGGGCGATTCGCGTTGCGCAGAAGGAACACCGGCGGTCACAGCCGTCCTGAATCTTCAACCAACCCCGGCTGCGCATCTTGTTTTCGACCAGCAATGCTGCGCCGATAGGCTCTTGGTCTTCTTCTTCGAACGGTGCGAGCGGAGCTAACACCTCAGCGACTTGGACCGCGTCCTGCCCTGGAACGACACCAAAGACTTCGTCCATCTCGCCGTACTCGTCGGCGCGTAGGGCAGCCGAACAGCCAGCCACCACCACTTGAATCTCCGGGTTGGTGCGCTTGACCTTGCGGATCTCCTTACGGGCAGCCGCGTCGGCGTTGTTCGTGACTGTGCAGGTATTGATCACGCACGCATCCGCAAGCTCGGGCGAATCGACGACACGGGCGCCACGCGCCTCGAGTTCCTGCCGATACTTTTCGGTGTCGTATTGGTTGGCTTTGCAGCCATGCGTGACGAAATAGACTTTCATTGCTCGATCAGAATCACAATCGACGTGCCCTTTACCACGTAGGTGAGCTCGGTCAACGGCAGCGGTTCGTTGACGTCGATATTGTACGAGCGCTGTAGCTCTCCGGCGGCGTTTTCGCTGAGGAACTCGTTCATGTCGAAGTAGTCCTGCGTGTCGACGACTCGCGCCCAGCTAACGCCCGTAGGCAGTGTGTATTCCACATCACCACGCTCACCATTGAGCAAGATCGCGATCTGCTTGCCAGCCGACGAATCGTGGTAGTGCATCATCAGGTGACGCGAGTTCCAGTCGACCTGGTCGGTGTTCTGCGCACTCTTCCAAGAGAAAGGCGCGCCGCCACCGTATTCCATGGGCGCAAAGGCATGTTTGTTCGCTTTGCGGAAGGCAATCATCTGACGCACGAAATCGTGCATTCGGTGATTTTCGTCCTTCGACTTGTAATTACCCCACTGGAACCAGTTCGCGTCGTTGTCGGCTTGGGTGCTGTAGGCATTGTTGTTGCCTAGCTGCGTGCGCATCCACTCGTCACCACCGTAGAGCAACGGCGTTCCGTGGGAGACCAACATGCTGACGAACAGGTTTCGCATCATCTGACGCCTGGTCGCTTCGCCATTGGGGTTGTTTTCAGCCCAGTCTCGCGACCGATTGTGCTCTTCGCCAGAGTTCTTGTCGCACCACGCGCTGAGCGGATTGTCGCAGCAAACGGGGTTGAGCGGACCGCATTTGTTCTGTTTTTCGTTGTACGAAACCAGGTCGTACATCGTGAAGCCGTCGTGAACCGTAATGAAGTTCTGGGCATGGTATGGCTTCCGTCCATCATCGCCATAAACGTCAAAGGAGCCCGTCAACGCGCCACCGATATCGACAGAACCCTCTTTGGAGCTCAAGGTTTTGCCGTCCTCATTGATGAAGCTGCGCCAGACATCGCGGAAGTGAGCGTTCCACTCACCCCAGGCCATCTCGCCATCAGAAGACTGTGGGAATTGACCAAGATAGAAGCCCTGAATCGACCACGGTTCAGCCACGACCCGGGTGTTGTGCTCTTTCAAGACAGGGTCGTCGATGATGTCCTGCAGGACCGTGTTCTGGATCGCATCCCATTCGTTATAGGTCTGGTCCTTCTCACCAAGCACCGGCGCAAGGTCAAAGCGGAAGCCGTCCACATGCAGTTCCTGCACGTAGTAGCGCAGCGAATCTATCGTCAGGTTGCGCATCGGGTCATTGTTTGCACGGGTTTGGTTACCAACGCCGGTGTTGTTCCAGTAGGTCAGGCCATCGGACGACAGGGCGTAGTAGGATGCGTTGTCGAGCCCACGGAATGAGTACAATCCAGCGACCTCATGCGGGTCAAAGTTGGCCAATTGGGCATCCGTGCTGGAATCGAGCGAGGTATCATTCAGCTCTAGCTTCTGGCGCCAAAGACCACCCTCACCGGTGTGGTTGTAGACCACGTCGATCCATACTTCGATTCCGTGTTGATGATACTGGTCGACCATCCACTTGAATTCGTCGAGGACTTCACGTGCCTCGTCAGCCGCGGCGTATGAAATCTCGGGCGCGAAGAAGTTGAGGTTGTTGTAGCCCCAATATCCGCCGTCGAGCGGCTTTTCATGCACCGGAAGAAACTCCACGGCCGTGATACCAAGCTCCGCCAGATATGGGGCCATCTCGCCAGCGCCACGGTACGTACCTGGATGCGTCACGCCGGACGCAGGATCAGCCGTGAGGCCTTTCAAGTGGACTTCATACACGATGAGGTCATTGTCTTGATGTCCCTCAAAGTCACGGCTTTTGCGGTTCTCTTGGAACTCAAGTGCCTCGGCTGACCACTCGTATTCGCTCTCAATAATCAAGCTCTTCGAGGCCGCAGCCCACGTGGATTCCGTTCGCTTGGGCCCGCTTGCCAGACTACCTTTCGACCAATCATGATCGCGGTGAATTGCCTTTGCGTAGGGGTCGATAAGGAGTTTGTTCGGGTTGAATCGGTGGCCATTGGCATCAACGTCTTTCACGAAGCCGTCGATCTTGCCCGGCGACCAGCTTTCCTCGTACTCCCAGTTCGGGCCCCAGGCGATGTAGCCGTAGTGCTGGCCCGGTCCAATCCCTTCAACGTAAACGCTCCAGATATCGCCAAACTTGGTCATCGGGAATCGGCGCGTGGGGCGCTCTGATTCTGGGTCGTCGAACAGCAGCAACTCAAGTCGCGAAGCGTTTGCGCTGAAAACCGCAAAGTTCACGCCGTTGTCGACAATCACGGGTCCCATCGCCTCAAAGTTCTGAATCTGTTCTTCGGTAAGGTCAGGAGCAATCGGATCGCTGGCGTACAACCGCACACGATCGTCATTTTCAGAACACGCCGCCGCAAATGCAGCGAATACAAGGAGACCGGCAAAAATCTTAGAATTCATCATATCCGTACAACCCGATTCGTTCGACTTAATGCGGATTTCCGCAGCTTTCGAAGGTGCGAAACTATGCCGGATTGCGGTCGGAATATCAAACATGGGGTTCGCTTTCGCTCACCGGGGTGGTTCGCTGGCGCTCTCCGATTTGGTTCGCTGGCGCTCACCGGGCTGGTTCGCTGGCGCTCACCGTCGCGCAGCAGTTACCGGTTTTGGCTACTGTTTCGCCCGCGTGATCCACCGATCGAGGGCATTAGCAAAGGCCTGTTTGGCCTTGTCGTCGAACGGCGGTGGCCCGCCGGTCTGAACACCCATTGAGCGAAGTTCATCGTTGAAATCGCGCAAACTGAGCGCTTCCGTGACGTTGTCTTTGTCGAGGTCGCGTCCTCTGGGCGTGATGACCTGCCCACCCACTTCCACGACGCGAGCAGCAAGCGGAATGTCAGCGGTAATGCACAGGTCGCCGGCCTTGCAGTTATCGGCGATATAGTCGTCGGCAACGTCTGGGCCTTGAGGAACAACGTATGTCGACGCGCGGATGGATTTGGGCTCTTCCATCCAGCGGTTTGCCACAAAGACGACGTCGATCTCGCGCTTGTCTGCTGCACGAATCAGGATCTCGCGACAAAGTCGCGGCGCTGCGTCTGCGTCCACCCAGATCTTTGGTTCGTTCTCTTCGCTCACATTAGCCGCCGAGGATATTGGTCTTCATCATGACGACGATGACGATCATCAACAAACCAACGATGCCGTGGGTCGCCATGAAAAAGCCTTTGCTACCTTCATCTTCCTTATGAAGTTTGCGCATCTTCGCGGCGATCAGCTGATCGAGGACGATGAGTCCCAGTACCAAGGTCATCTTGATGTGAAACGTCAGTCCCCATGCGGACCCGGGTGCGAAGTAGTTTGCAGGGCCTTTGCCGCCCAACATCACCAAACCCGTGATTAGCGCGAGCAGGAATCCGGGTAACACGCCAATGAAGTACGATTTCTTCTCG
The DNA here is from genome assembly GCA_030427705.1 of bacterium. Classification (GTDB taxonomy): domain Bacteria; phylum Myxococcota_A; class Bradymonadia; order Bradymonadales; family Bradymonadaceae; genus JAUIBR01. The sequence continues at coordinate 1,026 of JAUIBR010000049.1, read as the reverse complement.
AAATCGATCAGCGCTTTTCGGGCTGTTGGATCTTCCATCGCCGCGTGCGTGCCCATAAGGCGAGCGAGGACGATGAGTCCGCCTAACCAAAGAATCAGTCCGATAATGTGAAATGCTGCTAACCAGGTCATCTCTGCCTCTCCAAAAAGTCGCGCTGGAAGTAGCAGTTTCGAGACGTCCAAGAAACAAAAAAACCTGCATTGCTGCAGGTTACTGGGTCGAATCTGGGTCGTTTGGACCTACTTATCGTCCGGACCGATATCTTCAAACTCGTTGAGGTCAACCGTTTTGGCCTGTTGCGTCGGCAGGGTTTCACCAACGATTCGTCGATAGACGTAGCGCGAACCCATGGAAGCTCCCATTCCGGCGATCATTGCAACGGGGCCAGCCGCGCCTGTCGTAAGCATGACAGCAAGTGTTCCAGCCGTACCCGTCGAAGAGGTCACAAACCCACATCCTGTCTCGGAAACGACGTGCTTTACGGCGCCGGCGCGGTCAATTTTGCCTTCTTTGTGTGCTTTGTAGGCGGCGACTGCTCCCATCGAGCCGTCGACGACCCCACCGGCGATTCCCGCCTTTCCACAAATCGTTGCAAGCTCACGAACAACTGGGCCAGATGCGGCGACGCGAATCACGTCACGCGGCTTTGCGCTCTTGGCGGCTACCGCCGCGTCTTTCGTGCCGCGGACGAGTTTGCCGCCGGCTTTGATAACTTCGTTCAGGAATACTGCTTTCGGATTCATAAGGCACCCTCGCGTATGTTCTCGAAGAACTTAAACACAGTTTAGGGGAAATCGATTCCATAAACCACATGTTACTCGCTTCGCGCTGGCGTCGCCCTTTGGGCTGGCGTCGCTTCGCCAGGCAAAGCCGAACCACATCGGTGAGCGAAGCGAACCAAATCGGTGAGATGTCTTGAGAAGGCCGACCCCTTTATCATGGGTTTACACACGTAGTCATAGCTACAGACCCATGACCAGAGGCCGACCATGAAGAAGACTATCACACAAATCGTTGCATTGGACC
>JAUIBR010000099.1 GCA_030427705.1 bacterium | reverse complement strand
GTCAGCGGCTTGGTTCTCTTGTTGGTTTGGCTCGCGAGCCGGAACCCAACTCCCGCCTCCTGCGCGGTACACATTGATACCGATATCGACGGGACCAGCCTCAGTAGACCACACCATACGAAGCGTGCAGTCTTGGCCGGGGCATGGATGCGGATACGTGTAGTAATCTACGTCGTTGTCATACGAAATCGTTCCGCTGATACCGTTTCCAGCGCCGCAACAATCGCCTGCCGTACAATCACGAACTGTGATTGGGCGAGCAGCTGAGAACAGGTCACCTCGTTCATACTGAGGTAAAATCTCACCCAGCGGCAGGTTTGATGGTTCGTTCGTGTCGGTTTCGCCGCGAACTCTGACGGTCAACGTATAAGTCCGTTCAGGGGCAGAACCGTTTCCTTGGAAGTCCGTCACGCGAATCCACGTGGCGGATGTGTTGAAGATGGGAGCCGCCAGTGATGCAACGTTTGCGGGAGGTGCACCGTTTCCGGGCTGGCATTCCGGCGATGTCGGAGGACACCGATACGAACGCTGCATTTGGTTTGCACCGCAGAGGCCGCCCGGTAGACAGACCACGGCGCCTGCGCACAACTCTTGACCTGGCAAACACACGTCTCCGATGCCGGCGCAGTCCAATGGGCTCTCGCAAGCGGCGACGAGTGTCGTGCAATCATTATCTTCAGCGCAGGCGCTTTGTTGATGGGCACGGACGACCGTCACCGCTGCCTGCACCTGAGTATTGAACTCCCACTGTTGCTGCGCGCTCAACCCTGCCGTGTCGAATTCGACGGTGGCTTCTACTATACCGGGATTACAGCCCGTCACAGGCAGTTGGAACCAATCATCGTCACCCTCAGAGCCGATGGTTCCGGTCGAGGTGAAGGTTTGGCTCCAGTTTGCACCACATGCCGCCGGTGTTCCCGACAGTGGGGTTGCCGTTGCGGGGCTGTCATTGGGCTCGTTCGGGTCAATGTCCAAGATGGTATCGACCGTCAATGTGTAAGGAACCGATGGGTCAGCGTTCTCGTTGTCGTTGTCAGATACGACAATCAGGTATTGCCCAGCACCTGGGAGAACCTGCGAGAACGAGATGTCGGTCGCCTCCATGGGACCGCGTGGATTCTCTTCAGCCCGAATCAACTCACCTGTTGCAGTCAGGACCTGAACACGCGGCTCATACTGTGCGATGGGGCTCGTCAGTGTCACAGACAGGCGGTTATCGTCGGGCACGGTAATCGTGTAGTAGTCCTCGTCCTGACGACATGCGACGTAACCGGTCTGTGGTGTGCCGGAGGTCAGCGCGGTTGCCGTTGCGGCGTCGGCGTTTGGCTCCGACATGTCAGGGTCTGGCTGCGACGTGACCGCAAGCGAATAGGCATTCCGGTTGTCAAAGCCGTCATCACCCTGGTCACGCACGACCATCAAGTAGTCGCCAGGTGGAATGCAGTGCGCCAGCGAGAGTTGTGCACCAATCTTCACCGAGTTTGGCGGAGGCTGTGCAACCGCCGCGTCAGGCTCACCACTGGCGTTCTTGCTGAAGATTGCATACGTGATTTCGACGGGACTGAGCGGAACGTCGATACCCAGGCTCACCGATACCAATTGGTCGCCTGCGGGAATCGTCAGTGAGTACCAATCCTGGTCTTCCACGGGGCAAACGTACCCGGTGGAAGGCTCGGCGGTTAGGGCTGCAGCGCTTGCTGGCTCGCCTTGCTCGTCTTCTTCACATTCGCGCTCGGTAGGCTCCACGTCCGCGGGGCCTTCCTCTTTGCTGGAGCACGAAACACCAACATTGAGCGCCAGAAATGCGACCAGAAGCAGGCTACGGGTATCTGCAGTGAATTTCCGGATCAAAGTCCTCTACCTCCACAAAATCTGCCTCGGTCAGGTCGATGCGGCCTGAAGGCGGATTCTTGTAGTTGCTATTGGGGTTGTAAGCCGCGTAGACGCAGGCAATTCGATACAATGCGAACGCGTTCGGATCGTCGAACGCGACTTCGCCAGCGTAAATATAGATGCGATTCCAACCATTGCCGGGATACAGATCGCCCTCGGTCTCAAGTGTATTGACCAGGGTGATATTGCTGACGTTGAAATCGTAACAGGTCTGGGCTCCGCTCAGCCCGAGCTCTTTCAGGCTGTAGCGATAGGCCGAGCGTGAACGAAGTGTAGCGTCCTCGCATGCCGGGTTGGTGTTGGCCAAGACCTCAACACCATTGAACGTCTTGTCGGCATCCAGGTCCGTTAGTTCATCGCGTTCCGCCGGATTGGTTTGGAATCGAACTTCGATTCGGTCCGGAAGTCCGTCCGCATCTGAATCCGCGCCATTCTGAGCTGTTCCAAAGAAGACCTCTTCGCAGTCGTGCAGGCCATCACCATCGTTGTCGCGATAGTCGCAGTACCCATCCATGTCGAAGTCAGGGCAATCGCAGAGGCCATCCAGATCGAGGTCGACGCAGTCCCAGCCATTGACGGGATCGGCGCAAGGTTCATCTCGGTTGAAATCGGGGTCGTTACAGTCACAAACGCCATCAGTATCGACATCGAGGACGCAGTCACACGCGCCGTTATTGTCGGTATCAACACATGCATTGGCGACGAAACAGTCGCTGTCGAGCGGGTCCAACAGGTCAAGACCGTCGTTGCGGAATTGCCATTCCAAGTAATCGTTCAGCCCGTCGTCGTCGGTATCCAAGATGCGTGGGTCGGACTGTTCACGTATCTCCACGATATCCGCAAGCCCGTCGCCATCGGTGTCAGCCATGATCTCGCCACACTCCAAGGCTTCAGACCCATCTACGTCTACGAACATTCGCGCCGGGATGTCGGGCCTTGCCACATAGTCGGCGGGTATCTCCATCTCCATATCCCCTAAATCCATTTCCATGTCGGAGTCCGCTCCGGGAAAGACGGGCGGGGCGATGTCGGGGATTTGTTTCGGGTCCAAGACCGCGTTTTCGTTGAAGACACCGAAGGTTCGAAGGGTGAAGACACGACGCAAAACCGTGAAGTCGATGAAAAGGAAGTTGAGTTCCTCGCCACTCGGGAAGCTACGGAAATTTCCGTTCCCGCGGTCTGCCATCGCCTGCAGCAAGTCCTTCGCGCCATCGTCGAGCGCCGCCTGCCCACTTGCGATAAACGCGGTGTGGAATTGGAAATCGCCAACACGGAACGTTTCGGCGAGGTCTTGCATTTGCTCAACGGCTTCAAGGATGGCCTGGCGGCTGTTTTCGCGAATCTCCGAATCATCGGTGTCAGGCTCACCGTCTGAGACAAACACGACCACATATTTGCTCAGCGGAAGCGACTCGAGGTCGGCAGCGCTAAGTTCGGTGCGCATCTCGAAGTAGGCTTCGCCCAAAGCGTTAATGTAGTTGGTGGTCCGGTCTGTCACGCCCAGCGATGCTGTGGCGACATCCAAAAGCTGTCGGTCGGAAGTGTAATAGGAATCCGAGATGCTATCGCCATCAAGGTCGATACCGGTTCGTGATTGGGCCTGGGCCGAGAAACGGATGATGCCAACCTTCACGCCTTCGGGGCCGTCATCCAATAGATCAGTCCAGGTGTCTCGAACCGCGCGCTCGCGACCCGTAATCAAATCGACCGGATCGGGCGGATCGTTTGCTTCCATCGAGACGGACGAGTCGACGATGAACAACACACGGAGCGGAAACACAAGACTTTCAGGCTCTCTTGTGCACAGGCCGCCGGTAATTTGCAGTTTGTCGTCGCGGTATACAGGTGGGGCAGGGATGGGCTCCAGTTTCGCGTCCGTGCAGGAGGTCGCGGTCATCGAGAATGACGCAACCACGGTCGCGAATATCAGCCCACTAATAACACTCCAAGCGCTAGCGCTTGACTTCATGGAGCAGCTCCATCGTCGGCAGCCAAATCCTCAACGCAAGGGCCGCAGGCGTCGTACGCAGCTTCAAGGAAATCGACCAAGAGTTCCGTCTCCCAGAGTCGGAAACAGTGTTGGTCAGCATCGAAGTTCTGGATAGGTACAAACAAGGTGTAGGCCCGTTCCGGAATCGTCGGATAGTTATTTCCATCGAAGTTCTGTCGCAACAAATCGACCAGGTCTTCGCGTCGGTAGAGTCTTCTGTTTAGTTCAATCTTTCGTGGCATGCACGTGTTGATAAGTTGCTCAGTCAGGGCGCGGTTCACCACGGTCCCGTCCGGGAAGAATCCACATGCAGCTAGGTCAAGATTGGTTTGGTCGACTGTAGCACGAATCGTGTCCAAGTTTTCAGTGGAAACATCGATAACTCCGCTCGCCGGATCCTTAATCGAGCCTCCGTTCCAGAACGACTCGAAACATGCGACCCGAATCTCACCAGGAACGCCGGCCACGCGCGATGGGCGCTCAGACGTGTAGAGAAGGATTCGGTTCAAGCCTTGATTGCTTGGAATCGGAGTGATGACCATTGGAATGCGCTGAACATCGAAGTCGTAGCAGTGACGCTCTTCACCGTCGACGTCGGAGACGCCGAGGTCGTTCAAGTCATACGTGATTGCGCTATCCAAGTAGACGTCGGAGTCAGGCTCCAACGGATTGGTTCCACCGCGAATCTCATCGCCGTTCAGGACACCGTCGAAATCCAAGTCGCCAAGTGAGTCGTCCGCCAGTGGATCGGTGCCCTTAAGAAGTTCAATCCAGTCCAAGATTCCGTCGCCATCGGTGTCTGGTTGCAGCGGATCGGTCTTCATGAAGTCTTCTTCACAGTCATTCAATCCATCGCCATCACCATCACGCGCATCAGAGCACGACAAGGCGGGGGCGAGGTTGTTTCCGGGGTCGAAGCCTTCGGTGCGCCAATGCGTTTCAAACAGGTCACCAAAAAGGTCAGCATCGGTGTCGCCATCAAATCGCTCGAGCTGGTTCTGCACCTCAGTCTCATCGTCGATGCCGTCAGTGTCGGTGTCCGGCATCAGCCCGTTCGACGTCACGCGTGCATGCTCGTTGTAAGCGAGCAGCGAAGTGAGGGTCTGTTCTGCAGTAATCGAGGTGACTTCAAAGTTAAGGAAGTCATCTTGGGTACCGGTCAGGTTGATATCGCGGAACGTGCCGTTGCCACGGTCAGCCATGCTCTGCAGGGTCGCGGTGGCCTGAACCTTATCGTAGCCAAATGCCATGCTTGCGCCCGGGCATCGCGCCTCAACCACAGCCTGCGGCGAGAACAGCAGGACGGTGTTCAGTTGAACGTCACCAACCGAATAGATGTCTTTGAGGTCCAGCAATTGCTGAACACGCTGCAAGATCTGGTTTGGTTGGTTGTACTCGGGACAGATGCCTGTGTAGTCGACGTAGACGTCATCGGGAACTTCTTCGGTCGTGTTGCAGACACCATAGAGGTTGTCAGGGTGCAACGAGTTGTCCGTAATGTTCGCGCAATCCGGGTCGGTCGTGTCCGTGCGACCATCCCCATCGTTGTCGTCCCCATCACTACAGTCGGAGATCGTGTCTTCGCATCCCGCGTTGCAGCGAGGCTCAGGGACACCGTCGCTAACGAAGTTGACGATGTATCGCGTTCGAGCTCGTTCCGGGCCACCCACAGCCAAGATATCTTGCTCAATAATACGAATCGCCGTCGCCAACGCGCCCTGATAGTCCGTCGCCGGACCCAGACCGGCTGCGGGATCGATGAAGTTTGCGATTGCGCCCTGGTCTCGGCTGAACGGAGCCTCGCGAGCCCAACTTGAGAAGCCGATGAATCCGACCTCACCGTTCGGTTGCGAGCCAAGGAAGTTATTGACGCTGTTGTTAAGCGCCGTGAAGCGTCGATTCATCGAGTCCGTGCATTGCAGCGAGGCCGATTGGTCGACGATGTAGAGAACTTTTACCGGGAAGATGATGTCCGCGCTTGGCTCGGAACAGAATTCGCCCTTGATTCGGACCAGATTGTCGAGCTCCGGCGGTGGTGGCGCCGGGATAGGCTCAAGTCCGGTGTCGGTGCAGCTGACACCGAGCAGGCTGAGGGTTGTAACAAAGGCGACTTGAGTGACCAATCGCGCGTTCATGGGCTTCCGTGGGCGTGTGTTTTTGGTTCAAACAAAGAAACCTGCCCGGGGGCAGGTTCTGAGTGAGAGACCCGGTGCATAGGCGGGCATTCACCCGCCTATACAGATACTAGTTTTTACGGCGTCGGATTACCAGTCCAACCAGACCAACTAGGAGCAGCCAAGCTGCCGAACCTGCACCGCTATTGGCGTTAGCTACCTGGCAGCCAGCGCTGTCACCGGTACCGGTGTTCACGTCTGCGTCATCACCCGTAAGTGAGACCACCGTGCGGAAGTTCGCCGTGTCGTTAACGATACCCGACTTGCGGTCTTCCCAGACCGTCTTGACCGTCAACTCAAGCTCGTAGTCACCAGCTTTCGAACCGACGAGGCGAGCTGCTTCGTCCGAAAGGTAGCGGTACTCGTATGGAGACGAGATGGTGACCGTTCCTTTTGCGTTCTCAAGGCGGTAGTCAGCGCCATCTGGGGTGCTGACAACGCGCCAGGTGTATTCCATTGGCTGGCTTTCGCGGTTAGCGAAGAGACGCAGCAACTCAGGTTGACCCGTGGTTCCGAGAGCACCTGGGCTGTAGACCGAAAGTGCACCTTCAGGGTCCAAGCAGTTGGTGGTGTCACCGAAGACCGTGTAGCAGAAGCGGCTGTCGCATGCTTCGCCTTGACCGTCGCGGTCAGAGTCGATCTGGTCAGGGTTAGGCGTTTGCGCGCAGTTGTCGAATGGGTTGTGGACACCGTCGCCATCGACGTCAGGGTCACACTCGTCACCGAACGAGCTTCCGTTCAAGTTAGCTTGGTCAGGGTTGAAGATGCTGGAGCAGTTGTCCAATGCATCCCAGATGCCGTCGCCGTCCGCGTCAGGGAAGCAAGATGCTTGCTGCTCTGAGGTTGGCGTCGTGATCTGAGCGTCAAGTGGGCATCCGTCTTCGAGGTTGGTGATGCCGTCGTTGTCGATGTCGTCATCGCAAGCGTCGCCAAGACCGTCGAGGTCGGTGTCAATCTGAGCCGTCAATCCCGGAAGGATTGGGTTTGGCATCGTTTCGCAGTTGTCGTCTGCGTTAAGCAGGCCGTCACCGTCGATGTCGGTATCGCAGGCGTCACCAATCATGTCGCCATCGATGTCGAACTGAAGTTCGTCAGGAACCGAGAGGCAGATGTCGCAAGCGTCACCGATGCCGTCGCCGTCCGAGTCAGCCTGGTCTGGGTTCAAGACGCGAGCGCAGTTGTCGCCATCATCTTCCCAACCATCATCGTCGTAGTCGTCAGCGAACTGATAGGTGTCACCCAAGTCCGTGTTGTTAATAAGGATGGAGCCACCACCGCAGCCACATCCGCCACCACCAGACTGGTTTGGTGTACCGCATGCTCCGAACGAGTTGTCACACTCGAACCCAGGTGAATCTTGTGCAAAGGCGTTACCCCATCCAAGGAGTGTGACCGCTGCTGTTGCCAAAATTAGTGTTAGTCGTTTCATTATTGCCTCTCGCGTTTCGCGGGTCCCTCAACCCTAAGTGAAAATACCTTGCGGTACGATATGCTTCACATACCTACACTAGCAACATCAGTGCCAAGTCTTAAAATATCCTAAAAACACCATGGAAACAGGGCCTTAGGGGGTGCTTGGGTTGCTTGTGTGGTATTTTTGTCACTCCAAAGGGTGTGGTGTATGTGTCACATCTGCCACGATCGGGACACATCCGCCTCACGGCGTCGAAAGGCAAGAAAACAAAAAGCCTACCCCGGAGGGTAGGCTTTCGTGAGAGACCCGTTGCATAAGCGGGTGTTCACCCGCCCATACAGAGTTAGTTCTTACGGCGTCGGACGATCAATCCAACCAGACCGACAAGCAGCAACCAAGCCGTTGAGCCTGCGTTGTTGTTCGTGTCGACAACCTGGCAGCCTTGGTCGCCCGTCTCGTTCGACGAGACGTCTGCGTCATCACCCGTAAGTGAGACTACCGTGCGGAAGTTCGCCGTGTCGTTAACGATACCCGACTTGCGGTCTTCCCAGACCGTCTTGACCGTCAACTCAAGCTCGTAGTCACCAGCTTTCGAACCGACGAGGCGAGCTGCTTCGTCCGAAAGGTAACGGTACTCGTATGGAGACGAGACGGTGACCGTTCCTTTTGCGTTCTCAAGACGGTAGTCAGCACCGTCTGGCGAGCTAACGACGCGCCAGGTGTATTCCATTGGCTGGCTTTCGCGGTTAGCGAAGAGACGCAGCAACTCAGGTTGACCCGTGGTTCCGAGAGCACCTGGGCTGTAGACC
>JAUIBR010000048.1 GCA_030427705.1 bacterium | reverse complement strand
CTTGGATTACCGAGATTGACGAAGACATGACCTCAACTCATCGAACCGCCCTGTGCGGACCCGCATGCAGGGTGGTGTGGGAGGGGCGCGGCTGAGAACAGCCGCCCCCTATCCCGATTTGAGGAAGCTCTCCAGGAGCTGAGCGGGATGCACGGCCTGCTTTCCAGTTCCATCGTGGATCTGGTGCCGACACGATGTGCCGGGCGCCATGATGGTGGAAGATGAATCTGCCGCGCGAACTCGAGGGAACAACACCAACTCACCAATCTTCATCGAGAGGTCATAATGTTTGGCCTCGTAGCCGAATGAACCAGCCATTCCGCAACATCCAGTTGGAAGCGTCTCCACATCAAACCCAAGCGCACCTAAGAGCTTTTCGGTCGGTGCCGTGCCCACAATCGCCTTCTGGTAACAATGGCCGTGGAAGACGACATGGTGGCCGTCAGCCTCAAACTGGGCAGCGTCGATTCGCCCAGCATTCAATTCGTGCAGCAGGAACTCGTCAAACAGCATCGCACGTCGCTTGAGTTCATCCGCAACCGAACGCAAGCCATCTTCTGCGAGAAGTGGGCTTTCGTCGCGGAAAGTGAGGAGTGCGCTCGGTTCGATCCCGACGATCAGACGATCCGGATGCGCGTCCAGTAGCGGTTTGAGGGTGCGCAGGTTGCTATTGACGATGGACTTCGCCTTCCGAACTAGACCCTTGGAGATCTGCGTCCGTCCGTCTTCGTGCACAGGCAACACGTGGATCCTGTAACCCAGTGTCTGCAGCACGTTGACTACGGAGTCCGCTATGTGCGCGTCCGTGTACTCAGTGAATGGGTCGACATAGAGCCAAACGTCGTGGGTTCCGCCGTCCGTAAGTAGGTTTCGCGCACGTTTTGTGAACGGGGCGGTGAATGGCGGTAAGTCACGTTGTGGCGCTACCCCGGCGAGCGCGTTGATTATCCAACGCGATGGACCGAATCGATTGAAGAAGTTAGCAACTCCCGGAGTAATCGATGCCATACGTGCGAACATCGGGAAATCGCCGAAGAACCTGGCCGAGAGCGGTACGCCGTTGCGGTCATGACGATGCTGAAGGAACTCTGCCTTCATCCGTGCCATGTCAACGTTCGCTGGGCACTCGCTCTGACATCCCTTGCACGAGAGGCAGAGGTCCAGTGCATCGGCAAGCTCGTCGCTTGTCCATGCTTTGTCGGGTCCTTCAAGCAACACATGGCGGAACACGTTCGCACGTCCTCGTGTCGTGTCCTTTTCATCGAGTGTTGCCATGTAACTCGGGCACATTGTGCCCCCGGCCTCAGCGCGTTTTCGGCAAACCCCCGCACCATTGCACTTTTCAACCGCGCGAAGCAGACCGAAGTCCCCCGACCAATCGAAGACCGTGTCCTCAACGTCCTGAAGCTCGGTTCCTGGTTCAATCCGGAAGTCGTGGTCCATTGGAGCGGCATCCACAATGATCCCCGGATTCAGGATGTTCTTGGGGTCGAATGCCTGCTTGATCTCTTTGTGCAGCGCGAACACTTCTGGCCCATAGAACCGCTCGATCAGTGGCGAGCGAACGCGTCCGTCACCATGCTCACCGCTGAGTGAACCGCGGTACTTTCTCACCAAATCTGTGGTGTCTTCGGCAATGCCGATGAACTTCTTTACGTCTTCTGGATCCTTGAGGTTTAGTTCCGGACGCAGATGGAGCTCACCGACGGAAGCGTGTGCGTGATAGACCGACTGTGTGCCGTACTGGTCCATCAGCGCCATGAAGTCCGCGATATAATCGGGTAGGTCGGGCACGGGAACCGCGGTGTCTTCGACAACGGAGACTGCCTTCGTATCACCTGGGATTCCCATCAAAATGCCAAGCCCCGCTTTGCGCAGTGCCCAGACTTTCTTGTCGTCCGGCGAACGCACAATTGGGTATGCATAGCCCATGTCGGCCGCTTTCAAAGCGGCGATCAACGTCTCGCTTGCTTGCTCGAGTTCTTCCTCTGAGTCCCGGTAGAACTCCACAACCAGAACGCCTGCGGGATCGCCTTCGATGAAGAATCGGTTTCGTTGTTGCTCGGTATTGTTGATGGTCTGATGCAGGATTCTGCGGTCGATCAGCTCGACTGCTGCTGGGTCGTGTTCCACGGCCAAAACTGTCGCCCGCATGGCTTCCAGCAGATCGTCGAAATGGACACAGACCAGAATCTTGTGTTCCGGCTTCGAGACGACGTTCAGTTTAGCCTCAACCGTAAGCCCCAGCGTCCCTTCGGTGCCGCACATAAACCGTGCGAGCGAGAAAGGCGGGGCACCGTCGGTGTACGGCGCACGCTCCACAATATCATCAATCGGATAACCCGTGTTTCTGCGGAGGACCTCACGAGGAGGGTAGGTCTCGCGAATCAGTTCGGCGTTATTGGACCCGATACGATCCAGAGTTCTCAGCGCATTTCCAAGCACACTGTCAGCATTCTTATGGCCTTCCAGCGTGTCCGCGTCCCAATCCTCCAAGTGAACCAACTCGCCATCTGCCATGACGACATCGAGCTCAAGGACGTGCTGCATCGTGTTGCCGTACAGGATCGAGTGAGATCCGCATGAATTGTTGCCTATCATGCCGGCGATCATGCATCGGCTTGAGGTGCTCGTGTCAGGTCCAAAGAACAGTCCGTGCGGCGCCAAATATCGGTTCAAGTCGTCGAGGATTACGCCGGGCTGAACCCGCACCCATCGTTCCTCAACGTTGAGTTCGAGGATCTGGTTCATGTGACGCCCGGTATCGACGATCAATCCGTCGCCGACCGTTTGTCCTGCCAGGCTGGTGCCGGCTGCCCGTGGCGTTATTGGGATGCCCAGATCCGACGCGAATCTGACGATCTGTTGCACGTCCGCGGCGTTTCTTGGGAAAACCACACCCTGCGGCATCTTTTGATAGACCGAGGCATCCTGCGCGAAAAGCAGTCGATGAAGCGCGTCCGTACGGACCTCGCCGTCAATCTCCAACTTGCTTGTATCTATTGGTTGAGTGGCCATTAGTTCGCTTCTGCTTCGTCGCCGATGCGCCATGTCCCATACGGAGGTAGCGGCTCGAGTGCCTTGCGGATGTATGGTTCGTCTGGATCCAATTGCTCGCGAGAGGTCTCGACGATGGTCTTTATTTTCGAGTAGCTGGTCACGACGATCTGCAGCGGGCTTGGCGTATCTCTAAAGGTCTTGTGATAGTCCGAGTATGGCCGATTGGCGAGCACCGCCGGGCGTGCAATCTGTTGCACAGGAATCCAAATCATATTGGACCCAGCCGGTCGAGGTGCGAACGCATCTGCCGCCAGAATAAACGCATTACGCGTCCCAATGTTCCCGGCCTGTACACTTTCCCAAGCTACCCGCGATGGCACGTTGTTCACGACGCCACCGTCACACAATCGAAGGAGTCGCTGCGACTCAAACAGCTCATCGAGTGGGTCGATAGTCTCGGGATCATCATGAAAGATGTCGTAGTGCAGAAGACCCGGCACTGCGCATGAGAACCCGGCTGCTTCAATCACCGGAAATGAACGTGTATCTTCTTGGCCGAACACGACCTGGCTGAGAAACCGCGGGTTCTTGGACAGCTCTTTCACCGCCGAGAAGAACAGTCGCAGTGTCCGCGTCATCGACGATGGGTTCATGCTGGGGTTGGCTTTCGCGGCCTTCTCGTAGCGTTCGTTGTCGATCTTAAAGCCCGTGCGAATGCCGCAGGCGATGACCTCAAGACGTATCGGCAGGTCTTCGAATCGTGGAGCGCCTTTTCCCACCAGCGAGTCCATGATTTCGCTAGCCACACGCAACAGATTCAGGTGGAACACGCCCGGGAACCCGTACCGTGAGTAGCCTGTGAACGGCTTAAACATCGTGTTGTAGTCCACGTGTTTGGGCAGGGCGAGTGCGGTGTTGATGGGGTCGTATGTGCGGTCGATGGCGCGCAGAAGCCCTAGCAAACTGCCCATCGAACTTCCGACAATGAGCTCGGGAACGATACCTAACTCGTTCACCAACGAGAACACGCCGAGGTGAACTAAGCCGGAGCCGCCACCACCGCCAAGGACCAAAGCGAGCGTCTTCTGGCAGAGTTCTCGGTCGAGGTGTTCGGGACCGAAGTCGCTGGACCATGCCTCAAGGAGTTCAGTTCGTGTTTTGTCGACACGTAATGCCAGGACCGGTGCGATCTCACGCAACATCTCGACGTTTGGCTCGCCGACTTCAGGTACCAGAGGAACGATGGCCTCCAGCATCCACAAACGCAGTCGATCGACGTGGGGGGCGAGGTCGACGTCGTCGCCTTCTGGGGTGCGGAATAGGTGCAGCTGCGCCATGGCCAAGGCGTAGCGAAACAACGCCTCATGCCGCTGGTGTAGAAATCCGGGGCGGTCTACGAGAAGTTTGAGAAGGCGTCGTTCAAATGCCTTAATTTCGCGGATGCGAACGAAATGTCGTCCGAAACGACTCAAGTGGCATTACCCAAAATACAACCGTTGATCGACGGATGCGTCTGATCGGTGCGATCGTAGCACAAGGTGCGGCTTGTAACGATTAAATCACTCTTCGTCGGATTCCGACGGAAGAGGGGAAAGAGGGTCTTCGAGACCCATCAGAATTCGACGAATATACTCGGAGCGATTGCCCTCGCCGACACGGTCTGCGATTTCGATGGCGGACGTATCCGGCAAGCGGAAGTCCAATCGCACGAGATTACCAATTTCGACCGTGGGGGAGACCGGTGGCTCATCTCCGAACATAATCATCCGAAGATACGTCTCGCGCCCAATCGGTGCGCGGAAACGAAAGCCCAGCAGACGGTCGATTTCCTCGAGCACACCTTTGTCGATGCGCACGGAAATGACCACACTCTGCGTCTTGCTCTTTGGTCGTCCTCGCTTAGCCATAATATTACAGTTGTTTTAAAATACTTTCCTGATTGTGGAAAGTATCTCAAATCACTGGGGTGTATTTCAACCCGGTGCTGGCTAGCCTTTTAGGAACGAGAACAGACCTTTCTTGTTTTCTTCGGGAGCTTGGTCGACAGATCCGACCTTCTGTTTGACGACTTCTGCGATGTCCAAAAACGCTTTTGTTACGTCACCGTCTGGATCTGCGGCGACGACGGGGCGTCCTTCATCACCACCTTGGCGGACTGACATTTCGAGAGGGATGTGCCCCAAGACTTCAGTTCCGAGTCGTTTCGCCTCGGAATCGACTGTGTCTTTGCCGAAAATATGCGAAGAATTGCCACAATGTGGACACACAAACACTGACATGTTTTCGACGATGCCGATCACGTCAATGTTGAGGGTGTTAAACATCTCAAGTCCGCGCGCAGCGTCGATTAGCGCCAGATCGGACGGGGTTGAAACCACGACTGCTCCATCGACAAGCACGGTCTGTGCCAATGCAAGTTGTGCATCTCCGGTGCCTGGAGGCATGTCGACAATGAGATAGTCGAGTCCACTCCAGTCAACGTCTCGTAGGAACTGGCGGATGATTCCTGTCACAATCGGGCCTCGCCAGATGCCCGGCATGTCGTCTTCCAACAAGAATCCCAGGCTCATCAAACTGAGGCCCTGCGCCTGCAGCGGGACGATTCGACGGTCTTGGACTTGAGGGCGTCCAGTGATTCCCAAAAGTGTTGGGATACTTGGTCCGTAGATATCGATATCCAAGAGGCCAACACGATGCCCCTGTGCTTTGAGCGCGAGGGCAAGGTTCACAGCGACGGTGGACTTACCGACACCGCCTTTGCCTGATGCCACGGCGATGACCTTTCCGACACCTTCGATTGGCGCTGATGCTGGGACCGATCCGGGTGCTGCTGCGGCGGGTTTAGGCGCTCCAGGCGAAGGTGCTGCTGACTCTCCAGATTGCTGTTTTTCAATGGCTTGCGGGGTCATCATTTTGACCTTCGCTTCACGCACGCCGTCGACCGCCTCAACCGCATCAGCGATCGCATCCTCAAGCGCGAAACGTTCTTCGCGGTCCCGTCCCTTTTCAATCGTGATGACCAAATCAACGATACCGGCGGAGACCTCGACGGACTCGACCATGTGGGCGTCGATAACGTTTTTGTCTTTTGCTGGGTCTACAACGTCTTCAAGCGCGGCGATCACGTCGCCTTTGATTGAGAAATCGTCTTTCATAGGTCGGCCTTACACATCTATTTGAAAATACTATACGTTTTGGTCAACTATCCGCATCGCAACAAAAATCAGGCGGATTCGGCATTGTCACCGATGGCGATATCACCGTTGTGCAGGGATTGAAAGCGGTAGTTTATTCCGGCTTTCTTAGGATGCCTTGTTTGGGCAGTTCTTAATCTGGCATTCAGCGTAGATTTCGAGCTTTTTTCGCCGAACGGAGTACCCCAATTCCTGGGCTACTTCGGCAAGTCGGGCGACGATTGCTTCGTCGTTAAACTCGATGATTTTACGGCAATCGACACAGATGAGGTGGTCGTGATCCGCCTCTTGATCATGAATAGGATCGTAGCGTGTCATCCCTTCGCCGAAGTTCTTCGGAACGGCGAGGTCCTGTTCAACCAGAAGCTTGAGGGTTCGATAGACAGTCGCGTAGCCAATGGTCGGTTTTTCTTTGCGAACCTCGTCCAAGAGCTCATCGGCGCTGATGTGTCGATCGAGCCTAAAGAACGCTTCAACGATGATGTCTCGTTGCTTCGTCGACTTAAGCCCCGCGTCCTGAAGACGTTTGTGAAACGTCTCCATCGCCTCGTCTACGTTGTGAGAGTGTTCGCTCAAGATTACCTCGTCTGGGCCGTCACTTTAGATCAACCCGACGTTTGGCTCTAGTCCAACTCGACATGGGGGACGCCATCCACCATATCGAACACGAGTTCGATGTCTTCCAGGTCGCTCTCAAGCGCCAAAAACTGAGCGAGCGGAGCGGTGATGTAGTTCTCAACACATTGACGCAGCGGGCGCGCACCGTACTTCTCGTCAAAACCAACGCGAATGAGATGCGCGATGACGTCATCGGTTGCGCGCACCTTGATATTGCGTCGCACGAGACCCTCACGTTTGAACGCCTGCTCCAATGCACGTTCGACCAGTTTCTGCGCCGTGCGGTCAGACAGCGAGCGGAAGGGTATAATCTTATCGATTCGTCCCACAAACTCGGGCCGGAAGAAGCGCTCGACCGCGCCCATGTAGTGGGCAACCTCGACACTGCGCTTGGAGTTTTCGTCCTGTTTGCCTGCAAAACCCAATGACGACGGTCCGCCGGCACCAAGGTTTGAGGTCATAATGATCACGCTGCTGGTCAAAGAGACGGTCTGGCCCAAACCATCGGTGAGTCGGCCTTCCCCTAGCACTTGAAGTAAGAAGTCGAATACGGTTGAGTGCGCTTTCTCGATCTCGTCTAGCAATAAGACTTGGAACGGTTGTTCACGTATGCGGCGTACGAGCTCACCTTGTTCACCTTTGTAGCGCCCAACCAAACGGCCAGCCGCCCAGCTGTCTTGGTATTCAGACATGTCGAAACGTGCCAAGCGGTTGCGGTCGCCGAACAGGTACTCCGCCAATGTGAGGGCCGTTTGGGTTTTTCCGACGCCAGTGGGTCCCAAGAACAGGAAGCTGCCCAAGGGTCGCTGTGGCGAGTTTAGGCCTGCGCGGATCGTCGTAATGAGGTCGACAACGGCTTCAACACCCTCGGGTTGGTCGAAGATCGCCTTGCCGAAGAAGTCCACGACTGCGCTCTTTTCGAAATCCTTGGCGGGGTCGAGCAGATTGACAGGAAGTCCAGTGAACGACGCGTACGCTTCCAAGGCGTGTTCAGGCTGAAGCTCAGGCCGCTCGGCACCCTCGGCATGAACACCTTTATGCCCATGTGTCCGTGCCATGCGTTCGGCCAGTTCTACTGCCGGCCCGGGCAATGCCGCGGAGCCTTTGAATCTGCCAACCAGCTCCAATATTCGGTCGCGTGTCTGTGGGGACAGCCGAACGCCGAATTGGCGTCCAAGTCGGAACGAAACACGATCCAAGACTTTGTCTGTGGTTCCCGGAGACATGGGCTCGATCGGCAGATTCCGCAGGGCCCGTAGGAAACTAGGGTGGCTCTGCTCAGCCCGAGCGAGCTGCTCAGGTCGTGCCTCGGTAATCAGAACCAGGTCTCCGGCCAACATGTGTGGCAATAGGAGGCCTGGGATTCCCTGGGTGTGTTGCTCGGTTCCTGACGTCTCAAGTAGCTCGATGAGATTCTCGGCAAACAGAATGGCGCCTGTCTGTTTGACCTCTTCGATGAGGGCCAAGACCCGCTCTTGCCACTGGCCAAGGAATCGCATTCCTGCCATCAGCCGACCACCGGAGATCTGCCAGACGGGCACGCCGTGCAGTTGCTCAGGGCCGTCATTCTTAATGATTCGTCCAACAGCTTCGTAGACAACTGCGGTCTTTCCGACCCCAGCCGGCCCTGTAACAAGCACTGAGCGTTCTGCCGTTTCGGCCAGATAATCCAGGAGCGTTTCAACCTCGGCCCGACGTTCGAAGGCGCGAGCAGCGTCGCGCTTCGACAGCCGTATGTTCAGGGATTCACCGACAGATGAGAGGGTGGTCAGTGCCTCCATCTCTTCGGCCATTTCGCTGGTTTCGGCGCGGAATCGTACGTCCAGAATCTGAGACGACATGCGGGGTACTCGCTCGCCGTTGACCTCTCGAGTCAGCGGTACCATGCAGTCGCGTAAGTAGTGCAATCGCATGTTGAGCGGGTAGCGGTCGCGGATCACTTCGCCACAGACCGTTTCGAGATCGTCGATGGCTTGAAGTGGGAAGCTCATGTCTAACTGCGGCAGGTAGATATCGTACATGCCGTCTTCTTCGTCCTGTGTGCACACCGCGAAAAGCTGAAGATCGAGATTTAGAAGCCGCCCAAGTCGTGACGTGGGGACCTGCAGCTTGATGTGACGGACCACAAAATCGGACTTTGGGTCTTCGAAGCGCGTGGGGTCTCTGCGGAGCACTTGCTCTAGAAGTTTGGTGATGTTTTCGACCGCCTCGTCGACGTTCGCTCCGACGCATGCGATGTCGGTGTCATCGAGTACTTGCGCATATGCCAGGTCGTCTCTCTGGTCGACGACGACTTGGACCCGTTTAACCTGCTTTGCCATGGCACTGGGATACCACGAATGGGGATTTTGTCGCTACGCCGAACCCCGCTTCAAACGCAGATTACAGAAGGTAATTTTCGAGGAGGTCGACGAAGAACGATTCGCTGCGCGCCCGTCCTGCTTCCGAATCCAAACCGGGGCTTCCTAACCAGTTTGCTTTGACGCGTCCCGTCACATGCCACGTGGAAAACGACGCGACGAGGAACACGACAAGCGCTCGTGTATCGATGTCGTGGACAACACCACGATCAACGAGACCGCGGAACTTCTGGTCGAGGCGAGAGATGGCGATGGCTTGAAGTTCTTCTTCGATACTGATGATGTCTGCGGAGTCTTCCAGCATTCGATACAGAGTGAGACGGACGAAGGGCAGGTTGCCTTCGATGAAGTCATGCATCTTTGTGACAAAATCATCGATCAGCACGGCCATGTCTTCTTTGGTTGCGACCTTATCAAGGTCCTCCAGTATCGGCTCGACGGTCGACATGAACTCCGTGTGCCCGCCCTTATAGACCTCCCCAAACAACGTGGGTTTGTCCTGGAAATGGTATTTCAGCGTGGCGATATCCACCCCCGCGGACGCCGCGATCTGGCGCAGCGAAGTCGCCTCATACCCGCTTGTCGCAAACATCAGCGTGGCTGAATTCAATATCTTGTCTTGGGTTGCTAACCCGTTTGCACGAACTGCTTTTTGACGCATAGAAATCTGAATCTTGAATATTTCCAACAGATGATGGAATATTATTCCACCAAGTGATGGAAAACAAGGAGCACGCCTTGCGTGTACGTAAACTGCTGCCATCGCGACTGCGAGTGGCAGCAAGCACCATACAACAGGACGCCGTCGATTTTGTACGGGCAGTTCGTTCGGAACGCACTCGCAGTCATCGCGAGTGTCGCAGCTTTCGGTACGAGACGTCCGATGGAACGACCGTCGAAGTCGAGATTGAGTACACGACGACAGCCCCCGTTGAGGACGTCGTCGCAGTGCTGGAGTTTGCTGAGTCAGGTGTCGTCCTGACTGTCTCTGATCCCGAAGCGACGATCTTGGAGCTTGGGCTGGAAGCTGGAGTCGACTTGTTGTTTTCGTGCGCAGCGGGCGGTTGCGCGGCGTGCATGCTCGACATTGTGTCGGGAGAGGTCGAGTACGAAGACCCTGACGGCATCTGCTTGGATGACGACGAGATTAGCGATGGATTGTGTTTGGCCTGTGTCGGAAGACCGCGCGGCCACTTGGTGGTGAACGCCTGAGGAGAAAGAAGGTGGCAACAGCAGCCGAACGACTGATCGACCAAATGCCAACGGCAATGCGGTCAAAAGTGGAACCGATTTTGGAGGCCGTCGCGCTGTTGCGAGAGATTCGGAATCCGTCCGTGATGACGCAGTTCATGCCGTCATTTGGACGCGGTTTTGTCCTCCGCCTGGGTGAGTTGGACACGGCGAAGATGGTCTCAGGCCACGCCACCCACTTCGATTGGACATATGAGAGCGATTTCCCCGAGATGCGCGACCTGTACACGCGGGCGAAGCGAAATCAGTGGGACGCCGAGATGGACGTCGATTGGGAAACCGATGTCGATCCTATGAATCCAGAGGTTCCCATTGTTCCTGAACATTTCATCGACCTCAGCCGTGCCGCAGACTTTGACGTCACGCTGAGCGCTGTGGAAAAGCGTCGGCTGATGCACGATGTCGCTGCGTGGATGCTTTCGCAGTTTCTGCACGGTGAGCAGGGCGCTCTATACGCCGCAGCGCAGGTTACCGAGAGCGTGGAATGGGTCGATGGTAAGCTCTACGGAGCCACTCAGGTGATGGACGAAGGGCGCCATGTAGAGGCGTTTCACCGCTATATCGATACGAAGCTCAATAAGCTCTACATCATCAACGACAACCTATTCACCATCATCGACTCGCTCATGACTGACTCGCGTTGGGACATGAAGTTCTTGGGCATGCAGATCATGGTCGAGGGGCTAGCGCTAGGCGCGTTTGGGATGTTGTACAAGTGGACATCTGAGCCGCTTCTGAAAGACATCCTCAAGTACGTCATCCGCGATGAAGCTCGACATGTTCACTACGGTGTCTTGGCGTTGCGCGACCATATCCGGACCAAGATCAGCGAGAAGGAGCGGCGCGAGCGCGAGGACTGGGTGTTTGAGGTTTCGCTTCTGATGCAGAATCGATTCATGATGTACGAGGTCTATGAAGAGTGGTTTGAGCACAAAGTCTCGCGACGTCAGTGGCGAGAGCTCGTGCTGGATATGCCGGGTCTTCACGAGTTTCGACGAGTGATGTTCTCGCGTCTTGTGCCAAATCTTCGTGAGATTGGGCTGCTGAGTGACCGCATGCTGCCGTACTACGAGGACGCTGGTCTGCTGCGGTACATGGATGGGCTCGACGCGACACGCCTCTCAGGTGATGAGTACCTCGATGCACTACAGCACCATGATGATTTCGAGTTTGCTGCTGCGGAGTAGCTAGAGGATTTCAGCCAGGGCTTTAGCCAGATCTCGGTACTTGAAGCTGTAGCCGGTTCTCAAGAGCGTCTGCGGAAGCACGCGTGTGCTATCCAAGAGCAGCGACTCGCCCATCTCGCCCATCATCATCTTCACAATCGGACTTGGTAGGGGAAGGATCGTTGGGCGCCCAAGCTGTTTTCCAAGTGTCTTGGTGAATTCGCGATTGGTCACAGGGTGGGGCGCTACGAGGTTCACGGGGCCGACGATGTCATGCGACGACAAGATATGTGTTATCGCCAGCACAGCGTCTTCGATCGCGATCCAGCTCATGTACTGTTCTCCCGAACCGACAACGCCCCCAACGCCCATTTTGAAAGGCAGCAGCATCGTTTCCAGGGCACCGCCCTTGTCCGACAACACAAGCCCGAACCGCGGATGAACTGTCCGGATTCCAGACTTCTCGGCTGCATATGCTGCGGCTTCCCAGGCGAAACAGACCTTGGGCAAAAACCCCTTTCCGCCCTGGCTAGACTCCGTGAGTTCTTCGCTTCCCCGGTCGCCATAGAAGCCTACCGCGGACGCTGACAGGAAGAGATCCGGTGGCGAGTTAAGAGACGCGATGGTCTCGGCCACGAGCGTGGTTCCGGCGACTCGGGAGTCGCGGATTCGCTTCTTCTTTGCATCCGTCCAACGGCCCGCGATGGATTCACCGGCGAGGTGGATCATCACGTTGATGCCTTCCAGAGACGTTGAGTCGATCTCGTTGCTGGATGGTTTCCAATAGATCTCGTTTTTGGACTCGTCCGGCGTGCGCCGCACAAGCGGATGAACCGTGTGTCCGACGTCGGAGAGGTGTTGAGATATTGCGCCCCCGATCAGGCCTGAAGCCCCTGTGATGGCGATGCGCACGCCGTTTCCTGTGAGTTTGGGTTGCTCTGTCTAGTTCTGAAAGAGCGTTTTGCGGTTGATGATGACGTCTTTGCAGGTCGTCTTTTGATCGACACGAGTGAGCTCGAAAGTACTCTTTCGGGCATCTGGATGTGGTTTGGCGCCGGGGTCGTCCTTCAACGGCCCGCGTGTGGCGTCCAATATGCTCTGTGATGTTCGCCATCGAACAAGACCACGCACCTTGTCGTCGCTGACAAACGTGCCTGTGAGCTCGCTCCAACTTCGCTGAACCAGGTAGATTTCACCATCCATGATGCCAAAGATCCGCACGGTGACGCCGGGTTTGCCGTCTTTATCGGCGTCGACGACTCTTGGGTCCTTTGGGTCCACAGGCAGTCGTTCGGTCCATGCTTGTTTCAGCTTTGCGCCGAGCACGGCGACGGTCGGTGGCTGATAAAACTCCCACACATCGCCCTTTGCCCTGATCTTACCACGCAATTGATAGGTCCCGATGGCATCCAGCATTTCTGCGGGGATAACGGTCTTTACTTGTTCGATTTCGCTATCGATTTTCACCCAACAGGGTTCAGCCTGGATCGTGACTGTATCGCCTTCCTGCGTCACGTTCATGCGCAGAAAAGAGACGGTCTTGCTCTCGACGTCCCCGATCACTGGAATGTTGGCCACGGAGGTCTGCACCAGCTTCTGAACCCAGACACCATTCATCGAGGGTGGTGGATTGGGTTCCCCAGTGGGTGCGAATGGCGGCAGGAGCGCCAGAATTGCCCAAATGATGGATGTCATGCGTTCTTCGCGGACGATTTAGCAGAAACTTCAACGGCCCAATCAGTGAGCTCATCGAGGTCGACCAGACGTCGAACACCGTCGATGCGTGACGGTGCTCCAAGACCGCCGACGATCAGCTCGATGTCAGGTTCTAGCAGATTCTGAAGTTCTACCAAAGCGCGAGAGGTCATCGCCGGGTTCGCGGTGACCGAGATACTGACAACAACTGCACTGGCATTTGAGGATCGCGCTCCGTGCGCGATGTCGGCGACGGGCGTGTTTGACCCCAGAAAGATGACTTTGCAGCCGGCAAATGCGAGCGACGTTGCTGCGATCTGCAGGCCAAGGTTGTGTGTCTCTTCCGGCAGGTTCGCGCACAGAATTCGTGGCCCTTTGGTGTTGGCGTCCGAGATGGGTCGCCATTTCGTGGTCAAGAAGTCTCGCAGGCGTTCTGTGGCAAAGTGCTCGTTGGCAATCTCGGCACGAGATTCGAACCAGGCCATCCCGACGGCATGTAGGAAGGGCGAGACGCGGTCCTCGAGAAAATTGCGTGGACCAAGCTTTGCCCATTCCACTTGCATGAGACGGTCAAGCTCTTCGCCATCGAACGACATCACGGCTTCGACCCACGGCAAAATCGCAGGGTCGTCTGCCTGACTGGGGTCAATGGAGATGACGTTCTCGACGACATCGGTGATCCCCAAAAGTTCGCGGAGTTCGCTGTCCGACTTCCCGACGACCTTTGAGGGCCGCATTCCCGACTTGAGGGCCGCGTCAATCAATCGCAAGGAATTGATCACGCCAGAGGCATAGACGCGGTGACCCGACTCGGTTCGCGACGGGTTTGGAAACCCATAGCGTCGTTCCCAGGTGCGAATCGTCTCGACCGGGATTCCTGTGGCCTTCGAGATTGCCCCGATGCCCAGACCTTTAGGAGTTTTGTCCTTATCTACCATAGGTCGTTTTCAGCGGTAGCGGTTACGCAGCTACGCCTTCTTCTTCTCGTACTGATGAAATCCGCTCCTTTAGCCCGACGCGCATCCTGTGCAATCGGGTTTTCACGGCGGGCACCGAGAGGTCAAGCTGCTCGGCGATTTCTTCTTTTGAGATGCCATGGACTTCCATTGCGATGTACAGCGAGCGATTTGTGTCGTCGCATTCATCAAGGAAGTCTTGCATCTCGGACATGATGCGCTTGCACGAGAGTTGCTGGTCTGGGCGTGAGTCCAGGTTGGCAAGACTTTCGGGCATCGACATCGAACGAAGCACGTCGTCATCGACAGGGATGGGTCGGCGCTTGTACTTGCGGATCTTCATTTTCGCAGCGTTCACCGCGATTCGATACATCCAGCTCCACAGGGCGCTGTCCTGTCTGAACAGGTGGATCTTGCGATACACTGTCCAAAACGTGTCCTGAACGACTTCTTCTACGTCGCGCTCATCACGAATCAGTCGTCGAACCACGGCTTTAACTCTTTCATTGTACTCTTTAAAGAGCCATTCGAAAGCATCCGGGTCCTTATTCAAAAGCTTTTCAACGAGTACTTGGTCTTCCATTTGGGTGTCCTGAATAGGTTGAGTTCATGTTCTGAGAACACTTTGAACAGGTTCTGGATAAGTATCAAGTAAAATTGAACACTTTTGGGTGCGGGTTTTGTGAGCCAAGTAAATTCAACAGCTTAGGTCCGTAAACAGATTGTTTCCGGGTGGCGTTCCAAGGATCTTTGGACCTGTTCAAAATGGTGATACCTGTTCACAAAGGGTGTGTTGGACCGGTTTTGAACAGGTTTGCCGGGCGGCTGAACAGCTGCAGTTTAATTGACCCGGCGCCTGATGTGGGGTGGGGTGAAGTTATGAATTGTCCGAAATCTGCAGTGATGAAGGTGATCACCCTGCTCGGATGCGTGCTGCTTTGCAGTTCATGCGCCTTAAGCTACCGGCACCACACCTTCAACAGCCAAATTGAAGAGGGCGGGACAACGCTGAACGTCGATGGGAGCGCCGACGTCTACCATATGGGTGTCGTCATCGATTTTTTGTACGGCAGGCTCATTCTGCCGTTTGAGATCCTTCAGCGAACATTGGACTTCACCGACTCCGAGGGCGGCGTTGCGGGCAGAGACACCAGCGTCGAGCAGCGCGCTTATCGATTGGAAGTGCCCGTGCTGAGCATCTGGAACCACAAGGAAGGGTTCGCAGTGAACTACCCTGGGATGTTGCGCAAACGCCAGAGCTTCGAGATCTGGTTGGGCGCCGATTCTGATCTGCTGAAAGCGAACGTTCGTTGGTTCGCAGACATCGGGGTAACGTACTATCACTACAATATCGGCGCTGTTCGTCTCTTTGCGGGCTATGGGCAGACTGAGTACAGCGTTTCCACGCAGGGTATTGGACCTCAGTTTCCCAATACGTGGGGTGGTGACCTTGGTTCGTGGGCGATTGGTGGCAGCATAACAATCTTCGCCGGTGAGTATGCTCTGGAGTTCTTTGAGTATATCTTGGACCTCGATGAGAAACATCGGTCCGACTACCCATACTAGGATTGTCCCATGCCATGGAGCCCGCAGGCCCGCGAGGCGATCGACGCCGCACTCGCTGCCGCGCCTGAGCACGATTCGCCTATCGCTGTCTTCGATTTCGATAACACCTGCATCCTGAATGATGTCGGGGAGCTATTTGGCCATTATCTGGTCGAACAGATGCTCTATCGGCTCGACTTGGATGCGTTTTGGGAACTCATTGATCCCCGCGACGGCCGCGACACGATCCGCGAGCTGGCGCAGCAGGCTCTGGCGATTCCCGAAGCGGAACGCTCGGAACATGAGGTCTATCGGCAGTACGTCGCTGACCTCGGCGCGGTGTACGGCCGTCGGTTGGAGCGCGAAGGCAAGCGAGACTGCTATGCATGGGCGGTGACGCTGCACGTGGGCATCAGCGAACTTGATATGACGACCCTGTCGCAACGCGCGATTCGCCAAGAGCTCGGTCTGGATCCGTACACCCAATCGTTGACCACAACGCGTGGCGAGACGCTGACAGTCGAGCGCGGAATGCGAATGTCTCGCGAGATCAAAGGGCTATTCGACGAGCTCAAGGCTGGCGGAATTGAACCTTGGATCGTTTCCGCGTCGAATCGTTGGACGGTTGCCGCGTTCGCTCCCATGTTCGGAATCGACCCCACCCATGTGGTCGGCAATCAAGTGGAGGTGGAGGCAGGAATCCTGAGCGAAAACCTGATTCAGCCTGCATTGTTTGCCGAAGGTAAGGTCGGCGCAATCGATCGAGACATCGGGCGGCGACCGCTTCTGGCGTTCGGCGATTCGGAAACCGATTGGGACATGCTCGAGTCTGCGGTAGTGTCGGGCGTGTTCGTCGACACGGGCAAACCGATAACTGCCCGCGCCGAAGCAAAGGGTTGGGCAATTCAGCCTCAATCCGATTTCACCTGGTACAAGGGCGATTAGTCGTGGCTCCGAAAATCATCAACGTTGACCCCGCAGCATTTGACCAGGCCGACCTGCAACCGGCGGTCGATAAAATCCTGGCTGGTGAGCTGGTGGCGTTTCCAACGGAGACGGTCTACGGCTTGGGCGCCAACGCTCTGGATGGCGATGCCGTCAGACACATCTATCAGGTCAAGGGGCGGCCGCCCGGAAATCCTCTTATCGTGCATGTGTCCAGCATCGAGCAGGCGAAGAGTGTGACGTCCGAATGGCCGGAGGTCGCGCAGCAGATGGCTGAGCAGTTTTGGCCCGGGCCACTGACGATGGTGCTGCCTAAGGCCGACTCCGTGCCGGATATCGTGACGGCCGGGCTCGATACCGTCGCGGTTCGATTCCCGGCGCATCCAATCGCCCGAGCGCTCATTGAGATGGCGGGCACCCCGCTGGCTGCGCCGTCTGCAAATCGATACACCGGAATTTCTCCAACCACCGCCCAGCATGTGATTCGCAGCTTGGGCGACCAGCTCGACATGGTGATCGATGGTGGCCCAACGGATGTGGGGCTTGAATCCACGGTCGTGTCACTGGTGGGGCCTCCACATGTCCTTCGACCTGGTATGGTCGACCTCGACGACCTCAGCGAGGTTGCGGCGGTGGAGCCGCACAACGATCGTCTCTACGTTGAGGATGAGGCCGCAGCGTCTCCAGGGATGGCGCGCAAACACTATGCGCCGTCCGCCCGAGTGGTCATTACCTCGCCCAGTATGCGGCAGGTGTTGAATACAAAGCTCGTGGGCATCTTGCGACTTGCTGGCGGGCCGCCAATTCTGGATGCGTTTGTCATCGACATGCCTTCCGATCCCGACGGCTACGCAAGGCAACTGTACGACGCGCTTCATCGCTGTGATGAGCAGGGGTGCGAGTACATCGTCATCGAGCCGCCGCCGAAGAACACACGCTGGGACGCCATCTGGAACCGGATCCGACGCGCTGCGTCCTCCGAGGAGTCTTCGGAATGAAGCCGAAACTCTATCGCGATCCGGTTCATGACATCATCGCGTTTGACCTCGAAAACGATGTCGAACGTGCGGTGTTTCAACTGCTGGGAACCTTCGCCTTTCAGCGCCTTCGTCGAATTCGTCAGCTCGGCTTTGCAAACCTCGTCTATCATGGAGCAGAGCACAGCCGATTCTCGCACAGTTTGGGCGTGATTCACGTCGCTCGACGTATCGTGCAAGCTCTGAATTGGGGCAGTGACGACGACCATGTCGAAGTGCTTTGTGCTGCCGCGTTGCATGATATCGGTCACGGACCGTTCAGCCATGCGATCGAGAAGGTCACCGACGTCCACCACGAATCCTATACGCTGCAGCTCATCGAAGACGAAGACGGCGAGGTGTTCAAAGTGCTCAGCGCGGTGGACAGTTCTCTGCCGGGCCGCGTCGCCCGCTATTTCAAAGGACGAGAGTCGTTCCCGCGGGATCGTCAGGTATTGTTGGACGTGGTTTCGAGTCAGCTCGACGCGGACCGCCTCGACTATATTTTGCGCGATGGCTTGGCTACAGGAGTCAAAATCGGCGTCTACGATTTTGAACGTATCGCGTCGATGTTTGAGACCTACGAAGCAGCTGACGGCGGACGTCGTCTGGCCGTGGGGCATCGCGCTAGGGAAGCCGTCGAAGGGTATCTCATTGCCCGGTTCCACATGTTCAAGCAGGTCTATCTGCACAAAACGGTTCGCAGCGCAGAGAAGATGCTCGAGGCCGCGCTGCGCCGTGCGGGTGACTTGCTTCGTGATGACTACAAATTCGCAACCGCGGTCGATCCCAATCTGGCGAGACTGCTGTCGGGCAATCGCTTGAGGTCGCATGACTTCCAGGCGCTCGACGACACCGACATCTGGGTGGCGCTTAAGGCCTGGTCGTCGGACCCTGACCCTGCGTTGAGTCGGTTGAGTCGCGGATTGGTGGTTCGGGACCTGTTCAAGACCATCACGCTCGATCCAAACGATCCGGTTTTGGTCGCGAGGATGGTGGACAAGGCGAAGATGGTTGCCAAGGACTTGGGGTACGACCCCGAACATACGGTCCTATTGGACCGCGCGTCTGACACGCCGTACACGCCTTACGATCCAATGGCACAGACGTCGGCGGCCCACATCCCCATCATTGAGCGCAGTGGCGATGTCACACCAATCGAAGATATCAGCGATTTCGTTCACCTCTTGGGACGTGACCAGTACAAAATCACCTACCTATGTGTGCCACCCGATGTCCGTGAAATTCTTTCCGAGTACCTGCGGGTTACCACGGCATGAAATTCCTGCTCCTCGCCATTTGTCTGGGCTTCATCGGTTGCCAGTCTCAGCAGTCTGATCCTGCATTCGTGGTTCTGCTCGATAGCGCGCCGAAAGGGCTCGATCCGAGGTTTGCGACCAGCGATGCGAGCGCAAAAATTGTTGGTTTGCTGCACGCCGGTTTAGTCTCTACAGACACACGTAATGGTACGCCCGAACTCGAGTTGGCGGAGTCTGTCGAACAACCGGACGACACGACATATCTCGTCAAAATACGAGACGACGTCTTCTTTCACGACGGCACGCCAGTGACGGCGCAGGACGTCGAGTACACGTACATGCAATTGGGAAGCGACCTCGTCAAAAGCCCATACGCAGGCACATCTCGGCGCATCAAGACGTTCACGGTCGTGGACGACAAAAACATCCGTATCGAACTGAAAGAGCCCCATGCTCCATTTTTTACCGACCTGAGCATGGGGGTCGTGCCCAAGGCGCAGTGCGACGGGCATAAAGAGTGTCCTGGAAACCCGATTGGAGCCGGGCCTTTTAAGTTCGTTTCTCAAGAAGGCGCGGATGTGCGCCTGGCAGCGTTCGATAAGTATTTCTCGGGCCGCCCGAAGATTGATGAGGTCTTCTTCAAAACAGTCAAAGATGACAACACACGTCTGCTTGCCCTGTTAGGCGGGTCTGCCAACCTGGTGCAGAACGCCGTGGCTCCCATCATGCTGCCAGTGGTGGAGGACACGCCGAAGCTCAACGTCGAGAGCGACTCGTCCTTCAAATACACCTACATCGCGTTCAATCTTGAACACCCCATCCTGTCCAACTTGCTCGTCCGAAAAGCGATGGCGCATGGGATTAATCGACGAGCGATCATTGATTACAAGTTCAAAGGTCGTGCGGCACTGGCCACTGGACTTCTGTCTCCTGCGCATTGGGCTTACGAACCCAACGTCGAGAAGTATCCTTACGATCCCGAGAAGGCGAAACAGTTGTTGGACGAGGCGGGCTACCCCGATCCCGATGGCGACGGACCAAAACCCAGATTTGAGATTGAATTTAAGGTATCGGCGAGCAAGTTCCGAAAAGCGATGGCGACGTTGATTGCGCACCAACTGGCGGAAATCGGTATCCAAGTAACAGTGCGCTCGTATGAGTGGGGCACGTTTTACAACGATGTGAAGAGTCGAAATTTCGCCATCACGACGCTGCAGTGGCCATCAGTACTTGAACCGAGCCTGTATCGGTGGATTTTCCACTCCAGCAATATCCCCACCCCAGATAATCGGGCGGCGGGTGCAAATCGTGGCGCGTATCGAAATAGTCGAGTCGATGAGTTGTTAGATCAGGGAAATCGCGAAACAAATGTCGAGAAACGACGTCAAATCTATTCGGAGGTACAGCAGATACTGGCGCGCGAGTTGCCGTATATCTCGCTGTGGCACGAAGACAATATCGCGGTCATGAAACGTGGGTCAGAAGGTTACTTCATCACCCCCAACGCCCGATTTGAGGCCTTGAAACAAACCTCGTTTAGCGCAGCAGATGAATAAGAAGGACAAGCCAAATCGAATTGTGGACATGGTCGTCATGGCGGTCGTCATTGGCGTGATGGGCTTCGCTGTGTTCTCTGGCCTACAAGACGGTACCTCTGCTCTTGAAAGCGAGCCCGCTCCTGCATTTCAGGCGATGACCGCTAGCGGCGTGCCGGTCTCTAACTCGGCCTTCAAAGGGAAGGTCGTGATCTTGGATTTCTGGGCGACGTGGTGTCCGCCGTGTCGAAAGCAGATGCCTGTGCTGCAGGCGCTGAAGAAGGCGCATCCAGATGTCGTCATCGTCTCGGTCAACGTCGATGACCCGACTCCCGAACGAAAGCACCTGGTTCAGGGCTTCTTGATGCGAAACAACCTCGATTTTGACGTGGTGTACGACGATGGACCGATGATGACGGCGTTTAAGGTCACACGATTTCCAACAATGGTCGTCGTCTCGCCAAGTGGTGTTGTGACCTATGCAGACTCTGGTTTCATGACGCAGCGCGAGATTGAATCGTTGATTGCGGAGGCCAAAGGAACCTAGTGCGACGACTGATTCCCATACTTGTCCTATTGCTGTCCTTGCCGGTCGTGACGGGCTGCAACGACGGAAAGAAGGAAAAGACCGAAGCCGCGGTATCGCGGAAGGTCCCAGTCGAAGCGGTGTCGGCTGTGCGACGTACGATCCGTGACACGTTGATCGCGACGTCGACCGTAGAGTCGCGGCAGTCCGTCGACATCGTGGCTGAAATCCCCGGTGTCGTGGTGGAACTCGATGTTGAACAGGGTGATACGGTCAAAAAGAACCAACGGCTCGCACGCATCAACCGCGAAGAACTTAACCTGGGCGTGCGGGCTGCAGACAGCGCAGTTTCACGTCTCAAGGCCGAGGTTGAGCGACTGCGTCCACTGCGAAAGAAGGGCGTCATTAGCCAGCAGATGTTCGACGAGGCCGTTTACCGTTTGCAGGAGGCCGAAGGTGAGCAGCGTCGCGCACGCACGGCAGCATCCGACTCGCGCGTAATCTCGCCGTTCGAAGGCGTTGTCGCGATGCGCAGCGTCAACGTCGGTCAGCAAGTTGCCACTGGGACACCGCTCTTTCGAGTCGTCGACCCATCCGAACTGATCGTCGCAGTGAACTTCCCGGAGACCGCGCTCGGCAAGGTGTACGAAGGTCAAGATGCATACGTCGAGAGCGAGGCACTTGGTGGCATTCGCTTCAACGCAAAAGTCGATCGGATTAGCCCAGTCGTTGATCCGCGGACGGGCACGGTACGTGTTGTTCTATCCATCGCGTCGGAAGCACCGCAGGGAGAGGCTGAGGTCGCTCCAGAGGCGGGCGCAGCTCCAGTGAAAACCCTTCGACCCGGCATGTTCGTGAAAGGCTTTGTCGTGACTGCCGAACGCCCCAATGCCCTTGTTATTCCGCGGCGAGCGGTCGTCTTCCTCGATGAACGGGCGACGGTTTTTGCGGTCGAGAATGGTGTCGCAAAACGAAAAGAGGTCGTTTTGGGCGTCAACGAAGGTCCGAGTGTCGAGGTAACCGATGGACTCGCCGACGGTGTGCCCGTGGTCGTGCTTGGGCAAGATGGTTTGAAGGACGGCACACCTGTCGAGGTGGAAGTACGTCCGGGCGATGACTCATGAGCGAGTTTGCCTCAAACGAAGACATTGAGGCATCGGTAGCGAGTTGGACGGTCTACCGCCCGGTCGCCACGTTGATGATCGTCGTGGCGGTCGTCGTGTTCGGGTATATCTCGTTCAAGCGGCTCGCGGTCAATCTGATGCCCGAGCTCAGCTATCCCACACTCACAATTCGCACGGAACTTACGGGTGCTGCGCCTGCTGAAGTTGAAGAGAGCATCACGCGTCCGCTTGAGGAGATCGTTCGCACGGTCGAGGGCGTGGTAGGTATCTCTAGCACATCGCGCGCTGGGCAATCCGAGATCATTCTTCGCTTTGGTTGGGACACCGACATGGACTTCGTCACGCAGAAGGTGCGTGAGCGGGTGCAGATCGTCCCGTTGCCCGAGGATGCAGACCGCCCGCTGCTGTTACGGTACGACCCGGCGCTCGACCCGATCTTAAGGATTGGTGTCGCAGGTGACATCCCGCTATCCGAGCTGCGGCAGGTCGTCGAACAAGATGTGCAGCGCCCTCTCGAGAAGGTCGAAGGCGTCGCGATGGTCAAGGTCCGCGGCGGTGTCGAAGAGGTTGTGCGCGTCGACCTGGACCCGGGACGAATGGGCATTCTGGGCGTGACCCCCGAAGAGGTCGGACAGAGACTAGCAGCCGAGAACGTCAATCTTGCCGGTGGCGCGTTGAACGAGGGCGATGTGACCTACTTGGTCCGTACGCTGAATGCGTTCAAGACAATCCAAGAAGTTGAGGACCTAACGGTCGCTTATCCGAACGCCGTTCCGGTCAAACTTGGCCAGATTGCCAACGTTTACCGTGGCGCGCAGGAGCGTGAGGTTATCACGCGAATGGGCGGGCCTGGGCGTCTGCAGGAATCGGTGATCGTGGAGGTCTACAAAGAGGCAGATGCGAACCTCGTCGACGTCTCGAAACGGGTGCGTCTGGCGATCGATGGGTCGAAAGAACAACTCCAACAACGCGCGCGAACGCTAGCCAAGGACCGTGGGCTGTTGATCGCCGGCGGTGCGATCACGATCGCTTCAAAGGACGGCGGTTTTGCGACCGGCTTTCCACCACGTCGCTTGAATTTCATCAAAGAACAGCTCCCCAAAAAGGTCGAGATATCGGTGCTGTCTGACCAGTCGACGTTCATCGAGCGCTCGATTGATGAAGTGACCCAGACGGCGTTATTGGGCGCATTGTTTGCGGTCTTCGTGTTGTTCTTGTTCCTACGGAATCCTTGGTCGACGGTCATTATCGCCGTCAGCATTCCGGTTTCTGTTGTCGCCGCATTTGGCGCACTTCGGTTGGCGGGTGTGACCCTGAACGTGATGAGTCTGGGTGGTATCGCGCTCGGCGTCGGCATGTTGGTCGACAACTCAATCGTGGTGCTCGAGAGCATTTTCCGTTGCCGCGAAGAAGGCGATGGGCTGTTCGAGGCCGCGCTACGCGGCACAAAAGAGGTTGCGGGCGCCGTGACGGCGTCGACACTGACAACGACAGCGGTCTTCTTACCCATCGTTTTTGTGGAGGGAATCGCTGGTCAGATCTTTGGCGATTTGGCGCTCTCGGTGGTGTTCGCGTTGCTAGCGAGCTTGGCGGTCGCCATCTTCTTCGTCCCGATGCTGTCTGCTCGGGAACCTTCGACCCCCGACCCAGAGATGGTCAGGTCGTCTCTGCGCGAACTTTGGCGCCTGCCTCGAGCGCTCGGCCACACCAAGGCCGATTGGGCAGAGTGGCGAGCATCTGCAACGGGCGCGCGGGTTTTCCTTACGCCGTTGGTCGCGGTCTTTCTCCTGGTTCGGACGATTGTTCTCACGCTTTTGGAAGTTGTGTTCGGCCAGATTGGTCTCGGGCTCGTGCTGGGCCTTGCGGGATTAAGTTCGCTCATTGCGGGGCTCGCCGTGAAGCTAGCAAACACGATTGTCATCGGGCCGGCGCTGTCTGCCTTCGACTACGGCTATCAGGCGCTTGAGCGAGCGTACGTGCCGATTCTCAAAGGCGCCCTGCGGGTTCGCGCAATGGTGACATTGGTAGCGGTTGTCGCTTTTGCGTGGTCGGTCTACCAGTTCGGAAATCTTGGGACTGAGCTGCTCCCATCGATGAATCAGGGGGAGTTCAGCGTATCGATCGCGCTCCCCGTCGGCACCCGATTGGAAGAGACGTCTGCGTTGGTTACCCGCCTGGAGACAAATCTCAAAGACATCGAAGCCATCGAGCATTTCGCCACGACTGTCGGCGTTGAAGCTACAGATGTGCAGGCTTCGGATGAGGGCGAGCATACGGCTCGAATTGCGATTCGGCTGCAACCGTCGGAGGACCCGAAATCGGCCGAGCGCGAGGTCATGTCGATCGTGCGTTCGGAAGCCCAACGCATTCCTGCTGCGCAGGTCGAGATACTTCGACCCACCTTGTTTACGCTGCAGACGCCACTGGAGGTCATCATCACCGGCGACGATCTGCGGATTCTTCGCTTGGTGGGCAACGAGATGGCTTCGGCCATGGCCTCGATGAAGCAGCTGGCGGACATCCGTACCAATCTGGGACGGGGCTACCCCGAAGTTCAGGTTCGTTTCAATCGCGACCGTTTGGCGCTGTATGGACTGACGGCGCGGCAGGTGGGCGAATCGGTGCGCAATCAGGTGCGCGGCTCGGAGCCGACCAAGATTCGTCAGGATGAGACGGACTTGACCATTTTGGTTCGCACGGACCCCAACCAGCTTCCGGATGTCGAAGCCTTGCGTGATTTGGTGATTCGTCCTGCGGCGGAAGGGCAAGCGGAGATTCGACTGTCCAGCGTCGCGAGTCTGGACGTTGCGGAGGGACCGAGTGAGATTCGAAGGGTCGAGGGCTCCCGTGCCGCGGTGATTGAGGCGGAAGTGCCGTTGGTATCATTGAGTGACGCGGCCGACGCGCTCCGATCGGAAGTAAACCGAACGGCCGTTCCGAGCGGGGTCGGCGTTCGCGTTGGAGGGCAGAGCGACGAGATGGCGAGGTCAACCGAGTCGCTTCTGTTTGCATTGTGGTTGGCCATCTTCCTTGTCTACGTCGTGCTCGCCTCGAAGTTCGAGAGCCTACGTGGACCGTTTGTGATCCTGCTTTCCATTCCCATGGGCCTTGTCGGTGTATCGTTAGCGCTGAGCGTGATGGGCTTGAACGTGAGTGTGCTGGTGTTCATCGGCCTCATCATGTTGGCCGGCATTGTGGTGAACAACGCGATCGTCTTGGTCGACTACATCAATCAGCTTCGCGACCGGGGGCTTGAGATGGATGAGGCGATCGTTGAAGCGTGCCGAATCCGACTACGTCCAGTCCTGATTACGACGTTAACGACTGTGCTTGGGCTGTTGCCGATGGCGTTGGGGCTTGGGGAAGGTGCAGAACTCCGAAAGCCAATGGCGATCACAGTTATCGCCGGATTGAGCAGTTCAACCCTGCTGACACTTCTGGTGGTGCCGACGCTGTACGCCCTGATGATGTCGGTTGTTATTCGGCGTGAGCCGACCCCGGCTGAGTAGCCAGGCTCTTTGCTGCGACGACCCGTTCGAAGATTGCGTCCAGCTCGGCCAGCAACAGCTCACCAGCCTTTTCACCCACAAATCCGACTCGTCGCGCAAGACGCCGCAACGCCTGAGGGTCGTTCGGAATCTGACTGTCCGCGCGTTGGTCCGCGATTCGAAGTCGCGCTTCGATGACCCGTAACCTGAGATAATCGTGCCCCAGTTGATCGAAGTCGACATCCCAGCGCTTTAGCTGGGCCAATCCCTTGATGGCTTCATGGGTATTGCGGCTTAGCGCGCGATTCTCGGGTGGGGAATCAAGCTGAGTGCATTCGAGCTGCAGCGATTGCACGAGAAATTCGATATCCACGAGACCGCCTTTGCCGAACTTGACGTCGACCGTGTCGTATGTGGTGTTTGCTTCTCGAATCCGCTCAACCATGTCATTTATTTGCATAGTTGCATCGGCAGGTACGGGGCGGTCGAAGACAAGACGGCGACGCACCGTTTCGAAGCTCTCGTTTATCGATGGGTTACCGGCGATGAGGCGGGCACGGAGTAAGGCCTGCCGCTCCCAAAGGGCGGCTTGTTCAAGATGGTATTGCTCAAACGCTTCGAGGCTGACCACCAGGGCGCCTTGCTGGCCGGATGGGCGCAAGCGAGTATCGACCTCGTACATCTTTCCGTCTGTTCCTGCGGAGCTCAACGTACGCACGATGCGCTGCGCAAGCCGTGAAAAAAAAGAGTGCTCAAGCCGCCACTGTCGGTCGTCTTCATAGACGAAGATCATATCCAGGTCGGAGCCGAATCCGAGTTCGTGTCCGCCAAGCTTGCCCATGCCCACCACGCCAAATGGAATCTCTTGAATCTCGGGCAACGTCGAACCGGGCCGTCGTCGTCGCGTTCGGAGCGGTTCGTACACCTCCCGCATGACTTGTTGGATCACGACTTCCGCCAGGTAGGAGAGCTGGCGTGTACTCACGATGACGTCAGCGGCACCGCCGGTCTCGTGAAGCCCAACGCGGAGAGTCTCTTCCTGATGGTATCGGCGAATGACGCCGATTCGATGTTCGGGGTCTTCAACCGGTTCCAGACGCGCAGTGAGCTCGGCTTGCATCTCGGATTGCAGCTTCTGGATCTTGACGGTACCGGCGCCGACCAAGCGCGAGAAGATCGCGGGTTCTTTGAGCAAGGCAGACGACAGATACGCGCTTGAACCGAAAACATGCAGTAGCAACCGGGTCGCATGCGGATTTTCGGCTAGCATCGAGTAGAAACCGGGCCGTGCTCCGACCAGGGTCAGGAAACGCGTCAATTGCGAGAACGATTGATCGGGGTCCGGCGCGCTGGATGCGCACTTGAGAATGTACTCCCCGAGTTCAGATTCCCGTGACGTTGAGCGGCGAGAGAACGGGCCGTAATCCTTCTCACGCAGGATCGACAGTTGCCCTGCCACCTGTCGTGGTCGTTCAAACCCGAGTTCTTTCAAGGCATCCAAGACGGCGGGTTCGTCAGGGTCATCGGTGGCCAATACGGTATCGAGAGCCTTTGGACCTCCGAGGACGACCGTGGGCTGCGCGCTCTCTTGGGCCGAATCCTCGAACAGCCGACCGAAGATGTTTTGCACAAACGTTCGGTGCTTGATGAGCCGCTCACGCAGCTCTTGTTCGGAAAGTTCAAGACGGGCCGCTAGCTCAGCGAGTTCTTTGCTGGTCTGAGGAAGTCGGTGCCCCTGGCGGTCATGTTGCATCTGCACGCGGTGTTCAACCAGGCGCAAAAAGCCGTATGCATCGCACAGCGCCTGATGATCTTGGTCGGCAATCAACCCTCGATAGAGCAGGCGATCCAGCGCATCCAACGTGTTTTTCACACGCAGATTCTCCTGCGTTCCGCTGTGCACGAGCTGCAATGCTTGCACAAAGAACTCGATCTCGCGGATGCCACCGATGCCAATCTTGAGGTCCCATCCCAGCAGGCCGGTGGTATCGACCTCTTTTGGTTGCGAGACGTCCGGTGGGGGGGCTTTTTTGACAGGTCGCCTCTGAATTGGAAACCCACCGGACAGCTTGTTCTTAAGCCGCGATTTTAAGGGCGAGGCTGGCTGAGCGGGCTCTGGCGGAGGCTCGGATTCGGTCTTTAGCCCAACGACTGCAGAAACCTGGGCGTTGCGATTGATCGCGTCCTTCATTCCCTTGAGTTCTTCGATCGCCGTGAAGTCCAGGTATTTTCGATAGATAAACGAATCAAGTGTCGTGAGCAGTTCGTTGCCTAGCGTCAAATTTCCGGCGACGGGGCGGGCTTTGAGCAGCGCGCTGCGCTCCCACGTTCGGCCAAAGGATGCGTAGTATTCAACCATCGGCCCGATGCATTGGACGACTGGTCCTCGAGTGCCTTCTGGACGCAGCCGAAGGTCGACTCGAAACACGTATCCGTCGGATGTGTTCTCGTCCATCAACCGGGTTACCAGTTTGGCGAGCCGTTCCATGTTTCGACCGCGCTCCTCATCGATGTCGTCTTCGCAAATGTAAATGAGGTCGACATCCGACGAAAAATTGAGCTCACGGCCGCCCAGTTTCCCCATGCCCAGCACACAGAAACCATCAGCCAGAGTTGGATCGCCAAGCAATCGAGCACCTTCCTCGACACAGATGGTCAGCGCAGCTTGCGCAATATCGGCGATTTCTGCGGTCGTTTGGCGAACGTTGGCTCGCTGCTCAACTTCTCGAGCAAAGGAGCGCATCGACTCCGTACGCTTAAAGTCGCGTAGGACTCGCATCAACGTTGCTTCGTCCGGTGATTCCGGAACCTGCTTGCGAAGCAGGTCCGTCATGCTGTCGGTGGTATAGGTCTTGTCGATTCGTTCGGCGAGGCTGGTCAGGAGCGCCTGGTCCTCAGCAACCCGCGCAGGGTACGGACCCTGGGCGGTTAGTAACTCCCCGATCGATTGAGCCGTGTGGCTCGCCATATCTCCCTATGGAGCTTGGAGGATGAGGTCAGCG
Source organism: bacterium (assembly GCA_030427705.1). Taxonomy (GTDB): domain Bacteria; phylum Myxococcota_A; class Bradymonadia; order Bradymonadales; family Bradymonadaceae; genus JAUIBR01. The sequence goes on along the minus strand of JAUIBR010000048.1, from coordinate 23,732 downwards.
GTGCCATCCGTCGTTCCACGACGGAATTCTACGTAGTACACACCGGCCGAAAGGGTCGCCTGAATCGTCGGTTGAGGCAAGCCGTCAAAACTGTCACCCGACTCAACCAGGGGTTGGAAGCTGTTGTCCAACAGTCGCAACTCATGCCCATCTGCGGCGTTCTCCAGGAAGGCATTGAACGTGGTGCCTGACTTCGCAATCGAGATCTGGAAGACATCCGATGTGTCGACCGTATCCACAGAAGCACTCACAGAAACGACAGGCGATGACGGAACGACGTTCGCATTTGCCGATGTGTTATTGGGTTCCGTTTCCGAGAACGTCGTTGCCTCGGAGCGCGAGAGGAACAGGTAATAGGCGCCAGAAAACGACATATTTGTTGGCGATACGCTGATATTGTATCGACCGGATGCTGGTGCTTCCCACCCGTAGAATGCAGGGAAGAACCCTTCGCCTGAGAACGTGTCACTGTCGAGCGGCGTGTCATCCGGAGCGTGAACTCGAATACGTCCGCTGAACGAGTAGATGCCCGCACCGGCGCTATCCGAAGTCATCGCCCAAACGCGTTGGCCTGCAATCAGGTCCACCGCAAACCGGTCTTCCAAATCGGGATTGCCGATCGTCGCCGAGAAAATGGTCGGAAACGTCGAGATTTGCTGGGCTTGCCCCTGCGTGTCATTCGGCTCTGTGTCGGCCGGTGATCCGGCAGGGTCCACCACACCAACGACGATGTTGAAGTCATAGGGCGCGCCGCCTGCGGCCGAATCGACGGCGACCGAGACAGCATACGAACCAGGCGTGCTAACGGCATAGCGAATCGTGTTTCCGACCACACCAGCTTCGGCAACATCGCCAAGCGACGAGGCGTTGATAAGACTCAATCGAGGGCGCCAATCTCCAACCGGGTCCACGCGTACGTCGATCAAGCCAGACGTCACGTCGAATTCGTATAGACGCTCGGTCCCGGCCGTTGCGAGCGTCCCAGACGTGGATTGATTCGTCACGATTGGCGTCAAGCTGATTTCAGCTACCGACAGGTCATACATCCATGACGGGTCACCGCCTTGTTGCGAATCGAAGATGTTGACGAACACCTGCCCATCGAAGTTCGAGGTCCAGCGAGCGGTCGACGTTCCGTTGTCCACGTATCCCAGCGTTTCTGCATTGTAGACATAGATGGTCGGATTGAAGGCCGGTACGTTGTCGCCCAGATTGATCGAGTAACTCGTCCCCTGAGTGACATCCATCACGAACCAATCGGCGAACGCCGGTGAATCGATTGCGTCGCTTATATTCGCTGGCAATTGGGCGATCGGCGTTGCTGCGACTTTCTGAATCCCCAGCGTCCAGTTGTAGTCGCTGCCGAACGCGCCGTTGTACCCCGTGACCGAGACGATGAACTCGCCAGGTTCGTTGAGTCGCAGCTGCGTGCGTCGCGAGAGCGTCGAGGTCACTTGTTGGAATTCGCTGTTGTAGACCTTGATGTCCGGCAGGAAATTTGCGGCTGCGACACGGATGTCGAAGATGTCGTCTGCATCTCCCGAAATCCGGTAATACGCCGTCTTTCCTGCGACATCGACGAGGCCGGTTTTGGTGCCGGGAAGCGTACCGAAGTCCTCGATCGAAGCGGTTGAGAAGACGACCGTGATGGGCTCGTTCGGATCCGTAGGACGCCCAAAGAGGTCTCGCATATCAAACCAATAGGTCCCTGCTTCCGGGATTTGTACGACGGCTTGTTCATCGGATTGTGCAAGGAGCGAATAGTCGGTTGCGCTGTAGACGCGCGAGTCCACGAACAGGTCGGTGTCCGACGTGATATTGACGATCTCGCCAGCCTGCGCGTCGAATGCCAGAATCCCGATTTCGCCGCTCTCAATCTCCATCGTGCCCATGGCAGGAATCGAGCCCACGTTCGTTGGTGCAGGGTCGAAGAGCTCCAGGTCGACGGTATAGCCGTAGTTCGGCCCGCCGACCGGGTTTGAAGTGAATCGGTTGTCGAGGTGCTGAATGTAGATGGCGGCCTCGCCGTCCTCGAAGCTGGTGTAGGTGAATTCGATGATGCCAGTGCCGTCCATTCTGACTTCTTCAGAACGGAAATCAGCGTTCAAGTAGCTCGAACCTTGTTGGTCAATGAAAGGACCCACTTCCAGGTAAGGCACGAACGCACTGCCTGCATCCGGTGTCACCGTCACACGTACAGATTGCCCGCGTTTGGCGGTGAACAGGAAGTAGTCGCGGTCCTCATCGAGCGTCGTTGGACCGGATGCCCGTGGCGGACCAATCTCTGCGTTAATCGAGGTGCCTGCGGCCAACCAAACCAAGTTAGTTGTTCGGTCGTCGAGCGGTGTCTGTGGCGTCTCTGGCTCGTCGGCGAGGTCGGTCTGAGAAATCTGAATCGATGACGAGACGGATTGAAACTTCTGGATATGTTCTTCAATCACCAGCACAGAGTCGCGGTCGCCCACAACAGCACGCAGGCTTACGGCGTTGGTGTCGCTCACCTGACCCACACTGGTGAAGCCAATCGATTGCGACAGGTCTTCCTCAAGGAACGTGACCGCCGGAGCGTAGAACGAATTCATGTCGAGCCCGATGCCCGTCGCCTGCGCTTCAATGGCATCGATGCCCTGAGTATCCACGCGGTACACGTGGAGCTGGCCGTCATAGGTCTTCGGAATTGCCCCCGCTGGCAGACTAATCTCGTCGGCCTGCGGCAGCGGGATTGCCGAAACGGACACGTTGTACGTGAATTCATCGCCACCAACATCCGCCGCCGAGCCCACGAAGTTGCGGAAATCAGACACCGCGACCGTGTAGCGGCCTGGCACGGGAAGGAAGAGCTCGCGCGTATCGGCCATGCCGGCGTCGGCGCCGAATCCAATACGGGTTATGTTGGCGTTTCGGAAATCGTAGCCGGCCACAATCGCGGCAGGCCACAGGGCGTCCGACCCTTCGACGCGAATGATCAGCGCGGTCGGCTGCGTGATTTCAAAACTATAAAAGTCGGTGTCGCCCACGCCGTTTTCAGGCGCAGTTACAGAGCCCTGCAACACGAATCCGCCATCCACCGAGACATCATATTGCTCACCCAGAATTGGCTCGTCGTTGTCTTCGTCGGCTTCGACGATCGTGGTGACTTCCGTGGGATTTTCTGGGTCGTGAATGACGACGAAGTTGTCGCAGGCATCGCCGACGCCATCTCGGTCGCGGTCGGCTTGCTCGGGATTGGCCACATCTACGCAGTTATCAACGTCGTCCAACACCATGTCGCCATCGCTATCGACGGGCGCCATGTCCTCCATCCCCATGTCCTCAACGTTATTGACGTTGTTGAGATTGTTGGAGTTGTTGGAGTTATTGACGTTATTGACGTTGTTTTCGTTGTTGGCGTTGTTGCCGCTGGAGTCATCATCGCCACAAGCCACAACAAAAAGCGTGGCGGCCAAAAGGCAGCCAATCTTGAATCGAAACATTCCAGAATCCATAGAAATCGCGCGGATGCGCGTTAGTTTTCAGCGTTCAGCTCGGCAATATGGTGAATTCGGCCGGGAATTTCAACTCGCGACCCATCTCCCCATTGCAACACCTCAAGTTGGACCGAGACGATGCCGCGGCGAATCATTCCTAGATCGCTTGCAGCGGCGCGGCTTAGGTCGACGACCCGTCCCTCACCGTATGGACCACGGTCGTTCACACGAACCACAACGGATTTGAGCGATTCCACTTCCGTCACGCGGATAATGGTGTGAAACGGGAGCGTCTTGTGTGCAGCTGTGAAGGCGTTCATGTCGAACGACTCGCCGTTGGCCGTCATACGACCTTGGAAACGCTCTCCGTACCAGCTGGCTTTGCCAGACAAGAGGTGCGTCTTGCCGTCTGGACCGGCGACGCGGTCGGTGACGAGGTCAGCCCGCGGGTCCTTTACTTCACCGCCAGAGCCACACGCGCCCACCAAAATGGTGAGCGCGATGAGCAATGGTATGCGTCTAAATACTAGGGGCACGTCGGCGAGAACACGCTAACAGTAAGGTCTTCAGCCAAGACGAGCTCTTGTGCTTCGGCCTCGTTGAAGTTCACGAAAACAGAAGCGTTTGGCAGCGTCGCGCCTTCAAGGCGGATACGTCCTCCGCCATAGGTCGCATCAGTGTAGCTGTGGTGCCAGAAGTACGAGCCCAACAGGATATCTGAGTACCCGTCAAACGACAGGTCGTGCATCGCAAGCATGGTTGGCTCGATGCCGACGACCTCGGTGTAGTACGACGTAAATCCGAGATTTCCGTCGCTCTTCATGACCGTAAATTCAGCCGGAACATCGCTTCCTACCCCATTGGTGGTCTTTGGTGCGAGCACGGTGATATCAAAGACGCCATTCTGCTCGACGGAGCCAGCTGCGATCATTCCGTACTCTTGCTCAGCATCCATTGGAGACACGGTCACCGCCGTGGAATCGCGCTGTCCGTCACGCTGAAGCTTGGACAGGACCGCAACATTGCTGCCTTCCGCCAGGATGACGATATCGTCGCCGGAGTCGGTGTCGAACGGTGCGATCGCAAAGTCGAGGTACTCAAGCGACATGTCCAGACCGCCCGCACGAATGTTCACCGCGTCGAGCAAGCCGCCATTTCCATCATTGAATAGGACGTCGACGCCGTTTGAGAGCAACACCGCGACGTCAGGATTGCCGTCATCGTCAAAGTCGCCCGTTGCGATGTCACGTGGTTGACCGTTCAACGTATAGACTTCGTTCGCGTCCACGATGAGGTCGCGACGGTTGCCATCCTGACGGTTCTGAACCACGGAGATATCGTTGAAGTTTGCGGTGACAGCTTCCGAGAACCCGTCGCCATTGATGTCCAGTGCTGCAAGCGCCCGAGGACCGGTACCAGGTTGCGCTGTGTCGAACTGCGCAAAGAACTCTTGGTCGCCCATGGGGTCAGGAACGGAACGGAAGAAGACGATGCGGTCTTGAAGCAGGTTCAAGACGGCCAGGTCTTGCACGCCATCGCCGTCAAAGTCGCCAGCCGCGATGTCGCGAATCTCTAGCTGGTCGTTGTCGGTCATCTTCGTGAAGTAGACCTCTTCGTAGTTGACCTGGTCGCGCATTGGACCGCCGGGAATGCAGGAGTCACATGCATCACCAACACCGTCACCGTCGGTGTCTTTCTGATCTGGGTTAGCAACCGGCACACAGTTATCACACGCGTTACCGACGCCATCGCCGTCTTCATCCTGGCTATGGTCGCAATCCACGTTGTTCGCGTTGTTGCTGTTGTTGGCGTTGTTGCTGTTGTTGCTGTTGTTGACGTTATTGACGTTGTTGGCGTTATTGGGGTTACCGTTATTGCCGTTGTCGTCGTCGCCACCGCATGCTGCCAGCGCAGCTGCCATGGTCAGAATCAGTAGGGTGCGATTCATCGCTCGCATGCTCATCTCCATTTAAATCCAAACGCCCCGAAAGGCAGGCGAATTATCACTATCCGTAGTGTGTGGTTCAAGCAACCGGAACTTCCACGATGAACACTGCGTTTTCTTTGCTTGTGGCGTGTTTGTGCGGCAACCTTGGCGCGAAGGAGGATGACACGTGGAACGAAAGGGTCTGCTGTTTTTGGGTGGTTTAGGTGTAGCGATTGTCCTGATTTTGGGCGTCGTTGCCGTCTGGATACTCTCCTCCGAACAACAACCCACGCCCGTCTCACCCACTATTGAGGGTTCGCTGTGGCCCGAGCAGCCCGCCGTCTGGTCCGTGGACCGAGAATCGGAATCTGTCGCGCTTGTCGCCTCCGATGCCGGCCCACAAATCTACGTCTCGCCTAAAGAGAAGGTCTCGCTTTCTCCTGTTTGGGAGGGATTGGAACTGACGTGGGCCCACACCCAAGAAGGCAAAAACATCACGTTCACAGGCGAGGGTCAGTGGAACGAAAAGCCGGCTGTCGCCACGTTTGTCGTGGCGCAAGGCAATCCCCAGGCGACCTTCTCGCTGGAAGTTCAGGGCCTGACCCGGGCGGATTTGCGAGCGCACACTGCGCGACCTCGTCTGGTGTTACCCGTCGGCGATGTCCACCTGCTCAACAATCAGATGCGCGTCGCGCCCTTTGTCCCGTCTGAAGAGCCAACGGTGGTGGACGGGTGGACCCCAGGTTGGATGCGATGGGTAGGGCAGGGGCGCACAATTCAGTTCTCACAGTGGCAAGCCGACCAGACGCGTGTCTCCGAAGTCGAGGGCGGAAAGCTGGAGGTCGAATTCGACTTCTTTGATGTCGACGCGCAACTTCATATGGATGGCTGTAAGGATCTCGACGGTCTCGAGGCAAAGGCGCAGCTGCGATACATCGTCACGGTTGGGCAAGCGCCGATGCTCGTCCTCGGACGATTCCCGGGCGGATTCCGCGCGATTGTCGCGCCCATCTTCGACGACCCTCGAAATCACCCGTCAGCGGCGTACTCAAAGACAGGCGCGAAGGAAGACGCAAAATTCTCAAAACGTGCAAGGACCCTACTTCTTGGCCATTCTGATACCACTGACCCTCGCCACGGAAACGGCGGCCTCGCGCCTGCCCATCTGGGTGGAACTGTCGCGTGGAATGGCGTCGAAGGCGACGCGCTACGAGCCTTGAAAACTCAATTGCCGGTGGGCTCGGAGGTCGTCGGTCCAGATGTTCGCCTAGAAGGCGAGTGCGAGGTCGATGCGCCAAAGCTCTTGAAGCCATTCGCGATTGGCGGCACGCAGCCGTACAACGCGGGATATCGCAACGCCGTCAGCGCTGGAACGACACCACGTTCGGATGGCGTCTACTATCCGGTGCAACTGAGCGGCGAGAAGACACAGTTATTGGGGCAGGCAATGGGCGATTTGTATCTGCAGCGCCTCGAGCGAGAACGCGGTCTGTTCGTGTTTTCCACCCCATTCGTCGCAACACGAAATCCACTTGTGCCGGCAGCGAAAGACACGATTTTGCAGCCCGAGCGTGATGGCAAATGGACGTTGGACCCCGCGTTTGCAAAGGCTTTGGCCGCTATGGAGCTAAATGCTGAGACGAGCGCTCTTGGGTTTACTTCGATTGGAAACCTGGCGCGCTATCGCACCCAATCTCAAGGGGCCATGCTGGCATGGACCGCACAAGGGGAAGTCAAAGTCGTTGGTGCTCCGGATGATTCGACTGTCTTGGTCGAAGGCGCGTTTACCCCAGATACCAATACGATTCGTCGCGCAGATGTTGAGGACCGCCGACAGCAACCACAAACTTGGATGTTCGTTGGCGCACCAGAAGCCAATATTACGATGGGGCTTCAACCCGACCAGCAGCTCACACCAATCGAGTGGTCCATCTCTAAGTAGTTTCTAAGCGCCGTCTCAGGAAATGCCCACCAAACCTAACCCTGCGCAGTGTGTTTGTGCTGACACGGGTTTGAGGTAGGGTCTTCGCACAACCTCGGAAGAACGAAATGGGACTCGCGCTTGCGGCACAATTGTGCGCAAAACGCTATGGGATTTTATGTGCCACTATCTGGCAAGGAGACACATATGCTTCGTAAGACGTCTGTTGTCGTCGCGGCCGCGATTGCTGCGATTCTCGCTCCAGCTGCGGCATTTGCATGCGGCTGCTTTCACCAGCCTGAACCACCACCGATGGTGGATGGCGCATTTGCGGTTAATCAAAACTCAGAGCAAATCATCTTCGAGGTGAACGGTGACGGAACGATCACGGCCCACGTATCGATTAAGTATGAGGGCGACCCCGCTCAGTTTGGGTGGATGGTTCCTGTGCCATCGCCACCAGATTTGGATCTTTCCGAAGGTCTTTTGTTTTCGATTTTGGACCAGTTCACAGCGCCGATTGTGACGCCAGTCGAAACGAATGCGTGCCCGCAGCAGAAGTACTTTTGTGAGCAGCATCCGGCATGTCCCTCGCCGAACTCGTTCAACAACGCCAACAACTTCAACAACGCGAATAACGTTAACAACGTCAATAACGCAGCCGGAAACAACCAGAACAACAGTGGCGAACCGGTTGAGGTTATTGCTCGTGAGGTGATTGGTTCATACGACACCGTCACGTTCGCGGCTGATGAAGCTGCAGCCGCAGTCCAATGGCTTGAAGACAATGGGTTCATCGTCAATCAGACGATGACTCCGTTTCTGCAGCCATACCTGGATGCAGGGATGTACATCGTTGCCAGTCGTTTGGTGCCGGGCGGGTGTTGACGAGATTCGCCCGTTGAAGATGACTTATATCGCTGAGAATCCGATGGTTCCGCTCAAGCTCACCGCAATTGCGGCACAACCCGAGCTTACGGTGACGACCTATATTATGGGCCAAGACGTCTATGGCCCCAGCGAACAGAGCGTGATCCGCCCCGATGCGCTGATGGATTCGCTGAGTGAGTTCGAAGGCCGCTCCAACTATCCGATGGTCATTAGTCGAGCGATCGACGAAGCCGGACCCGCGGGCGCGTTCATTCGTGAGTACGGCAACGACTTCCGAAACCTTGTGGATTTCGCCTACGAGGATTGCTGCCTGCAAGGCGACGATTTCTGTGGAGTTTCGGGCAATGGGTCATGTGAGTGCCCTGGAGCATCGTACGATCGCGATGACTGCGCAGGGCTCGTCGATGCCGGTGAGTACAATACGGCGTACGAGATGTTCGAGGAGCTACGCAATAAACATGCATCTATCACCCGTCTGACAACTCGTTTGTCGCCGGCCGAGATGACGTATGACCCGATGTTCGAGCCACGAGGTAGCGACGCCTTCGCGCAGCGCTTGATCTTCAGTCCCGAGAAGTTCGAATTGGATGGATGTCGCAGCAGATTCGTAGACGATGCCGCTGTGGAGCAATACCGAACGATCGCGCTAAAGGACCCATGCACAACAACCTACTGTGGTGCAGGCACCTGCCATTCAAACGCGGACGGGACGCAAGCGATGTGCGCGTGCCCGGCGAACTATGTTTCGCAACAATTCATCGATCTCGATGGCCTACCGTCCGTGACCTGCGTCCCAAACGAAGAGATCATCGATTTGGCCGCCGGTGGGATTACGCTCCCCGACGCATGTAAGGGGCGCGATTGCGGCAACGGAACGTGCGTAGATATTCAGGGCTTCGCGACATGCGAGTGCGCCAGCGGCAACGCAGCAATCGTGTCTCCAAACGGCGCAGTTCCGATGTGTGAAACAGCGGGTCCGGCAGTGGATTCTGGTGCCCGAAACTACTCTGTCGAGTTTCTCAACGTTCCTGTCTGTGACCCAGCCCCACCCCAGTGTGGTGCAAACGGTTGGTTGGTTGAAAACGGGTTCGGTCGTCGATTCCGGGGCGTGGAATGTGCGGAGATTGATTCAAGCCGATTCACTCCACCTCCTCCGCCTGTCTGCGACAACGGTCGTGACGTTTATGGCGACCTTCCCGATGGCTCGAAAGGTGAGTCCGATGGTTGCGCGCAAACCGGCTTCGATGCGGCGGCACCCGTTGGCGGTACGCTCTTTGTGCTACTTGGTCTGGTCGGTTTGATTCGCCGCCGCCGCGAAGCTTAGGAATCTTCGTCGAGCAGGTCCGGACGGCGCTCTTGCGTACGTTTAAGGGACTGCTCACGACGCCACTCGTCGATCTTGGCGTGGTGGCCACTCACCAAAACGTCTGGGACGGACATACCGCGAAACTCGCGTGGGCGAGTGTAGTGCGGGTATTCGAGCATCGGGGTTTGGAACGACTCGTCCTCGATGCTTTCTGCGTTACCGAGAACTCCCGGAAGCAGTCGAACTACCGAGTCTAGCAAGATCAGTGCTGCCGGCTCACCGCCGGTCAACACGAAGTCGCCGATGGAGACTTCACGGTCGATCCAGCCGTCTCGTACACGTTGGTCGACGCCTTCGTAGTGTCCACACGTCAGAATCATCCCTGGGCCTTCTGAAAGCTCCTGCGCGAGGGCTTGCGTCAGTGGTTCACCCTGTGGAGTGAGGTAGATTCGCGGGACGTCCGCTACAGCCTTCGCAGCTTCTAGCGCGGCGACAAGCGGTTCAGCTTTCATCACCATTCCCGCGCCACCGCCATACGGCACATCGTCTGCCGTCTTATGCTTGTCGGTCGCGAAGTCCCGGATATTCGTAATCGTGAAATCGACCAGGTCGGCCGCGACAGCACGCTTGATAATCGACTCGCTCAGGGGCGAGTCGAAGTACTCGGGGAAGAGCGTCAGGATGTGTATGGGATAGGTCATGCCGGTTTGAGCGCGAAGTCTTCCGGAGCCCAAGTCTCTAGCGGTGCGAGCGTGATGCCGTCTTCGAGGCTCATCCCTGTGACGATCTCTTTGGTCATCAGGACCAGCAGCCGACCCTGAATTCGAGGGCCCGTGACCGCCATGATGTCCGTATCACTAAGCGGGTCGAGGAAGCCTTTCACCTTGCCGATCTGTTCTCGGCCTTCGTCAGACTCAAGGAATACGGGAAGCCCTACCAGGTCTGCCTGATAGAACTCATCGTCTTCGAGCTCCTCGAAGTTCGACCGCAAAATCGAGACTTCGAGATTCGTGAGCTCAGCCGCGTGATCGCGGTCTATAACGTCTTGGAGGCCCACAACTGCATACTTCTCTTTGCTCTGTCGAACGTAATCAACGACGTAGGTTTCCCATTCGCCGTCACGGTTCACGTAGAGCTCGAGATCGAGGTCGAGGATTGGCGTGTCAGGATTGAACAGCCAAAGACGCAGCTCTCCACGAACCCCGTGGGGTTTCCCAAACTTCCCAAATTTAACTTTTTGGTCTTCAGACACTCGGCGTTAGTCCGCGATGTCGAAGTTGACCCTCAAGTCGGTTGGAATCGCCGCTGTTTCGACGAGCGTGCGCAGTGATCGAGCAATTCGACCACCTTTGCCGATGACTCGGCCGCGCACGTTTGAGGGAGTTCGGAGTTCGATATGAACTGTCGAGCCACGAACCTTGGACTTGAAGGAGAATTCTGCGTCTCCGAGCAGTGGTTTCACCAGGGTGGAGAGCAGATCTTCGTATGCTGTAACGACTTCTTCTTCAGTCACGTGAATCTCGTTGGTTCGCGTTGCTCACCGATTTGGTTCGCGTTGCTCACCGATTTGGTTCGCGATGCTCACCCGTGGGTGAGGAGTAAATTACTCTTCTTCTGCTTTTGCTTCTTCAGCAGCAGGCTCTTCAGCAGGTGCTTCTTCAGCAGCAGCTTCTTCAGCTGGAGCTTCTTCAGCAGCAGCTTCTTCGGCTGGAGCTTCTTCAGCGGCAGCTTCAGCAGCAGCAGCTTCTTCAGCAGCCTTTGCTTCAGCAGCAGCAGCTTCAGCAGCCTTGGCAGCCTTTGCAGCTTCAGCAGCTTTCTCAGCAGCAGCGTTCTCGACAGCAGCTTTGCGAGCAGTCTTTTCAGCTTCGCGCGCTTCACGGCGAGCTTTCACAGCAGCCTTGTCAGCGCCTTCTTTGCTGAGGTCGATGCCTTCGCCAGCGTCAATCTTAGCGATGATGCTCTTCACGGTGTCGCTTGGAAGCGCTCCAACACCGATCCAGTAATCAACGCGCTCTTTGTTGAGGCGGATCGCTGGTGGCTCTTGAAGCGGGTCAAACGTACCAAGAAGTTCGATGAATTTGCCGTCGCGTGCGCGTCGGCGGTCAGCGGCAACGACACGATAGAAAGGTCGCTTTTTAGCGCCGCCACGTTGTAGGCGTAGACGTACTGCCATGGTTCTTAACTCTTTGTTTGCACCGTGTACCTGCGTGGTGCGTAGTTCATCCATTGGGAGCTGCAGAAAAATCGCAGATCCAGCAGGGAGCGCGGAGATTAGGGACGTGGGTGGTGGATGTCAAGGAAAAGACCACTTCGCTCGGCTTTGCCTCGCTGGCGTCGCGGCTTCGCCGCTGGCGTCGCGGCTTCGCCGCTGGCGTCGCGCTTCGCGCTGGGGTCGCGGCTTTGCCGCTGGCGTCGCGCTTCGCGCTGAGTTCGCTCGCCTTCGGCTTCGCTGGGGTCGCCCTTCGGGCTGGCGTCGCGCTTCGCGCTGAGTTCGCTCGCCTTCGGCTTCGCTGGGTTCGCTCGCCTTCGGCTTCGCTGGGTTCGCTCGCCTTCGGCTTCGCTGGGTTCGCTCGCCTTCGGCTTCGCTGGGTTCGCTCGCCTTCGGCTTCGTTGCGTGTCGTTTTTTGGAAACAGTTTCGTAAGACCAACGATAACCGCTTCGATTTCAACAAAGGAGCACGTTGTGTCTGTAGAAAAACTGAGAGTGTACCGAGTCGCTTGCCAGCTGTCCGAGGAAATAGAAACCGCGGTGGGAACGCTCTCACCGAAGCTGATGAAAACTCACTACGATCAGGCCACAAGGGCCGCTGAAAGTGTGACGAACAACCTATCTGAGGGGTATGGGCGATCTGACAAATCCTGGCGGCATTATGTAGCGACCGCGCGAACCAGATGCGTGCACTTCATCGGAAGACCAGATCCCCAATATTCTTCAATCTATTCAGAAGGTCGAAGGACAACGCCTATCGTATCCACCGGCTATGGGTGGCGATTGACGCTCGGATCAAAGATGACGAGGAAGACTAAGCGTCGACTGTCTTAATGATTTCGTCGAGCTGTCCGTTCTCATACATCTGCGTGAGGATATCCGAGCCGCCTAAGAACTCGCCGCCAACATAGACCTGAGGGATCGTTGGCCAATCCGAGTAAACCTTGATCGCTTGACGCTTCTCTTGGTCCGCTAGGATGTTCACGGCGTAGTAAGGCACGCCATAGGTGCTTAGGATACCGGCAGCGCGCGCCGAGAAGCCGCACATCGGCTGGTCTGGGGTGCCTTTCATATAAAGAACGATCGCGTTGTCGGTAACTTCGCGCTCGATCTCTGTCATGATGTCGCCACCTTCGGCGCGGGTTTTTGGTGCATCGGCGTTCGCCTCGGGCTCAGCGCCAATAATCGGAAGAGAGATTTTCTTTGGTTCGTCACTCATCACGAACTCCATGAGTGTTAGCTGTTGTGGGATTCCCACTCAGCCGGGGTAAGGGTTTTAAGTTGCAGCGCGTGTAACTCGCCGGTCGCCAGCGGTTCAGCCAGTGCCTTATTGACCATTCGGTGTTGCTTGAGCGGCAGTTTGCCCTCAAATTCGCTGGAAACGACAATCGCGCTCCAGTGATCGCGCGTTCCGGTCAAGTCGGTTAGCTCAACAATTGCGTCTGGGATCAAGTTTTTGATCATGTTGACGATGGTTTCTGGCTCCATCCGTCACCTCCAAATCTACATCCGGCCAAGTTTGACCAAGTACAAGATGCGCCCAACATAACGTTGGCTTCCAAATATTCAAGCCCGAACGGCTTCGCCTGGCGTCGGCTTCGCCTGGCGTCGGCTTCGCCTGGCGTCGGCTTCGCCTGGCGTCGGCTTCGCCTGGCGTCGGCTTCGCCTGGCGTCGGCTTCGCCTGGCGTCGGCTTCGCCTGGCCGCAGTGTACAGCGAAGCCGAAGGCGAGCGAACCCAGCGAAGCCGAAGGCGAGCGAACTCAGCGCGAAGCGCGACGCTAGCCCGAAGGGCGACCCCAGCGAAGCCGAAGGCGAGCGACCCCAGCGCGAAGCGCGACGCCAGCCCGAAGGGCGACCCCAGCGAAGCCGAAGGCGAGCGACCCCAGCGCGAAGCGCGACGCCAGCCCAAAGGGCGACCCCAGCGCAAAGCGCGACGCCAACGGCGAAGCCGTGACGCCAGCGGCGAAGCCGCGACGCCAGCGAGGCAAAGCCGAGCGAAAATGAATCGTCATTCAGTCTTTCGGAATCCTATTCATTGTTGTAGGACTTTGATCGCAAATTTGATCCCCAAATTTTACCCACACCCTCACTTAAGGTGGCACTAGACATGGCAACGAATCGCATCCGAAAAGCGGCCGTCATTGGCGGCGGCGTCATGGGTCAAGGCATCGCAGCACATCTTGCGAATGCTCGAATCCCAACCATTCTCTTCGACATCGTTCCGCCTAATCCGGGCGAAGGTGATGACGTCAACGATCCGGCGTTTCGCAACAAGTTCGCAAACGGCGCGCTGACGTCGATCGCGAAGAGCAAGCCAGCGCTGATCTACGACAAGATTGATCTCGACCTGATCACGCCAGCAAACACGTCAGACCACCTCGAACTGCTCGCCGACGTCGATTGGATTGTTGAGGCTGTGCCCGAGAACATGAAGATCAAGCAGGCGACCTTCGACAAGATCGAAGAGCACGCTAACCCCGAAGCTATCATTGCTTCGAACACTTCGGGTCTTTCGATCAAAGGCATGCTGGAAGGTCGTAGCGACGACTTCAAGAAGCGCTTCCTGGTGACGCACTTCTTCAATCCAGTTCGCTACATGAAGCTCCTTGAGATCGTCCCCGCAGAGCAGACTGATAAGGCTGTTCTCGACACGGTTGTTGAGTTCGGACGCGACGTGCTTGGAAAAGGGATCGTGTTTGGTAAGGACACGACGAACTTCATCGCAAACCGTATCGGCGTTCACGGCATGATGACCATCATGCACACGATGCCAAAGTACGAGATGACGATCGAAGACGTCGACGCAATCTTCGCCAAGCCGATGGGTCGCCCGAAGTCAGCTGTGTTCCGCACGGCTGATGTCGTTGGTTTGGACACGTTCGTACACGTTGCGACCAACTGCTACGACACGTTGACCGAAGACGAAGAGCGCGAAAACTTCAAGGTTCCTGAGTTCATGACTCAGCTTGTCGAAAAGGGCTGGATCGGCTCGAAGGCGAAGCAAGGCTTCTACAAGAAGACCAAAGAAGGCATCCAGGCGCTTGACCTCAACACGCTTGAGTACCGTCCGCGCACCAAGCCTGAATACGCGAGCCTCTCGGCAGCGAAAGGCAAACCTGGCGATCGCATCAAGAAGGTTGTCGTCGAAGGCGACGACAAAGCCGCTGAGTTCGCACGCGAAATCACGCTCAAGTCGCTCGCCTACTCGGCACGTCGTCTGGGCGAAATCGCCGATGACGTCGTCAATGTCGACAAAGGCATGCGTTGGGGCTTCAACTGGGACCTCGGCCCGTTCGAGACCTGGGACGCAATCGGCGTCAAATGGGGCTACGAAGCGATGAAAGAAGCCGGAATCGATGCGCCAGCTTGGGTTGGCGAAATGATCGAAAAAGGCAACGAGACCTTCTATCGCTGGGAAGGCAACGAAAAGCAGTACTACGACTATAAAGAACATGCGTACCGCGCGTACCCAACGGACTCGAAGGAAATCTCCCTCGAAGTTCTCAAGAAGACCGACAATACGAAGGTCTTCGGAAACATGGGCGCGACGCTTCACGATATCGGTGACGGCGCAGCATTGCTTGAGTTCCACACCAAGATGAATGCTATCGACAACGACATCATCGACATGATGCACAAGTCGATCGACGAAGTTGAAAAGAACTTCGAGGCACTCGTCATCGGTAACAGCTCGGATAACTTCTCGGCCGGTGCCAACTTGATGTTGGTTCTCATGGCTTCGAAGCAAGGCGAGTGGGACCAGATCGAAGAGATGATCGCCGCGTTCCAGAACGCCAACCAACGCATGCGCTACAGCTCGTTCCCAGTCGTTTCGGCCCCAACCGGCCTGACGCTCGGTGGCGGTGCTGAAGTCACGATGGGCGCCAACGCGGTTCAGGCTGCCGGTGAGCTCTACATGGGCTTGGTTGAAGTCGGTGTCGGCCTCATCCCTGGTGGTGGTGGAAACCTCCAGCTGATGCGCAATTGGTTCGGTCGCCACGCTTCCGTGAAAGACCACGATCCAATGGCGTTCCTGAAGGACATCTTCCTAACCATCGGTATGGCGAAGGTCGCAACGAGCGCAGAAGAAGCACGCGCAACGGGCTTCCTCGGTCTAGAAGACGGCGTCACCATCAACCGCTCACACGTCATCCACGCCGCGAAAGAGCGAGCGCTCGGTATGGCACGTGCCGGTTTCGTCGCACCTCGTCCAATGAAGTTCTCGCTTCCAGGTGCGGACGGCGCCGCGACGGTCGATGCAATGCTCTACAGCATGCAGATGAACAACCAGGTCTCTGAGTACGACCGATTCATCGGCAACAAGCTGGGTCGCGTTCTGACCGGTGGCGACACCACGACGAAGGTTTTGGTGACGGAACAACATCTTCTCGACCTCGAGCGAGAGGCGTTCCTATCGCTGTGCGGCGAAGAGAAGACGCAAGATCGTATGGGCCACATGTTGATGAACAACAAGCCACTTCGAAACTAGCGTTCGAGACCGCTGTAGAAGCCAAAGCATCTAATTGAAGAGAACGCGGGGCTAGGTCCCCGATATAGGAGATAGATATGGAAATTCGAGAAGCAGTAGTTGTCTCGTACGCTCGCACGCCGTTCACGCGTGCTCATAAAGGGTTGTTGAAGGACACCCGTCCAGACGTGATGGCTGCCGAAGTCATCAAGGCTGCAATCGAACGCGCTCCTGGCTTGAAAGCTGAAGACATCGGCGACGTTGTCATCGGCTGCGCAATGCCAGAGGGCGAGCAGGGAATGAACGTGGCGCGCATCGCATCGATGATGGCGGGTTTGCCAGCGAGCGTCCCTGGAATGACCGTAAACCGCTTCTGTAGCTCCGGTGTGCAGACCGTCTCGATCGTTGCTGAGCGCATTATGCTTGGACAGATCGACGTCGGCATCGCTGGCGGTACGGAGTCGATGTCGATGGTGCCTATGTCAGGAAACAAATTCTCGGCAGCACCAGAAGCCATGGCGGAAATCCCTGAGATTTACACGCCAATGGGAACGACTGCTGAGAATGTTGCACAACAGAATAATGTCTCGCGTGAGACGCAGGACGAATTCGCGTACATCAGCCACAAGAAGGCAGTGGATGCGTGGGAAACCGGTTTCCTCCAAGGCGAAGTCATCGACGTGAAGACGAAGGTGATCGACAAGGAAGGTCACTGGAAGGAAGTCACCGCCAACAAGGATGACGGTCCTCGTCCGACGACGACGGCAGAGGTCTTGGGCAAACTTCGCCCGGCCTTCAATCCGAAGGGCACGGTTACGGCAGGTAACGCATCGCCACTGACCGACGGTGCAGCAGCTGTTGTGCTTATGTCGCGTGAAAAGGCAGAGGAACTCGGCCTTGAGATTCTCGGTGTTTACCGAGCATTCCAGGTGGCTGGTGTTCCACCGGAAATCATGGGTATCGGTCCCGTCCCAGCGATTCGCAAGCTTCTTGAGCACGAAGGTCTCTCGATCGACGATATCGACCTGTTCGAAATCAACGAAGCATTTGCAGCGCAGGCTGCTTACTGCGGCGCAGAGCTGGGTGTTCCACCAGAGAAGCTCAATATCCACGGTGGAGCCATCGCGCTCGGTCACCCGCTTGGTGTCTCGGGAACGCGTATGACGGGCACGCTTCTTCGGTCGCTTGAGAAGACCGGCGGACGTTACGGAATCGTCAGCATGTGCATCGGTGGTGGAATGGGCGCAGCAGCCCTGTTCGAGCGCACCACTTAATCTCACAATCGCTGCTTTCAGACTCTAGGGTGTCGCCAGCATTGCTGCGGCACCCTAGTTTGTTTCTTGAAGGGTGTTTCGCACGAACTTCTGCAGTTGATTGGGCGTGATGGGCTTACCGACGATCTGAACGTCATGCTTGTCCAAAAACGCTCGCGTGCGGGAGGTCTTCGCGCCTGCGGAACAGAACAAAAGCCGCGACAACAAGTCGGGATGCTCTTCTGCCACGTGATCATAGAATGCGGGGCCATCCACATCCGGCATCACGAGGTCGCAGACCACCAGATCAAAGTGTGAGTCGCGTTCCAGCTCTTCGATTCCGGCTGCTCCGCCGTGTGCCAGCACCAGGTCGTGCTCACGCCCCAGCGCGTGTTCATATGCTCCCAAGACCAACTCATCATCGTCGATCATTAGTATTCTGGCCGCGAGTACGGATGAGATTTCGTCACCCAGCGAGGTCGGCATGTGTTCGATGATTGGGGCTGATGTTGGAAAGGTCATTCGGAACGTAGTGCCCTCGCCCAACTCGGTGTCGAAGGCCAACACGCCCCGGTTCTTGCGTACGATCTCGCGACAGAGCCAGAGTCCAAGGCCAGTACCGTGCTCTGGAGGCTTGGTCGTGAAGAAGGGCTCAAAGATGATCTCGTGCAGGCTCTCGTCGATGCCAGAACCTGTGTCCTCAACTTCAACCATAACCGAGCTACCATCCGTTCGGGAACGCACCGTAATCTTGTTAGGGTCCGGCTGGTCGCTGACCGCATGTACTGCGTTCATCAACAGATTCATCATGACCTGTGTGAGCTTTCCTTGGTCAGCAAAAATCAGCGGCACTTCCTGCAGGTCTAACTCCAATTCGCTCACGTGCTTGGCGTGATTGCGCACCATATTGGTCGCAGTCTCGATGGGGTCATTGATGTTGACCGGCCCAACCTCGTCGGAGTCGTCCCGCGAGAACGTTCGAAGATCGCGTACGATCATCGAAATGCGGTCCATGCCCACAAGGTTGGTGTCCAACATCCGCGTCATTTCAGTGAGTAGGTGGGCAATCTCGTTCTCAGCAAAAAACGTCTCGAAGAACGCCAACTCTTCTGGCCCAAGGTCCTTTGCAAAGTCCTGAACCTCGGAGAGCATCCGCGTGAACTCCTGAGCGTAGTCCTTCAAGATGTACAGGTTGGTATAGATAAAGGTCGCGGGATTGTTGATTTCGTGCGCGACGCCTGCAGCCAGTTGTCCGATAGCAGCAAGTTTGTCTGCACGGATGAGCCCCTGTCGCAACTGCTCCGCCTCCCGTTGATGAGTCACATCTCGGGCCGCCACAAGGATGACGGGTTCGTCGCTGGATACCAGCTGCATCCGGATCTCGAAGTCCGCGTACGTGTGGTCTTTCTGCCGAATCCGAGCGTCGAATTTGACCTGCCTGCCTGGCGCTTCGACGGCGCGGTCGAACTGTTCGCGAATGAATCCCGTGTCATCTGTATGGACGTACGCCAGCGGGCTTACCGGCAAGTCCTCGCCAGGTTCGTATCCCAAGAACGTCGATGCGTTTTCTGAGGCATATCGAAGTACCATGTCCGGCGTGAAGACGAGCAACATCTCGCTCGCGTTTGAGAGCAGCATGCGATAGCGAGCTTCGCTAATCTCCAACGAGGCGACTGCCTCCATATGATCGGTGATATCCTGCGCAAAGACGGCGACGTGTTTTAGCGCACCGTCTTCGATAATTGGGACCATGCGTCCCCGAAACCAATACCGGGAGCCGCCCAATTCCACGATCGAAGGCGGGCAGACGATGACTTTCTCCTGCTCCATGGTTTGTTCTAAGTACTTTTCGGCGACGTGCCGGTAGCTATCGGCAAGCGTGTCCAGGTACTTGAGACCGACGTCGGACTTCTTCCACTCTACATTTGTCCATTCGAGGATGCCGTCGCGGTCGACGATCATGACTGGGTCCAAGAGCTTCTCTAACGCATCCACGAAGATTGCATCCGAGAGCTTGGGCCGAACCCGGAATTGTGTCACACCGCCTGATATCGCCGTTTGGGTGACGTGGTAGATAGCCCATGTTTCTGGTTCATTCAGGCGGAATCCGTCTTTGACGAATGCCTCGAAGGATGGAGACGTGGCGATCAGCTCATCCGCCGCATCGACAAACGCAATAGCCTCCGCGGAGGCGTTCGCCACATCCCTCAGTACGCTGTGGATTTCCGCCATGATTCTTAGAGGTTAGCCAATCAAACGCCGAGTAGCGAGTTCGAAATTACTCGCAGCTCCACAGGGGCAGCAGATCGTCGCCGCGGCCGTATTGTTCGTCGGCAGGGAAGCCGGTCCCTTCGAGAATGTCGACCAGCTGTTGCTCGGTCTCAGCCATGGTTAGGAATGCGTTTGGCACGTCCTGTTCGGCCATGCAGACGAATTTGCTTCGTCCACAAACATCGGCGACCTCGCAGAATTCGTCCCGGCCCACGGGAACACGAGCGACGGCTTCCCCGTACACGGCTGTGCCGCCTAGGAAAACCAAGAGAACATCTTCAGCGCGGGAGTCGATGACGGCTTGATACGGGTCGTTTCCTTTTGGGAAGACCGCGATGTCAGCGATCTTTCCGACCTCGATGGTTCCAATGTAGTCGGACAGCCCAACGACTTCAGAGCCTTGCGATGTTGCCATTTCCCAGATGTCTTGTGCCGAGATGTTGAGGTTTGTCTGATTTGCGTAGTCCAGGGCATAGCGCATTTCGCCAAGAATGTTGTCCTCGCCGGAAAGCGTCCAGTCAGGACCGATGCCCACGGTGATTCCAAGCTCAAGCATGCGCTCTATATTGGCGGTCTGGCCATAGAGGACGAAATTGCTGGAAGGCGACCAAACGACCTTTGCTTCATTGTCTCGAATCTCGCCGATTTCGGTGTCCGTGACGGCCAAGGAGTGGATGAGGATCGAGGTTTGGTTCAAGAGCGAGACGCCTTGATGTCGGTTGTTTCGCGTGTCACGCCCTGCGAACGAGCCGAACTCAAGCTCGATATTGCTGCCGCTAACGCCTTCGGCCATGTGAACAGCAAGTCGAGTGGTCGGTTCGACAGCCTCGGTGAAGCTGGCGATGTAGTTCTGCGCGTCGGCGTCGTTGATATCCCGCACTGACCCGATGGTTGTACGCATGTGGTCATATTGGAGCAGGTGTTCGTGGTCTGCATTTCTGGCACCGCCATCGATGCAGTTTTGACTCTGGCTCTGACCTTGAACGGTGGTCGTGGCATTGATCAACGACCGCATTTCGCCCCAGCGAGCGGCTGGACAGAAGTGCGTTCCACGTGAGCGATTCTTTGAGAATGGCAGGATGTGCTCTTCGTAACTTGGGTCGTCCGCCCATTCGTAGCGGTTGCCAAACGTTCGGCCTCCGGCATCCCATTCCGGAAGGAAATTGTAGGTAATGTGGTTGTGCGAATCGATCAGGCCAGGCGAGATGACGCCATCGGTGTCGATGATTGTAGAGTCGTCGTAGCCAGACGCATCTGAACAATCGGCTGCGACACAGGCAATGATCGGTGGGCTGATCACCACTTCGCCGTCCAATGGGCCTGAGGGAGTCAGGATCGTGCCGCGTAGCACGATGGTGTCACGGCTGCGATCTTCGACGATCTTAAACTCACCTGGTCCCGTCACCATCATGTCGTCTTCCATATCTTCTTCGCCCATGTCGGGTGAGGAATCTGGCGGCATGTCGTTGTTGGAATTGAAGTTATTGAAGCCCTGATCGACCTTATTATTCGATGGGGCATCGATATCATTGCTCGCGCAAGCGCTGAGTGCGCCAAGGAGCAGGACCGATATGAAGAGTCTGACGTGCATTAACATCCGTCTTGGATTGCCAGAATAAGGTATCTCGCAGTTGATCTTCTATCAAGCTGACACAAATACCTTGATCTCCCCCAGTAGTTCGGCTAGAACCACGCGCCCTGAGAATGGATGGATTAGGAGATAATGTAATGAAACCGGACATCCACCCCGAATACCACCCTGTCGTTTTTGTTGACGGGGAACATGAAATTGTAACGAAGTCGACGATTACGTCTTCGGAAACGCGTGAAATCGACGGCGTAGAGCACTACGTTGTTAAATTGGACATCAGCGCATTCTCGCACCCGTTCTACACCGGCAAGCAGAAGCTTCTGGATGCTGAAGGACGTGTTGAGCGACACCGTAAGCGCTACGGTCTCAAGTAAAGAAAACCGCACTGTCCTTTGGCCTCACCCACTATTGGTGATGGTCGAATTCGAATCGACAGCGGTCCACGCGAAATTAATTGACGCCTCGGTTGGCGCACGAATATAGTGCGACCATTACCGAGGTGTAGTTATTTGTGCGCACTGCTCACGAAAAACCCCGCGGTTAAAAGGAATTCCAAGCCTCGAAAGGGGTTTGATAATAGATTGCGGTATTTTGCCGCTTGGTTAGAGGACTCGACGATCACCCCAACGGGTGTCAGGCATGACGTCGAGACGGTCGCGTCAAACAAACGGCCCGGCCAGATCGAGCACGCCAAGAGATTTACGACAACGTCACGGTGGGGCCTTGAGATAGGCAACGGTGTGACTTTGTAAGAAATACCGGTGGCTGCATAAGCAGACGCCGTGACGACGTTAGTGATCGCGAACGTCCTCATTTGTCATGAGGAGGTTTTCGTGACGTTTTATGAAGCTGCCGTAGAAGTGCTGCGCCGTTCTGGGCGACCATTGCACTTCAAAAAGATCACCGAAGTCGCTATCCGCGACGAACTACTCTCGCATATTGGGAAATCCCCAGAATCCACGATGGAAACGCGTCTTGAGCAAGAGCTTAAGCGTGAGAACGAAAGTTGGATTTTGCGCACGCGTCCTGGCGTTTTTGTGCTTCGCGACGATGTCGCTGAGCGACTGAACGCAGAAAAGGCCGAGGAAGAAGATCTGTCCGAAGCGTCCGACGCTGAAGAAGTCGAAGAGCCAGCTGAAGAGGTCGAGGAAGTCGAGGCGCAAGCCGACGAGAATGACTCGGACGAGGAATCGGGTGGCCGTCGTCGCGGTCGAAGCCGGGGCCGACGCGGTCGTGGACGTGGCCGTGGACGCGGTCGCAAAGAGGACTCGGAACCTGAAGAAAAGCAGGAAGCGAAGTCGGAACCAGAAGCAGAAGACGAGCAGCCTCGCCGAAAGCGCCGCCGCTCACGTAACAACAAGAATGGCGAAGCCGCTGAAGCGAAGTCCAGTAACCAGAAATCGGAAGACTCGGACAATTCGGATGACGGCGAGAAGCGTGGACGTGGACGTGGTCGCGGACGTGGCCGAGGTCGTGGACGGGGTCGCAACAACGACTCGAACAACGATTCGTCACAAGAGCGTTATGATTCCGTTGCTGCGGCAGCTGAAGCAGCGCTGCGGTCCAGCGGCAATCCAATGGCCGCGGGACGTTTGGCTGATGCCGTCTTCGATAAGAAGTTGGTCAAATTCCACACACATCAGCCTGCGACGACCGTGAACACGGCCATCGCAACGGCTATTCAGACCGAAATCAAAGCTGGTCGCCGTCCGACGTTCTCGTCTTACGGCGCAGGCGTTTGGGGTCTGGTTGAGTGGGGCCTCTCCGCAAAAGCATCCAAAGCAGAAGCGACCATCCGTTCGAGCGTGAGCGAGATGGCGAAAGAGGCCGTATCGACCCTGGCAGAAGCGCTTCAAACCGCCAAGCCAGAGGCGGTCGAGGTGCTGGTCGTTCAGTTGCTTGAAGGGCAGGACTACAACAATCTGAAGGTCGCAAAGCGCACCGCGGAAGGCGATGTGTTCTTCACCGCTGATTGGCGCAAAGGCTTCAGTGAAGCCCGCGTCTGCATCCAGTTGGTCTGCGACCAAGACATCGAAGTTTCGGCTGACGATGTTTCCGAGCTCCGTGACGTTCTGGAACACTATAGCGCTGAAGAAGCGGTCCTGTTCCACCTGGGCGACACCGGCAAAGACGCCATCCGCGAAGCACGCAAGAATGGTGAGGCAAATGTCTCGATCATCGACGGCGAGCGACTCGCGGGACTGCTTGTTGAAGCAGGAATCGGCACCACGACTCAGACGTTTACCGTTCCGGTAGTCGACAAAGCGTTCGTGGACTCGATTCAAGCATGACTGAGCTAGAGCTGACACGCTGGGGAGTCGTCCCGTACGGGCAAGCCCTGGCGTATCAGCAACAAGCTCGTCAGCGGCTGATGGATGACCCCGAGGGAGTGGGTCAGGTCATCGTGTTGCAACATCCGCCCACCGT